>JAKEEP010000065.1 GCA_022616475.1 Phycisphaerales bacterium | reverse complement strand
CTGACGCTGATCCGAGCGAGGCGTGTTATGAAGCGGAAACCGTGGAGTTTCTGCGAGAGGTCGAGGCCCGCGCACGCCGTGGTGACGTGGATTGGCTGCGTAAACACGGGCGCGTCTACAAGGCGCTCGACGCTGCGTGATCGTCCCCATCACGTTCCATCGAATATTCTCTCACTGATCCATTTCGCCCGATGCATGTCAATGCCGTCGCGCTGTTCGCAGGCCAGACGATGGCTGCTTGGCTCAAGTTGAAACTCCGGGCGGCTCTTTCCGTTCTGAAAATGAATAGTGAGAGGATGACCTTCGAGGTCTTCGTAGCCTTCGATATCGATGACTGAAGCGCAGAATCCGCTTGTTGAAGGGTCGCCCATGCGGTCATCATCCCAGCGGGCAACATAGTCGTCAAAGACTTGTTGCGACACCTTCGCCCATACGCCCCAACCAAAAGTATCGCCTCCTGTAATCGGCACCAGCGCAATCCCGCGAATTTAGTGGTGCCTGCCATCGATGACACAGAGATCATTGCTGTACCAGCAGCGCTTGTCGCGCTCGTCGTTTGGGATTCGCAAGAACGGCTCCGGACGCTTAAACGCAACGTCCAACGCGAACTCGCC
Source organism: Phycisphaerales bacterium (assembly GCA_022616475.1). GTDB lineage: Bacteria > Planctomycetota > Phycisphaerae > Phycisphaerales > SM1A02 > JAKEEP01. The sequence continues at coordinate 12,019 of JAKEEP010000065.1, read as the reverse complement.
AAGCTCTTTGCCGCAGCATGGGCAGGTTACCATGTCCATCATTCACGGAAACACGCCGCGCAGATCGTAGACCTTGCCGATCTGCTCGATCGCGGCGCAATACGCGGCCGTGCGCATGTCGCACTCGTATTTGTGGCGAGCCAGTTTCGTTCGCCGCGCCGCCATCACCATGTGATTGTTCAGCCGCTCATCGACAACATCGGCCGTCCAATACACACTCGACTTGTTCTGCACCCATTCGAAATACGAAACCGTCACGCCTCCGGCGTTGCACAAGATCGCCGGCAAAATCTCGATCCCGCGCTGCAACAGCACCGCATCGCCCTCCGGCGTCGTCGGCGCGTTGGCGCCTTCCGCCACCACTTTGGCGTTGATCAGCTTCGCTTGCTTGGGCGTGATCATCTGCTCCAGCGCGGCCGGAATGAACACATCCACTGGCCGGGAATAGAACTGGATCTCATCGATGGCCTCGGCCCCGCGGAACCCCGCGACCCCGCTGGTCTTGTCAACGTGCACAGAGAGGGCAGCCGTGTCAATTCCTTGATCGTTGTTGATGGCGCCGGTGTGATCCAGGACCGCAACCAGCTTCGCGCCGCATTTCGACAACAGCCGGCCCGTCCAGCCGCCCACGTTGCCGAAGCCAATCAGGCTGTAGGTCATCTTGGTGATGTCGATGCCCAGCTCCGGCAGCATCTCCTTGAGAATGTCCACCAGCCCCTGGCCGGTGGCCTTCTCGCGGCCGAGCGAACCGCCCATTTCAACCGGTTTGCCCGTGATCACCGCCAGCGTGTCATTGCGGTTGAGCTCCGGCGTCATTTGCGCGTACGTGTCGGCGAACCACGCCATCACTTGCGCGTTGGTCCCGACATCCGGCGCGGGAATGTCGTAGTTCGGTCCGATCTGATTGCTGATCGCCGAGCAAAACCGTCGCGTGACCCGCATCAGCTCATCGCGCGACAGCTCGCGCGGGTTGCACTTGACGCCGCCTTTGCCGCCGCCGAACGGCACCCGCACCAGCGAGCACTTCATGGTCATCAGCACCGCGAGCGCCTTCACGTCGTCGAGGCTGACCTCCGGGTGATAGCGCAGTCCACCCTTGTAGGGCCCCAGCGCGTTGTTGTGCTGGACGCGATATCCCTTGAACAGCTTATGGTGCCCATCGTCCATCAGCACCGGAAAGTGCACCATGATCTCGTTCTTCGGTTGCGCGAGAATGATCTGTTGATGGTGCTTAAGGCCCACCAGCTGCGCGGAGATCAGCACCTGCTCGATCGTCTGATGAAAGAGATTCGATGGGTCGCGAACGATCTCGAGCTCTTTGAATACGGAAGAAGGCAGGTGCGTCGGCTTAGCCACGGGTTGACCGCTCGTGCCGGGCGATCCCTCACCATCGTGCAGCGATTCTGACTGCACCCGGATGGCTGGCCGGGGTGCGGGGGGAGCAGGACGCGTCGAGACGTTCCCGCCGCTCGCGGGGGCCAAGCCAGTTTTCGCCTTCGCCATCGAATGATTCTCCATGGCTCCAAAGCAGCAGCCACCGCGACAATCGTGCGATGGCTGGGCTTGCAGGCCGCTTCTTGGCGGCCTGCAAGGAGCCGTGAGTATCTTATCGACCGAACGTGCCCGATGGCGATGCGTGCCCCCGGCAACATCGAGGTTTCGGAAGCGGGAATTCAACCCCACACCGCGATCACCACTCAGTGGCAACCGCGAAAACCGAAGTTGACGCTTGGACCGCAATCAAACCGCGGCGACCAGCGGTATCCGTAGCTGAAGGTGCTGAAGCCGCAGTAACAACCGCCGAGCACGAAGAAGACGGCGATCAACAATCCGATGCGTGTGAGCTTGCGCATGAGCTTCTCCCTGGGGCGCGGCTCGCCCCATGTTGTCCCAGGCTGGTTCAATCAGATCAACTGCACCCGGGACGGCCGAACACAAGTAAATAAACACTAACATATGAAATGGCAGGAGTCAAATCCCGCTGTTTTGCAAAGAGACCGCGTTTGCCGAGGCGCCATTCCACTTGTTCTGAGACCTTCGTTACAGCCCGGCTTCCCCGCCCCAACTACACCTCAGAACTTGCCCAGAAGGTCCCTCAGGGCACGCTTTGTCCGGGCATCGGCTGCTTTGTCAATTTCTCGCTCAATGACAGTCCTTCCGTGCGCCGGTCCGAACGCCTTGGCCAGATGCGGCCCGAGCCGCTCAATGTCGATTTGCGGCGATGGGTGGCGTATGGCCAGCTCAAGGCGCTGCAAGACTTCATGATTCCGCGGGTCGGCCGGGGATGCCAATTGGCCGAACAGGAGATGCCAGAGCAGGTCCATCGCGCGCCGATCGCGCGACCGAGTCGAGAGTGAGTCCCACGTAGCGAGGAACTCTTCGACATCGCCTCGATGAAACGCCGACTCAAGAACCGCCCGCGCTGACGCCACTTGGCTGCGCTGCGCAGCAATCTTCCACAATTCGATCGCCACATCGTCGTTACCCAACAGGTTCAGAATCTTGATGGCTTCCGTTAGCGATGCTCCCGTCTGGTCGATTTGCGATTCCTTCATTAATGCCTTGACACGCTCACCAAGATCAACGCCATAGTCTGCGGGCTGCGCCACCCTCGGCTTGACGATTTGGGCCGGCGGCGGGCAGAGCATCAGCGGATCACCGATCGTGACGATGCGCCAGGGCTTGGAGATGCCCGGCTCGCCGTCCCACCAGCGGGCGGCGATCAGAAACGGCACGAAGCTAGCGCAACGCCGCGCGAGGAGATCCGGTGGAACAAAGCCGTGGAGCAGGGGCTCCCAGCACGACCCAACTGCCGCGTACGCTCCGTTTTCGAGCCATCGACCACCCACGGTCTCCAGATCCGTTGGACTCCTCATCGCCCAGCTGTGGATCAGATGCAGGGCAACGGGGTGCTTGAGAATCGGGACATCGCGCGGGTAGCCGCGGCCGCCACCGGAAGACAGATCGAAAAAATCATCGTTGCCTTTGGTGTTCATGACGGCCATGTCGGTCGCGAGCCCGCCTGCCAGTGCCTTCTGCCACGCTGCTTCATTCACCGGCGAGGGCAACGGCTGAGAAACGCGGTATCCGGCCCCTGTCAGCACCTGCGCCGCGCCAGCCATCGCATAGGCCGCCCACGCCGGCTCATTCTCCGGATAGGTGTTGCACATCCAGATTTGCTCTCGCGCAAGAAAGAGCGAGCACATCGCCATGTAAGCGCTACGGGCCTGGTCGCCGAAGATCCAGCCTGAATACGCGAAGCGCGTGAAATCGGCGCGGCGCCCGAGCAAATCGGTGATCGCGATCGGCCCCTCGTTGTGCGGCGCGGGCACCGCGGCTCGCTCCGCCTGCGGCAGCGCAAACCTGGCGCGGTTGGCCATCGATCGGCAAATCGTGATCGCGTCGATCTGATCGCCAAGCGAGTCAAACTTGTAATTCTGTTCGGCGATCAGCGCATCAACAGCGTCGATCAGCCGCCGGGCCGTATCGTGATCAAGTTCATCGTTGGGAGTTCCAAACGGCTCATCGAGCCACGCGAGAGGCTGACCGCGGCCGGCGGCCAGTGCAACAGCGGCTGTCCAAGCGGGCTCGTTCGTGGACGTCACGACCACGCCGGCGGGGACGTATGACTGGGCATCGAAGGTCTCGCGAATCGAATGACGCGCCGGGTCGCCGCCAAAGGCACGGATCACGACGGCTGACAACAACTTGCGGTGAGCCGTGGTGTCGTCGGGCAACCCCCCCACCGACTCACGGCGAATCAGCTGTGCCGGCTTGAATCGCCGCACGAACATCGGTGTGTATTGGTCATCCTCGATTAAGACCGGCCATCGGCCCGTCGGCGACCACTTAGACAATTCATCCAAGTACGTTGCTGCATCAGGGACCAGAACGACCCGATCGATCAAGGGGAATGCATTGGTAACTTGGTGCGATCGGAGCCCGAGTCGCACTGGCCAGGGCAACTGGGTCGCGGGTTGGGCGTTAGGGGAATCAGGTTGAGATGCCGGGACGGACTGCGCGAGAGCGTGAGCCGTCGCGACCAGTGCCAGAACAGCAGATGGTGGCCAACGGCGGAAAGGCACGGACGATCTTAGCTGCAAGATTCCCATGTCCGCTCAAAGCCTCCGCAGCGGATTCAGAACGATGTTGTCGCGGCCGAGGATCAGGGCGTCGGCGATCTCGATCGCTTCCTTGAAGCTCTCCTGTGCCTGAGCAAGGCTGACACAGTGCGGAAGGACCTTGCCTTGCAAGAGATGCTCGACGGTTGGAATCGCGTCGCCGCAGATAAGCACCGTTGATCCAGGGAGCGCGATCAACAACCCGCAGGTTCCCGCGGTGACACCCGGAAGCGGGAACAAGTCGACCTTGGGTAGGATGGAGTCGGGCGCGGGCTGGCAGCGCTCGATGACCGCCAGTTCGTTTTTCGCCAGCCTGGTCAGGTCCTTGTCACCGGCTTGGGCCGCTTCGTCCCGCGCCGATTTGTACGCAGTGATCGCCGCCTCAAGCTCGACTTCGTGAGCAAGCCAGGTCGCGTGCTCAAACCCGCCCCCGGGACCCCCGGAACCCCCGGGACCCCCGGAATTCAGCGCCCGGCGATGATCGGCCTCCAGCGATGTGAGGAAGACATGCGTGATCTGCTGGGGCGTGATCCGAGTGCGCTCGGAGAGCCGGGCGAGCATCGCCGCGGTGGGAAGTCCGGGATTGACCAGGATGTGGTGGTCGCCGACGCTCACAAGAGTGGCGGTGGCGTGGCCGGTGCGGCGCGGGGTCTTTTCGTCCCAGAGGGGATGGGCCGCAAGGGTGCCGATCGAGATGACGCGATAGTCGGGGGTCATGCCATAATCGACAAGTCAACAAGTCAACAAGTCAACAGAAAGACAAATGGAGGGAGGCACCAAGTGTTGACTTTTGATTTGTTGACTTGTTGATTTTCATTCGACGAGTTGATCGCGTGCGAGCTTGGCGAGGGGGTTCTTGGGATCGTTGCGCATGGCGCGGAGGCGGTCGATGACGATTTCCGGGACGATGGATTTGAGGCGATCGAGGGAGCCGCCGAGGGCGGCCACTTGGCGGATCAAGCTCGAGCTGGTGAAGGCGTACTCCTCGCCGGTGACGATGAAGACCGTTTCAATGTCCGCCACTTGCCGATTGGTGATGGCCAACTGACACTCGCCGGCGAGGTCGGTGATGTTTCGAATGCCGCGGAGGATGGCGGAGGCCTTGACCTTCTTGGCAAAATCGACAGTCAAGCCGGTGTATCGCTCAACGCGAACGGGGCAGCCATCGGGCTCGTCTTTGAGCATCTGATCGACCAGGGTGCGAGCGATATCCTCGCGCTCCTTCATGCTCAGGAGCTCGGGCTTGTCTGGATTGCGGCCGATCGCCAGCACGATGTCGTCGAAGAGTCGGCGGGCGCGCCGGAGCACATCAAGGTGGCCGAGGGTTATCGGATCGAACGATCCGGCGTAGATCGCGCGGTGATGCGTCGTGTGGTTGGATTTTCGGGCGTCGGTGACCATCGGGGGGCGATTGTACACGTTTCAATCGACCGCTTTGCGAGGCCGAGGTCTTGCTGGTTTAACCAACCCTCAAACATCAAACGGGGCGGCAGGCGATGCGGCAGAACAGTTTGCAACGGCGAATCTGAATCGGATGCTGTGTGTGATTGGGTTAACACCTAGCCCCCTGGATCGGCCCCTGATCGGTTTGCCTCCCCGATCGGGGCCATTACCGAGAGCCGTGCCCGGATGCGGGGCGGCCGGAAAACAGACAGCGGTTCCTTGAAAGAGGAGCCGTTGTTGTTTTCATGAAAATCAACAAGTCCAAAGTCAACAAGTCAACATCTGGCAGGCACCGACTGTTGACCTGTCGATTTGTTGACTTGTTGACTTGTCTCGATCAGCCTTTCGAGGCCGGCGGATCGCAAGATCATTCGGAAGTTGTCGGAGAAGACGAAGTTCTCTTGGGGAAACTCGATCCCGGCCATGTTCTGGTCAAGATGGCTGAACATCAGGTCAACCTGGCCAATGGCTTCCCATTGCCCGGCGTTTGGCCCATCATGCCGAAGGCGCTCCACCAGGCCGCTGGTGGCGGCGCCGGCCGCCTCCATCCGCTGGATCGCGGCGCTGTAGCGAATGGTCTGTCCGGGAAAGACATCGGCATCGAACCGCGCGATCACGACCTTCGCCAGGATGACTTTCTCGCGGAACCCGTGTACCGAACCGACCAGGATTCCGGCCGTTTGCGCCATGCCTTCGATCATGAGCGAGGCCGGCATAACCGGAACCGCCGGCTCGGACCCGCTGGCAGGCAGATGGTCGTGCAAATGGTCCTCGGCCAGCGAGACGTTCTTGATTGCCGCCATTCGCTGGTTGGGCACAAAGTCAACGATCTGATCGATCCACATCCAACGCATGGGTCAAACTCAACAAGTCAAAATGTCAACAAGTCAACATCCGTGTGCAAGCCGTAATTTCGACTTGTTGACTTGTCGATTGTTGACTTTTTACGCCCGGAGCTTCCGCTCAACAAAATCCACCAGCGACTTCACCGTGATCAACTCGCCGACTTTGTTCACATCGCGATCGTCTTCGAACTCTGAAAACTCAACGTGCGGCATACGCTGCTTGAGCATCGCCATGCCCGCATCAGTGAATTTGCCGTCCGAAACCCATGATGGGTTCTCCATCAGGTTCTCCGGGAATAGTTCACCCTGATTGATTTTGAACGGTTTGCTCGGTGTCGAGAATTTCTTCTCCAGACGAAACACGATGTCCAAAAAGTCGATCGATTCGGCTTCGAGATCACCGGTGAGCGTGGCATCGGGGGTGATGTCTTCGGCGTCGGCCCCCAGCGCCTCTTCCAGCACCTCGCGCACATCATCAAATATCTTCTCACGGTTTATGGCCACGGTTCCCGAGGCTTGCGGCATGGCGGAACTCCTGTCGAAAACGCATCTTTATAACACAACTCGGCACTTGACGGCTCAACTCTTCAGCGGCCGCATCGTGAACCGCCCGCTGACGGCCGTTTGACCGGCTGATGTGCTGCTGGAGCCGTCGCTCGGTCGCCTCACGCGACCGCTTCCTTTGCAGATGTACGTCCCATCCTCCAATGATTGATGGAGCGTCACTTCCACTTCCAGCGCTTCTCCGGGCCGCACCAACTGTCCAAATTTGAGGGCCTTGACTTCACCGAGAACCAATTGGGTGTTCGCCGAATCGCGCTCGCTCAGCATCGCGCGCGCCGCTTGCGCCATCGCTTCGATCATCAACACGCCCGGAAGCACCGGGAACGAAGGAAAGTGATCCGCGAGATACTCCTCGGCCAGCGTCACATGCTTGAGCGCGACGATGCGGTCCGGCGAGTGTTCAATAATCTTGTCGATCAATTGAAACTTCATGAGTCCTGGCTCAAAGGGCGTTTAGCATACAAGATCAAGTGAACGATCTGACCGATGATCTGAACCATTTGGCAATCACGGCCGGGAGTGTCGCATGAGCGGGATTGAACTGGGACGAGCGGAGTACTACAAGCCTTCGGGCGATTTTACTGTTGCCGGGCCACTTCTGATGCTCGGCATCGGCGCCGCGGCCGCCGTGCTTCTCGGATCGGTCTACGGATACCTGATTCAATACAACCCGATCGTCTACATTAACGTGATCGGCGCGCTCGTCTTTGGCGGAGGGCTGGGATGGGCCGCCGGGATCGGCATCCGCCGCGGGAAAGTGAGGGCGCCGCTGATCGCCACCCTCGATGGCCTTGCGGTTGGAGCGATGGGCGTGTTCGTGGCCTGGGTGGTGTGGATTCACGCCTTTGCCGGACGGGCCGGGGCCAACGTTTGGATTTTCAATCCAGCCGAGCTGTGGGCTGTCATTCAGCAGGTCGCCGCCACCGGCGCCTGGAGCCTGAAGGGAGCCACGCCCACCGGCTTGGCGTTGTACGCCGTCTGGGCGATCGAAGCGCTGATGATTGCCGGCATTTGCGTGCTGGTGTGCCGAAACGCAGCATCGAAGCCGTTCTGCGAGCCGTGCGCGCAATGGGCCCAAAGCAAGACGCCAAGCCAATCATTTGGCGCTGTTGATGATCTCGATGCGTTGCGGCGACGCCTTGAAGCCGGCGAAATCGATGCGCTGGCTGCTTTGGGGGCGCCGTCTCCGGAGCGCAGCCTTGCAGTGACGTTGCTCGAATGCCCAACATGCAACGACGCAGGGTTCCTGACTGTCGAGACGATCACCCTCATCGAGCAGAAGAAGGGTCAAAAGACTTCGCGGCGGCAGGATGTGCTTCGAAATCTGATTGTGCGCGGGCGGACGCTTGAGTTGGTGCGGAGCCTGATGCAAAGGCAGCACCAGGAATCCGGCACGATCGCACCGGTTGCAGCAAAGTAGACCATGGCGTGATCAGCCAAAATTCTGTCCGGATGTAGCGCCGAACTGCGTTGCTGGGCCAAGTTCCTCGTCATACGATGGCTGCATGACGCCTCCTTCGGGCCAACCAGATGCGAGTCTGCAAGCCGAAAGGGTGGTATTCGAATCGCTTGAACCCTACGAGAGCGCTCGCATTCGAGCTGCGGCGATCTATTGCAGCGATGGACGCTTTGGCGTCCACTGCGACGACTTCCTGCACAATAGTCTGCAGCTTCCGCGGTACGATCGACTGGTGGTGCCTGGCGGACCCGCGAACCTTGCCGGACACTTCATTGCCTACCGCGAGGCTGACGCACTCGCACAACAACTTACCTTTCTCATCGAGGCGCATGGTCTGAAGCGCGTTGTGCTCATTGGGCACGAAGGCTGCGCGTTTTACACGCAGCGGCTTTGCGTCTCGCCGCGCGATCTATTGGAGAAGCAACACGAAGACCTGGGCAGGGCCGTCGAGCGCCTTCGGAATCTGCCTGGCGCACTGTCAGTCGAGGCGTACTTCGCCCGGCTCGTCGATCAACGAATCCAGTTTCACCAGGCGGCCAAGCCTCAGGCAGCTCGCCCCTCCCCAACCTGGACTTAGGCCAGTCGACAGGCAAACTGAATCGCTTGGCATTCGGCGTTTGAGCCGCTATCCTGCTTGGCCCGAATTTGCAGGCGCCTTCAACCGGCTCTCGCAGCGGGTAGATCAGCCTCAACTCAAGCCATAGGACCCATTCATGCCAGCAACAGGCACCGTTATACAAGTCATCGGCTCCACCTTCGACGCCCAGTTCCCTGAAGATCAACTTCCCGACATTTACAATGCCGTGCGGTGCGAGATCGAGTTCAAGGGCGACAAGCAAACACTCGTGGGCGAAGTCAGCCGGCACATGGGCGGCGGCCAGGTGCGCTGCGTCGCGCTGGCGTCCACCGACGGCCTGCGCCGCGGTCAGGCCTGCGCTGACACCGGCTCACCGGTGAAGGTTCCCGTCGGCGAGCCCGTTCTCGGGCGCGTTTTCAATCTGCTGGGGCAGCCCGTCGATGAGCGCGGCCCGGTGAAGGCGACCAAGTTCGCGCCCATCCACCACGAGCCGCCTCAGTTTACTGATCTCAACCCCAAGACCGAGATTCTCGAAACCGGCATCAAGGTCATCGATCTGCTCTGCCCGTTCGTGCGCGGCGGCAAGATCGGACTCTTCGGCGGCGCGGGCGTGGGCAAGACCGTCATCATCCAGGAGATGATCGCACGCGTGGCGCGAAACTTCGGCGGCTACAGCGTCTTTGCCGGCGTCGGCGAGCGCACCCGCGAAGGCAACGACCTGTGGCGCGAAATGCAGGAAGCCGAGTACATCGACGCCGATGGCAACAAGGCCCACGTGCTCGACAAGGTCGCGATGGTCTTCGGCCAAATGAACGAGCCGCCCGGTGCGCGCTTGCGCGTCGGCCTCTCAGCCTTGGCCATGGCCGAGGAGTTCCGCGACGCTTCCGGCAAGGAAACGCTGCTTTTCGTGGATAACGTGTTCCGCTTTACCCAAGCCGGCTCGGAAGTGTCGGCTCTGCTTGGCCGTATGCCCAGCGCCGTGGGATATCAGCCCACGCTCTCGACCGAGATGGGTGAAATGCAGGAGCGGATTACTTCGACGGCCAAGGGAGCGATCACCTCGGTGCAGGCCATTTACGTGCCTGCCGACGACTTGACCGACCCGGCCCCGGCGACGACATTCGCGCACCTTGATGCGTTCGTCGTGCTCCAGCGCGGCATCGCCGAGAAGGGCATTTATCCCGCTGTCGATCCGCTCGCCTCCAACTCGCGAATTCTCGATCCCCAAGTCGTGGGCCAGGAGCACTACACCGTCGCGCGCAAGGTGCAGAAGATTTTGCAGCGCTATCGCGATTTGCAGGACATCATCGCAATTCTGGGGGTCGATGAGTTGTCGGAAGACGACAAGCTCACCGTCGGCCGGGCTCGCAAGATCGAGCGCTTCCTCAGCCAGCCGTTCTACGTCGCCGAGGTGTTCACGGGCTATCCCGGCGTCACCAGCTCGCTGGAAGAAACCATTGAGTCGTTCAATCGACTTGCCGATGGCGAAGGCGATGATCTGCCCGAGGGCGCGTTCATGTACGTCGGCTCGCTGGATGATGCCCGCGCGAAAGCTGAGAAGATGGCGGCGTCGGCGTAAGCACACAGGCAGTGTACAATCAGAGTGAAATGAGAATTCCCCCGCTTCATCTCCAACTCATCTACGACAAGGGTCGGCCGACCCGTGCCGTCATCGACATCGAGGCGCTTGAGGCGTTGCTTGAGGCGGCTGAGGACCTCGACGATATCGAATATCTCAACTCGTTGAAGGAGGAAGACCTGGAAGTTGTTTCGTTCGACGAGTATCTTCGCGAGTCGCAGCGCCGCCGCGAGGCGGAGCAAATCGCGCGGTCCAAGCAAAGCGACTCAAAGAATGCAAAAAAGGTACGCGATCGTCATCGAAAGGCGGGCTGAGCGCGAACTCCGGCGTTTGCCCGTCCCGATTCAACGAAAAATCTCAGATGCAATCGAAGCACTCGCAGATGATCCGCGACCTGCCGGATGCAAGAAACTCTCCGGTCGGCGCCAGGGCTGGCGGATTCGAATCGGTGATTGCCGCGTGGTCTATGAAATCCGCGACGATGTTCTTGTCGTGATCATCATCCGTGTTGGCCACCGGCGCGATGTGTATCGCTAAACCAAGGCAGGTTGCGTTTCCTTGGATTGGTCAAAAATCGGGCATAGCGCTTCCGGAACGCCAGCGAGTCGATCGGAAAGCGCCTTCAGTTCTTTATAGAGAGCTTCGTGGACTTGCGCCTCATCGAGCTCCTCATCCTCATCAATGCGAAGAACAACTTCACTGTAAATCTTGTGCCACTGGCGCGTCAGGCTTTTCTTGCCGACCAGCCATGCCAGAAAGTTGGAATGCCGAATCTCAGCCCGCGCAATGCCCAGTGAATCAAAGATGTTGAACCTGCCGATGCGCTCCTCCAGCGCCAGCAAATCGTCGTTGTCCACTACAAACTTTTCCAGCGCCTCAATCGCCGACAGTTGTGGATCAGACATGAGCACAGTCTATCAGACGGGGTTGGTGCCCGAGATCGAATCGGGCGTTTCAGCTGTTCCACGCTGACGTGATGAGCCTCAATCTCCCCCGAAAACCCGGGCGCGGCGGATTCGGCTCGCCGGCAGCAAACCCCAACGGAATCTCAATGCCCTTGCGGCCATCATCGAACGTCATCATTGGCGCGGGCGTCGTTGCCACGCCAACGCCGTCGCGCGAAGCGAGGCCATATTCGATTTTCTTCGCTCCGTCTGTACCTGGGGCAGGAAGCACGCGGAAGGTGATCGCCTCCTCGAATACTGATCCGCCTTCGAAGTGATCATCGAACCAGAACGCGTTGTCGACCTCGTACAAGGGCACGCGAATGCTCACGTTGACCGCAAACGCCAGGGCCGGATCCTCGCTGGCTTTCTTGGTGCGCAACTTCTCCATCAGATATCCCGTGAACAAATAGACCGGTTTATTCTGGCTGACCAGTTCGTCGTACGTTTTGAGGATCGCCGAGGCTTGATCGAATTTCCGTTCGTG
>JAKEEP010000064.1 GCA_022616475.1 Phycisphaerales bacterium | reverse complement strand
TAGAGATCCGAAACCTGATTCAGACGGCGAATATCACGGAGTTGGACGGCGTCTGGCACAGCGCGCAAGCGACGATGTCAAGCCAGCTCACCGCAAAACTGGCCGATGCCTCCGCCATGTTGAACTACGCCAAAAGCGCCTACGACTTGGCCGCCAGCAAGCTGCAAGGCAGGGTCGAGCCCACCCAGCTTGACATCATTCAAGCCGAGAACGACACGGCTGTGGTCAACCAGATCGAGCAGATTCAGCAGTTCAAGGCTCATGAGCGTTATCTGCTGGAAACCAGGACCAAGGATGATCCAACGGTCATTCAAGCTCAGCAGCGCATCCAGGCGGCTGAAGATCAGAAGGACGCCAAGATCAAGGAGCTGACCCGTCGAAACCTGGAAGCCCGGGCGCGCCAGTATGCCGAAGACACCGAGAAATATAAGTACCTGGTGGATGAACTGGAGAACTTACTCGAGAAGAACCAAACGGTCTTGAAGGACTTGGCTGCGGAGCAGTCCAAATACGAAGCGCTGAAGAACAGGCGCGAGCATCTTGAGCAGCAGCGGACCGAGGACCTTAAGCTCATCACCGAGATTCAGCTCATGCGCGTGCGCGACGACGCTCGACGGGTGCGCCTGTTCAACCGAGCGATGGAACCGAGGCAGAAGTCGTTTCCCAAGGTGCAGGTCATCGTGCCGTTGGGTGTGCTGAGCATGGTCGGAATCATGGTTGGCGTCGTGTTCCTGCGCGAGTTGATGGATCAACGAGTCAAGAGCGCCAGCGACTTGGCGGTTCTTCCAGGCGCGAATCTGCTGGGCGGCATTCCTGATTTGATGGATGAGCCGACCAAGATTCAGACGGCGGAGCTGGCGGTTCGACGGCACCCGTTGAGCGTTCTGGCCGAGTCGTATCGACAGGCGGCGGCGACGATTCAGCCCCTGATCGATCGGAACGGCCATCAGACGGTGCTGTTTGTCGGCGGCTTGCCGGCCTCCGGCACGACAACGGTGGTCACAAACATGGCTGCGGCGATGGCGGCGGCCGGGCGAAAGGTTCTGATGATCGATGCCAATTTCCGCCGGCCTCGGTTGGCCGAAGCAATGGGTGTCCCCGACAACGCCGGAGATGGTTTGGGCCTGGGCGACTTGCTGGGCGGCGCTGCCACGATTGATCAGGTCATCATCGACGCCGGCCAGGATACCAGCCTGATTGGTGCAGGAACACCGGCCAGTCGCGTGTTCGACCGTTTGAACAACGGGGCGTTCGACAGTGCGCTGGCGGAGCTGCGGGGCCGGTTCGACCTGATCCTGATCGACTCGCCGCCGGCGGTGGTTGCGGGCGACGCGTTCGTGCTGGCCAACAAAGTTGACGCGGCGGTTCTGGTTGTTCGCGCGCATCAGGAGCATCGCGGCCTGGTGGCGAGAATGATCCACCGGTTCGCTGACGCCCGATGTGATCTGCTGGGCGTGCTGCTCAACCGGCCCAGAGGCACCGCTGGCGGATACCTCAAGAAGAACTACGCCACCATGGCCGAGTACACGGCCAAACTGTCGAGCTGATGCGAAAGGTCGTTTGGCGGTATATTCATTGCGCACGATCGAGGATCAGTCGAATCGACGTGCGGCATCGCCAACGACAAGGAGCAGACAAGGATGAAGCCAGGAACCACCCCGGGAACCCCCGGAACCCCCGGATCCCCCGGAATCCCCGGAAGCCAACGCGTTTGCCTGGTGACCGGTGGGGCGGGCTTCATCGGATCGCATCTGGTGGAGCATTTGATTGCCAGGGGCGATCGTGTCGTCGTCGTCGACAATCTCTCGACCGGGCGCCGGTCGAATTTGGCCGATGTCGACCCTTCGCGGGTAACCATCCTTGAAGCATGCGTTTCGGAAGCGGTTGGACTATTCAAGCCTGGCCAGTTCTCGGAGATTTACCATCTTGCTGCCGCGGTGGGCGTGCGGCTGGTTGTCGAGCAGCCCATTCACACAATTGAGACGAACGTACTCGAGACCTCGGCTCTTCTGCAGTTCGCCGTGCAGAGCAAGACACCGACGCTGCTGGCCTCCACATCTGAGGTGTATGGCAAAGGGCTCAAAACGCCATTTGCCGAGGACGACGACGTCGTGTACGGTCCGACGACGCTGAGTCGCTGGTCGTACGCGTGCTCAAAAGCGATCGATGAATATTTGGCGCTGGCGTATCACCGGCAGAACGGTCTGCCGGTTGTGGTGGTGCGATTCTTCAATACGGTTGGCCCGCGGCAAGTGGGTGAATACGGCATGGTGCTGCCGCGATTCGTCTCGGCGGCGCTCTGGGGGCAGCCGATGCAAGTGCACGGGGATGGCAAGCAAGCGCGGTGTTTTTGCGATGTTCGCGACGTGGTCAAGGTCTTGCCACGGTTATTGGGCAAGCCAACGCTGGCGGGCCGGGTGTACAACCTTGGAAGCGATCAATCGATCCAGATTCGCGCCTTGGCGGAGCTGGTTCGCGACACGCTGGGCAGCAGCTCGCCGATTGTGCATATTCCGTATGAGCAGGCGTTCGGACCTGGATTTGATGACTTGCGCGACCGCAAGCCCGACCTGACGCGCATTCGGCAGGCGGTTGGCTTTCAAGCGGTGATTCCCCTGGTGCAGACAATCCGCGATTTGGCCGAAGATTTGCAGGTTCGGGCTGCGGGGGGCTCGCCATTGCCAGTAGAGTCGGGAGCCTGATGACGCGGTTGCTCGGTCAGACTGATCTGGATGCAGGGGCATCGGCCGCGGCGGTTTCCGCGATCGATCTGCTCAACGGCTACGCGCATATCTTCATCGCTGCGTTTGTGGTGACGCTGTTCGCCACACCGGTGGTGCAGAAGCTGGCGGAAACATTTGGAGTCGTGGACCGGCCCGATTTCAATCGAAAGGCGCACACGCAACCGGTGGCATACCTGGGAGGGTTGGCGGTCTTCGCCGGCCTGCTGGTGGCGATCGGCGTGAGCTATGTGACCGTCGGCGATCTTCCCTCGACCTACGCGCCGGTTCCCATGGCCATCGTCATTGGAATGGTGGCGATTACCTTTACCGGCCTGGCCGACGATGTGTGGGGTTGGGACCCGCGACTGAAGATTGCCGGGCAACTGGTGGCGGCAGCGGCGCTGGCGATCGAGAATGTAGGCGTGAAGGTCGCCGAGGGCGTATTGGGGAGTTTGTTCGGCGGCACGCAGAATCTGCTCTGGCAACTGCCCACGCCTTGGGGAGATGTCACATTTGACTTGGTGTATTGGACCGGGACGGCATTGATTGCCATCTTCGTTCTGGGTGGATGCAATTCTGCCAATCTCATCGATGGGCTTGACGGGTTGCTCTCGGGAGTGGTCGGAATCGTGGCGCTGGGGTTGCTGGCGATATGCCTGCTGATGGTTCCGAACGTGCCGGCTGACGC
The DNA here is from genome assembly GCA_022616475.1 of Phycisphaerales bacterium. Classification (GTDB taxonomy): domain Bacteria; phylum Planctomycetota; class Phycisphaerae; order Phycisphaerales; family SM1A02; genus JAKEEP01. Next base: position 6,560 of record JAKEEP010000064.1, on the reverse strand, counting down.
GCTGGCCAGCGATGAGGGAGTGCTGACCGGCGCGCGGATTGTGCTGTGCCTGGGCGTTCTTGGCGCGGTGCTCGGTTTCCTGCCCTACAACTTCAAGCCGGCGAGCATTTTCCTGGGTGACAGCGGGAGTTTGCTTCTGGGTTACATGTGCGTTGTGATCATTCTGATGCTGGGCGAGCACGGCCAGACGCATCTGGTGTTCGCGGGCCTTATCGTTTTTTCCGTGCCGATCATCGACACGACGCTGGCGATCATTCGGCGCAGGCTCGCGGGCACGGCGATGTCGGCGGCCGACGATCAGCATCTGCATCATCAGATCAAGCGTGGCCTGGGCGGAGTCCGCCGGGCGGTGCTGGCGCTTTATAGTTTGAGCTTCATGTTCGCGCTGGTTGGCGTGACGCTGGCGGCGCTGGTGATTCGCACGCAGCTTCGGGTTCGTGTGGTGTATGCGATCACCTTTGTGCTCTTCGGGTTTGTGGGAGCGATTGCCGTGAAGGCGGCGCGGCGGCAGCAGCGGCTCCTGGCGGCGGCGTCCCGGCAGGCGATGGCGTCGACCCAATCAGCGCCGATAACCGTTCGGACCAGCGCCTCCAGCGCCCAGGAGCAACCGGAGCAGCCCCTGGCCAATCGCGCGCCGGTGGCGTGAGAGGCGATGAAGCGCGGATTGTGGTGCCGACCGATTATCCACAATCACACTTCTTGCTTGCATTTGATCGTGAGCACGGCGCGCTGACGCTGCTCAGAACCTTGTCCCCTTCTCGCCGGGTTTCCGCATCAACGATACGTGATTACGCGCACGGACCCCAATCGCCGACCACCTGTAAGACGTCTGCCATGTCCACAATGCCATCCCCATTGACGTCGGCCGGACCGCCCGCGGCGCCCCAGGCCACCACCACTGCCACCAAATCGGCAACGTCAACACCGCCGTTCCCGTCGACGTCGCTCGTCGTGCACTCACACTCATCGGGAATGCCATCCTTGTTGGCGTCTTCGCTGGTGCCGTTGCTGATATCGATCGAGTCAGCCACGTTGTTGTTGTTGCAGTCGGCGCCGGGGACAACGGTCGAGGCGTTCACGGTTCCAGCAACCTTGTACGTGGTCAACGTGGTCTCGCCGGTCTGCGGCGGAACGTCGGCGTCGAATCGGAAATTGTACATCGTTCCCCAACGCAGCGCGTTGGCGTTGTTGCTTTCGGCAAATGTCTGTGTCGCCCATTCGATCGATGTGCTGGTTTGCGTCACCGGCCAATCCGTGCCGTCGAAGTTCAAGGCGCAGTTGTTCGTGTTGCCTTGCGCATCGCCGCTGTGATACTCGATGTCGTGGAAGCCGATGTTCGAGATCGCAGCGCCTTCCGGCAGCGGCACGTTGAACACCCGGCCCGACCGGTCCGAATTCACGTTCTGCAACGCGTACTCATAGTGCCACTGGCCGCCGCCAAGGTCGGTAGCCTTCGCGGCGAGAATGAAGAAGCCCTCGTCGACCAGCTGAATGTCGGTTTCGACCACGTCCGGATCGGGGTCCGGATCGGTACCGGCATCGGGGCCGTCGGGAAGGCCAAAGTCCTTCCATGCGCGAATTCCCGCCTGCTCGCGCTGCGTGAGGCCCGACAACGTGCCGTTAAAGTTATTTGCCCCGCTGGCGGCCACGGTCAGGCGGCGGTACGACGTGTTGTTGTTCTGATTGTTAGCGGCAGCGTCGTCTTGCGCCACGTACTGCGCTTCGCCATAGAACTGCACCGTCGCGCTTGACGCCTCAAGATCGGTGGACCTTACGCGAATGAGCCGCCCAACTGCTGAGCCGGCACATGTCCAGGCCGGCGATGGTCCGGGTCCGTTGGTTGGGAAGAAGCCCGTGTCGGCATTCACGCGCCAGCGCGGTCCGAGATTGCTCTGCGACGCGTTGCGGCTGGCGGTGTACGGGTCAGAGCACCCAACGCCCAGCACGCTTCCACTTGGACCCGGGCATGAGCCAGCACCACCCCAGCATCCGCAGATGTTGCCAGAAAGTGCGGTGAACCCGTGCTTGAGCCAGTTGATCCCGATCTGCTCAATGCGGCCGTTCTTGACCTTGAACAGACTCTGGCCGATCGCCGGGTGCAGGTTGTTGGGAAACACGCACCACTGCAAGTTCACGTTGCCGATGTTGCACGAAGTCGTTCCAAACGTGAACGCGTCGAACCAGTTGCCCGAGCCGACCGGCACCTCTTGTGCCGCGACCGTCACCGAGCCAACAAGATCGCCCACGATGACGTCCGGGCCGCCCGTTTGACAGCATATCGTGCCGTTGTTGCCGGGGGTGTCCTGATTGCACGCCGCCGGAGTCTGCAACGGGCACGACTGGCCACTTACGCCCTGTCCAAGAACAATTGCTCCACATACGCCGGCCAGCCCGGCCGCGATCCTTGATCCTGCTCTCATTCCATTGCTCCTCAAATTGGGGGGGGTTCTACTATAAATCAAGCGATGCTTCTGGCAAACATTTTCTTGCCCACGCGCTGAAGATTCCGTTGAAGATTCTGACTCCGAACAAATGCCGATACGCTACGACCTTAAGCGATGATCATGTAGGAGTTGACTTGATGGCCGACGCCGGCAATCTAATCAAAGTGTGTTTTGTCTGCATGGGCAACATTTGCCGCAGCCCGCTGGCGGCGAGTGTGTTTGTGCACAAGGCGAAGCAGCGCGGCGTTGAGGGTCACTTCGAAGTCGAGTCGGCTGGCACCGGAGGCTGGCACGCAGGCGAGCCGCCCGATGCTCGGGCACGGCGCACGGCTGCCGCGCATGGTGTGCCCATGAGCGGCACAGCGCGGCAAATCAAGCGCGGCGACTTTGATCGGTTCGATCTTCTCTTGTGCATGGATGATGAGAATCGCGAGCACCTGCTGGCGATGGGCGCGCCGCCCGGCAAGGTTCGATTGCTGCTGTCGTGCGATCCTCAAGCAACGTGCCGAGAAGTACCCGACCCCTACTACGGCGGGCCGGACGGTTTTGAGAGGGTGTATCAGCTCGTCGATTCGGCCTGCGAAGCGCTTCTGGACGAACTCCTGGCCGTGCGCCGATGAACGCGCAGCCGGCAATCGAACGTGCTCTGGTGGAAGCAGGTCTGAATTCCAAGATTCGTTCGAACAGAAGCCTTTCGGGCGGGTGCATCCACCAAGTGATCGAATTGACGCTGGCCGATGGCATGAAGTTGGTCGCCAAGGTCAATTCAAGCGAAAACAAGGGGCTTTTTGAGGAAGAGATGCACGGCTTGCGGGCCCTGGGGGCGAGCGGCGCGGTCATCGTGCCCAAGCCCTTGTCGGTTGTCGCGCACGGGGAGAATGCGGCGCTGCTGATGACGGCGATTGAACCGCCGAACGATCGCCGCAGCGATTCGGCGGCAGCAGCGCAGTTCGGCGCGGATTTGGCAGCCCTTCATCAGGCCGATGTCGGCGAGCGGTACGGATTCGAAATGGACAATCACATCGGCTCGCCTTTGCAAGTCAACAGCTGGCATGATGACTGGGTGGCGTTCAATGCAGTGAACCGGCTGGGCTTTCAGGCTCAACTGGCTCGCGAGGCAGGCCTCCTGAACGATGGTCAAACCAAGAGCATCGAGAAACTCATCGATCGATTGGATCGCTTCATTCCTGGCAAGCCCAAGCCATCGCTGTTGCACGGCGATCTTTGGTCGGGCAATGCGTTGCCGACGTTGGCGCGCGGCGGACGCGGCGGGACGTATGCGGTGATCGATCCGGCGTGTTCGATCGGCGATGGGTGGGCCGACATCGCTATGATGAAGCTGTTTGGAGGGTTCGACGAGTCGTGTTTTGAGGCGTATCGCGCGTCGATCGGAGCGCCCGACGATGTCGAGGATCGGCTGGTTGTGTATCAGCTGTATCACGTTTTGAACCACGTGAATATCTTTGGATCTGGGTACGTTGGGCAAGCGATGTCATTGGTGAGGCGACTGGTCGGCTAGGCGGCGTTCTGCATGGGGTCGCGGCCGGTGGCTTGGTTGGCGGTCTTGGCGAATTCCTGCTCGGTGGCGAGGAAAGCGTCAACGATGGCCGGATCAAACTGCTTGCCCGAGCCGCGGACGATCAGTTTGAGCGCCTGCTCGTGCGACATGGCGCATTTGTAAACGCGATCACTGGTGAGTGCGTCGTAGACGTCGGCGAGGGCGACGATGCGGCCGGGCAGAGGGATGTTGTCGCCCTTGAGCGCGAAGGGATAGCCGGTGCCGTTCCAGCGCTCGTGGTGCGAAAGGGCGATCTGGCAGGCGGTGGTGAGGAAGTCGAAGTCGTCCTTGCCCAGGCGGCGCTTGATGGCCAGCAGGCAATCGCCTCCGATGATGGTGTGGCGGCGCATGATGCCGCGCTCGCGAGGGGTCAACTTTCCGGCTTTGAGCAACACCAGGTCGGGCACGCCGACCTTGCCGATGTCGTGCAAGGATGAGGCGACGGCAATGGTGTTAATCAATTCGTCATCGAGCTTGGGGTTGGTGCGGGCCAGCTCGCGGGCGAGGATTTCAACGTAGTGATGGATACGCTCGAGGTGCTCGCCGGTGTCTTCGTGGCGTGATTCGGCGAGCTTGGCCAGGCCGAAGATCACGGCATCGCGGGTCTTCATGAGCGAACGGCTTCGGCGCTCGGCCAATTGCTCGAGATTGGCGTTGAGGTCCGCCAGCTGGTGTTCGTAGCGGCGCACGAGCATGGCGGTGACGCTCATGGTCGCGGCGAGCATGATGAACGCAATGATGACGCCGACGCTCCAGATGATGGCCTTGGCGTGCGAGATGACCTGAATGATGCCGCGCTCGCGCTGATGCGCGAGGACCTGCACATTGAGCTCGGGAATCTCGCGAACAGCGATGAGGTGATAACCATCGGGCATGAGTGCCCAGCCGGTCGCGGAGTCCTTGCCACGGGCGGCGCTGTTGATTCGCCTCACGCTGTTGGTGTTTTCCAGGGCGACCCTGCCGGGAAGCATCGTGAGCAGCGTCGGGTTATCTCGAAGCTCCGGGTGACAAAGCAACCGGCCTGACTTGCTGTCAATGATGCTGAAGAAGCCGTCGTTGGGCAGCCTGGTCTGCTCGATGATTATTTGCACGCGCTCCCATTCCGGGGAGGAGGGCTTGAGTTCGGTCAGGTTCATCGCGCGGACGGTGTCCACCGCCTGCCTGACGAAGTGCTCGTTGGCCATGAGAATCTGTTGACGCATGCGCGCCAGCAACCCGTCGCTCAACCAGCTGTTGAACCAAAGCAGGCCGCCCGCCAGGCAGGCCAGTTGGCAGGTTGAGACCAACGTCATCAGCAACGTGCGGTTGTTGATCTTCATGGACTGATAACGTTCGGTGCGCCCGGTGACATCAGCGGCGAGGAGCGGTGCGAGAATGCGTCAAAAACAATGGTCAATAACAAGGTTTGCAAGTGACAGATATCGGCCTGATTGTGGGGTCGTGTGAGGCGGGTCGGAGCGGCTGCGCGCATGGCCTTGCGTACGCTGAGCGAATCGATTGCGGGCTCTGCGGCTACACTGGCAGTGTGGAGTTGAGCCCCGACAAACTCGCCGCCGCAGAGCGATACAAGCTGCTGATCGGGTGCATTGTCCCGAGGCCGATTGCGTTCGTCTCGACGATTTCGCCGGATGGGCGATCGGCGAACCTGGCGCCGTTTTCGTTCTTCAATGGGGTCGGGTCGAATCCAATGACGCTGCTGTTTTGCCCGGCGAACAAGGCGGACGGGTCGGAAAAGGACACGCTGCGCAACTGCAAGCCGCTGAGCGAAGGAGGCACGGGGGAATTCGTCGTCAACGTGTCGATTGACCGGTATGCCCGGCAAGTTGCGGCGGCGTCGGAGCCGCTGGAGTATGGCGAGAGCGAGTTCGAGCTGACGGGTTTGACGACTGCGCCAAGCAGGGTGGTGAAGCCGCCGCGAGTGGCGGAGTCGCCGGTGGCTTTCGAATGTGAGACGGTGCAAGTGGTTCGAACGAATCCGGGCGCGCCGGCAGGGGGAAACATCGTGATTGGGCGGGTGGTGCATGTTTTTGTGCGGGATGACCTGATCAATGAGCGATATCACATCGATGCGGCGAAGCTGGATGCGGTGGGCCGCATGGGTGGGATCGGCTATTGCCGAACGCGCGACCGGTTCGAGATGCCGTTCGGGCGCGCGGCGATTGAGGCGGAGATCGGGTGAAACCTCGGGGCGTCACTGACGGCCGACTTGCCGGCAGGTGCAAATCGGCGCGCGCAGATTTGCAGGAGGGGGATTAGTTTGCGCGCGCGGAATGAGGGAACAGAATTTTGCGAAGGTTGCGGAAAAGCGGAGCTGGTGATGTTGAAAACGGGGGATGGTGCATGGTTGCGCGCGCAGGGGATGTCTTTTTTGAGTGCTGAGTGCTGAGGGCTTAGGGATGAGTTCGTAGTTCGTGGTTCGTTGTTCGTAGTTGTGGCGCGGAGTGGGCGCGAGGGTGAAAAACATTGGTGTCTCTATAAAGGGGCCGAGGGCGCGATTGGCGCGCGCAGGGAATGTCGTGTCGGAAAGGAAAGGGTGAAAAACGCGGTTTGTGGGGTGT
>JAKEEP010000063.1 GCA_022616475.1 Phycisphaerales bacterium | reverse complement strand
TTTACCGGCGGCGGATCGCAAGTCGGCGCTCAATGGCTCGACAAGGATGGCAATCCCATCATGCCGTATGCCACGGCGGCCAGCGATCCTGGTCTGCCCGGCGGCCACTTCGACGTCGACGTCTACGACAAGGCTACAACCGCCGAGAAGTATCACGAACACGAGTTCGATGACAAGTTCGACGTGACCTACATTGACGTCGCCAAGGACACCAAGCTTCTGTGGAAAACCATCATCCCCAGCACCTATCCGCGTGATCTCAGGTTGGAATTCGTCAACACCATCAACAGCGGTGGGGGAAGCTTCAAGTTCCAGGCCGGTGGTCCGTTGATCAGTGGCAAGACCGCCGACGGATTCAGCACCACATTCTCGCCCTCAAACCTCACCGAGCTCCGTGTCAACTTCGTGACTCTCGACAAGCTGCGCGGCACAGAGCCGAGCATCTCGCAGGGCAACGTTGCCACGCGCGACATGGCATTCGCTATTCGCATGTACGATGCCGTCACCAACGCGCTCAAGTACGAAATTGCCGTGTATCACCACGTGCAGAAGTCCAGCAAGGGCGGCACTTCCGGCGGTGGTGGCCTGGTCGCCGCGCCGACCGTCGACAGCTGCGGCAATCCGATCAATGACACGCTCGGCGCCTACACCTTTGCTGGGAACGGCGCCATCACCGACTCGGCTTCGTTTGCAACATGGTTCGATGACGAAATGGGCGTGAACTTGTCGCGCAATCACACCATCACCCTGCGCCGCAATTCAGAAGGCATCTACGAGTATTACACCACCGACTTTTTCCCCATCGACGGCGCCCTCTTCGGCAACGAAGGCGCCGATCACAACAGCCTCTTCACGTACACGATCTCGACCACCTTCGTCTACCACGCGTGCACCGGCCAGTTCTTTGAGTTCCAGGGCAATGACGACGCCTGGGTCTTCATCAACGGCAAGCTCGTTCTGGACCTGGGAGGCGCCAAGACCACATCGCGCCAATACATCGACCTCGACCGCCTGGGTCTGGTCGATGGCCAGGAGTACCCGCTCGACTTCTTCTATGCGCATCGCCGTGAGACCCCAACCTCGCTATTCCACATGAGAACGAACCTCGGCCTGGCAGGCGATTCTGGCGGCGCAGTCACGGCCGGGTTCGATTGAGCGCGGCCGGGTTCGATTGAGCGCCAGCGCCCCAGGTTGATGAACCACGTTCCACGCTCAACGCATCGGATTCATTCGCCCATCAAGCTCGGCCTGAAACGGCCGAGCTTTCATTTGTATCCTCAATTCTTCATCAGCGAAACCGCCCGCAACGTCGCCGCGTCGGCCGGAAACGGCCGACGTCTTTTCGACACCTCTTGGGCGTTCGTTGCGTCTCCGGATGTGCGTTGCCCCTTCACACTCTTTGTGCATCTCATCCAATTCCCCTACGACACATGGCAAGGCGCGCAGTCCTGATCGACCGATGCGACGATTTGTTGACCCTCCCGCCATTTCGTACGCTTGCCTTGAGGCATTGCAAGAACAATCGCAGAGAGGATTATCATGAAGATTTCACTCAAGGCCGCAGCGGCGACGTACTGTCTGCTGGCTATGGGCGGCGCTGGCTCGACGATTTTGCATCCAGAGTTGGCGATTCGCAGCGCTGCAGCACAGTCCGGCGACACCGTTCTCGTCTCGGGAATGGTCCGCGATTTCCATAAGAGCGACGCCAAATTTGCAGTCGCGCCATCAGCCGGCAACGGCCACTATGCCGGCAACATCTCCTTCACACTGGGGCCGGATGCCAAGCCGATCTTCACCGGCGCCGGCTTTAAGGTGGCCTCGCAATGGCGCGATCGCGATGGCAATCCTATTGCGCCGCATCTTTTTTCCAAGCCTGATGTGCTGCAGGTGACCAATCCGGTCGTTCGCGACCCGCTCATGACGGTCTTTGACTCCTGGAATTCGAACACAGGTCCCTACGGCCCGCTGAACATGGGACCGGCGCCCATCGTTCAGGTCGGCGCACCCATGCCCACCATCAGCGCTCCCACTGACATGCCCGCCAGTGTTGGCGATAAGGCATTTGCAGGCACCAACAACCTCAGCGGGAACTTGCACTACGGCAGCTTCACGACCGGTAAGGACACCATCATCAACATCACCGCGAACTCGACCATCCTCTGCGAAGGCAACTTCAACCTGGGCCAAAACACCCGCGTCAATACGCTCAACGGAGCCACCTTGCGGTTGTATGTTCAAGGTCAGATTGCAGTGAACCAGGGCAGCCAGATCAACATGAACACGTACATTCCCAGCCGCTGCCTGATTTTCAATCTCGGCATCATGCAGATCGAGATCAATCAGTTCTCAGCGGTCTGCGCGAAAATCGTCTCACCAAACGCCACCATGCACCTGGCCCAGAACGATCACTTCTATGGCACGTTCATCGGGAAAGGCCTCAAGATGGACCAAACCACTGGATTCCACCTTGACATCAGCCCAGTCCAGGTGTGCGGTGTGGATCTGTTGGACAGCGCGGGCGTCCGCGGCGCCAACAGCACCGGCGGCATTCCGTCCGCCGCCAGCTTTGCCGCCTGGTACACCGACGTCATGGGAACCAACGTATCGGCGCAAATGCCCCTGGTGTTGACCAACGACGGTTCAGGAGTTTACGAATATCTGGATGACTCCTTCCACCCGATTGACGGGCTGCTCTTCGGAAACGAAGGTCAAGAGCACAACTATTATTTCACTTACGAGTTCCAGGGCCAGTTCACCTACAAGTCGTGCAGCGGCGAGTTCTTCCACTTCCAGGGCTCCGATGACGTTTGGATGTTCATCGATGGGCTGCTCGTGATGGACATCGGGGGGGTTCTTCCAGGCATCGGTCAATACGTCCAACTGGACCGATTGAATCTGGTCGACGGTCGCACCTACCAGATGCGCTTCTTCTATGCCCAGCGCAACTCGAGCTTATCGGCCTTCCGAATGAGCACCAATGTCGACCTCATGAGCGAGCCCGGACAGACCGTCAGTGCTGCAAATGACTGATGCCATCGACTGCAACGCATCATCGGCATGAATTGAACGCTCGGCCGCACGGCCGAGTTTTTTTTTGGCGGCGCGATCCGAGCTGGCAAGGAGCTTCCGTCCGCGAACACGGATGTCCGCGTCTTACGCAGCCCGCATAATGCAATCAGCTTCATGTCCTCTGCGCACATTGCCCGTTCTGCCTCAGAGGAAGTGCTTTCCGTCCGGTGCGCAATCCACGATAAAACGTTTGGATTGGCTCTGAGCAGTTCTTATGTTTTGTTGATGCTGTTTCCCTTTTCTGCTACCGAAGGCGACCCCGCAATGCGCCCCAATTTTGCGACGACCGTATCGGCCTACTGCCTCCTCGCTTTGCTGGCCTTTATTGCGTTCATTCTGCCCAGCGACTTGATTGTTCAGCAGGCGGCTGCCGCGCCAGGCGACACCATACGCCTGTCGGGCATGGTTCGCGACTTCCATAGAGGCGACACCGAATTCACCACTGCGCCTTCGGGCGGCAATGGTCACTATGCGGGTAACGTGTCGCTGAATCTGGGGGCCAACAATCGCCCAGTGTTCACCGGCGCCGGATACAAAGTGGCGACCCAGTGGCGGGAGAAGAGCAACCGGCCCATTGCTCCCCACTTGTACATGAACGAGTTTGGCACGCCAGGGACAATCCCGATTAGCATCCCAACGTCCACGCCCGGCGTCGGCACGGTCAACACCTACAACTCCGCCATCGGACCCTACGGCGGCACGAACGTCGGACCGCCGGCCACGTACGCGGTCGGTGCTCCCATGCCGGAGATTATCGTGCCTTTGTCGCTCCGATCGCTTCCCAACACTGGTGACAAAACCATTGCCGCCTTGACCACGCTTTCCACTGATCTTCACTGCAACAAGTTCACGCTCACCGGAACGCTGCTAATCAGCGGGCCGGTCAGGATTCTTTGCGAAGACGTCGTGACGCTCAACACCATGTCGATCATTGCACTAAACCCTGGCGCCACCTTCCAGCTGTACATGAAGAACGGCGGCACAAGCTGGAACCACGTGACTGTGGGCGACCCCGCCAAGCCCAGCCGAACCACGATCTACAACTTCGGCACCGCTCAATTCGGCATCCACAACCAGGCGAAGATCTACGCGGATTTCTATTCCCCCAACGCTCCTCTGTATGTCTACAACCAAGCGGAGTTCTTTGGCCGGTTCATGGGCATGACCGTCGAGTTCAATAATCACGCGGGATTTCATGTCGATACCGCCCCAGCGTTGGACACGTGCAACGTGGCGCTGGCCGACACAGCTGGAACCAGAGGCGGGGCCAGTACCGGTGGAATCGCCTCTGCCTCGGCATTTAACAAGTGGTACTCCGACTCTCTGGGAACCAACATGTCGGCCAACTTGTCGTTGCAGATGACCGACAACGGCTCGGGTGTGTATGAGTACATGGATGACGGCTTCTACCCCATCGACGGCCAGCTTTTTGGCAACGAAGGGCAATCGCACAACAACTATTTCACCTACACGTTCCAGCTCGATTTCACCCATCACGCCTGCAGCGGCAATTTCCTGGAATTTCAGGGCTCGGGCGATTGCTGGGTCTTCCTCGATGGCGCCTTGGTCATCGACCTGGGTGGCATGCTTCAGGGAACCAATCAGATCGTCGATCTTGATCGCCTGGGCCTGGTCGATGGGCGCACCTATCAATTGGACTTTTTCTACGCCCACCGCAACTCAGCGTCCTCGACGTTCCGCGTGCGCACGAACATGGACCTGATCATTGATCCACCTGCGATGACCGTCAGCGCTGCGACGGACTGAAATTCGCGCAGTAATCAGAGGCTATTGGATCGCCGGCCTCGCATCGGCGAACCATTTCTTTTGCCGCATCGCAAGATACCAGCGCGCTTCAAAATGAAGAACCATTGCCTGAAGGCAGCTGGTCGTACAGAAGCGGCGGCAACGCCTCGCACCCTCAGAGTACGCACATCTTCACGCCTGCTTGCCGCGTTTGCTCCCCTTTCCTACCCACAATAGAAGATTGTTCAATGTGCGAACAGACGTTTTGTACGTTTCTTTACGTCCTCTCCCAAAGCTCCAAATGTGACAGCCGTTCAGGCGCGTTCAATTCAGAGCAGCCGTTGTCGGGCACTGCATTTCAGCGTTGGCTGGAAGTACGTCGTTCATTTCACCGCGCGGCTCGGCGTTGACTGATCACTCCACGTTGCTTGGCTGGATACACAACGCGCAAATTCACATCGTTCCGCCTTTATCCAGAATTGCCCAAATGACACACCGTCCTACAACCCCCGGATTCTGTCACCAGCAATTTGGATGCACGGGCCCTGTTTCGTACTTTCTCACCAGGGGAAAGTGCTTTGAGACTTGGCGAGACCCTGCCATGAAATCGAGAAAATCGGACACGCGCGCGGCACAACATGCATGGGCGGTCGCAGCCTTCGTCGTGATGGCCTTGACCGCTCAGGCCGCCGCCGACACCGTTCGCATCATGGGAACGGTGCGCGACTTCCGCCGCGGCAATTCGAACTTCAACTTCGCGCCATCGGCCGGCAACGGGCACTACGCCGGGAACATCGCCCATGCCCTCAGCGCGCAAAACCGCCCGACGTTTGTCGGCGGCGGGTTCAAAGTCAACTGGGAATGGCTCGATCAAGCGGCTCATCCCATCGCACCCCATCTGTACATGAACGCTGTCGAATCTCGCAAGGTTCGGCTCGTCAATAGCCCCACGATTGCCGCGGGAACGACCGTCGATACCTACGACTCACTCGCCGGCGCGTACGGCCCCGCGAACCAGGGGCCGGCGCCAACGTTCGTGACCGGCTCGACCATCCCAGCGGTGACGCTCCCGACTGGAATGCCCGCCCTGGTTGCCGAAATTGTGTGTGATGGTGCGGGACTCACCACCTTCAACAGCGACATCAATTGCAACAAGTTCCTCGCCCGCAACAGCCATCGCGTCATCTTCAACGGCAATCGCCGCCTCGTCTGCAACGAAGAGTTCATGATCGAGAACTTCGCCAAGATCGAACTGGCCCCCGGCGCGACCCTCACCGTGTGGATCCAGAAGGACGCCACCATCAAGAACAACATCGAGTTTAACTTGAACACTCAGGATCCCTCGTGCCTCATCATCTACAGTACGAGCGTCAACAACTTCATCATCGAGAACTCCGCTGCAACCTATTTCCGATTCATCAGCGCCACCGGCGGCCTGCATGTCAAGAACAGCGCTCAGTTCTTCGGCTCGGTCACGGCCAAGACTCTGACCGTCGAGAACACCTGCGGCGTGCACATCGACACCTTCGGCGCCACCACCATGTGCGGTGTCGACGTCAACGACCTCGCCGGAACCGCCGGCGCCGCCAGCAACGGCGGCATCGTTTCAGCCTTCCGCTTCGGTGAGTGGTACAGCGACCTGGTTGGAACGAACGTTTCCGCGCAGCACCCTATCGAACTGGTGGATAACGGCTCGGGAATCTACGAGTTCGTCAGCGGTGAGTTCTTCCCGATCGATGACGAGTTGTTCGGCAACGAAGGCCAGGCCCACAACTATTACTTCACGTATGCGATCGAAACCACATTCACCCATGACGCCTGCGCCGGCCAGTTCTTCGAGATCGAAGGCGCCGATGACATCTGGGTCTTCATCGGCGGCAAGCTCGCCATCGACCTCGGCGGTGTTCTGCCCCCGATGGGCCAATATGTCGCCATCGATCGCCTCGGCCTCACCGACGGCCAAACCTACTCATTGCACCTTTTCTATGCTCAGCGCAATGCCAGTTCGGCCTTTCTGGAAATGAGCACTAACCTCCCCTTGGCGGGCGTCGCCCAGGTTGGAACGATCACGGCCGGCGTCGATTGATTCACGCGCCACGCCTAACCCCAATCGGCGATCACCGCCAGCAGATCATTCACATCCACCGCGCCGTTGGTGACAACATCCGCCGGGCAGTCAAGCGGATCGGGGCACGCGCCCCAGGTCGCGATCAGCGCCAGCAGGTCGACGACGTTGACCGTGCAATCACCACTCAAATCCGCCGGCCGTCCAGTGTGGATGATGATCGAGTAAACACCCAGGCCATCGCTGTTCCCCGACACGCTCACGGTGTAGTCGCCCGGGATTTCCAGCGCGAACTTACCCGGGTTGCCCACGCAAAGCGTCGGGTCGGTGAACACGAGCCGGCCGTTGGGATCGCGCGCCTCCCATCGCAAGCTGCAATCGGCGTCCAGCGCTTCGAAGCATGCCGACGCGCCCGCCTCAGCCGTCAGGATGTACTGGTCGATCGCGCCGGGCTCTTCAATGTTGCCTGCGCCTGGGCCGGGAATCCCGACCGACACCACCTCATCCAGATCGATGGGAAACACATCGGGCGAGTTGACCTCCCACACGATGAACGAATACGTGCCGGTAGCGCCGCCGGAGCCCGAAACGCGAATGACATAGTCGCCGGTCTGCGTCAGAAGAATGGTTCCCGGGTCGTTGGTGCACAAGACCGTCAGGCCGAACACCTCGGTTTCATCGGGGGCGATGCACTTCCATTGCAACGCGCAACCGGCGTCGAGTCCATCAAAGAAGACCAGGGTGGGTCGGTTGATCGTCAGGAGGTATTCGTCAATCGCCGCGGGCTCCTCGATGTTTCCCGCGCCCGCTTCGGGCACGCCATCGGAAACCGTCTGCTCCAGCTCCAGCGCGAACGTTTGCGTGGGGTTCACTTCGTTGAGCACGAACGAATACGTGCCCGTCGCGCCGTTGTTGGTGTACGCCGTGATGGTGTAGTCGCCAGTCTGTTCCAGCAGGAACGACCCTGGATCGGTCGTGCAAATATTATTGTTGTTGAACAGAACCGTGCTGTCGGGCGCGGTGCACTTCCACAGCAGACTGCAATTGGCGGATGAAAGCTCATCGAAATACACCAGCGTTCCGGGCTCGACGGCGAAGGTGTACTGGTCGAAGGCGCCGGGCTCTTCGATGTTGCCAGCCCCCAATCCTGGAACCCCATTCGATACGGTCTGCTTGAGATTAATCGAGAAAACATCCGGCGGCTCCGACTCCCAGATCGTAAACGAATACGTGCCGGTCGCTCCAACGATTGTGTATGCTTCGATGGTGTACGTTCCGGTCTCAGGAAGCGTCATCGAACCTGGATCGACGGTGCACAGATTGTTGTTGTTGAACAGCAGCGCGCCGCCCGGCGTTTCGCACCGCCACAGCAAGCTGCAGTTCGCGGCCGAAATTTCATCGAAATACACCAACGTGCCTGCCGAACCCTCGAAGTTGTATTGATCCATGGCCCCAGGCTCTTCGATGTTCCCCGCGCCCGCTGCGGGCGAACCGTTGGAAACGACCTGCTCCAAGGCGATCTCGAACACCTCGGTCGCATTCACTTGCCAGAGCGCGAATGAGTACGTTCCAGTCACCGCTGGGCCGCTTCCGTACACGGTGATCGTGTACGTGCCGACCTGGTTCAGAAGAATCGAGGCCGGATCGACAATGCACATCGCATTGTTGTTGAACAGCATCGTCAGATCAGGCGCCTCGCATTTCCAGAGCAAACTGCACGTGCTGGCCGAAATCTCATCGAAGTACACCAGCGTCGGGTCGATCAGCTCCAGCAGATAGATGTCGCTGGCGCCGCCGACTTCTATGTTGCCGGCCCCTTCGCCGGGCACGCCGTTCGACACCGTCTGCTTCAGCGTGATGTTGAACTGATCAACCAGCCCAGCGCCGGCACTGCTGGCAGCACAAAGCGCTGCGATCATCGCGCCGCCCAGAGCAACATGAGCCGTCCAACCGTGAATGAGGCGCATGGCCGTCCCTCCTGGTGAAGTGATGCGGAGCCGTCTTCGCAAGCATCGTGGCTCAATACGATCCTTGTCCGATTCTAAAGGAGCCCGCGACAAAATGCAGCCTTCAGGGGCAAGAAAAAGCGTTCCCATGCAGCAAGAAAAGTGAGGGTTCAGACCCTTTCCCGTTGCCGGCCGTGACGCCTGCGCGGCGCCACTGCCAGCGCAGCGAAGCGAAGTCGGCAGTGCGGCGTCCACGGGTACTCCGTCACGGCCGACTCCCTTCGGTCGCTGGCCGTGGCACCCTCGAACGCTATGACCGCAGTTTTCTCTTGAGCACTTCCGTCACCGCCTTGGCGTCCGCCTGCCCCTTGCTCGCCTTCATCACGTGTCCCACCAGGCGACCGGCCGCGACATCCTTGCCTTTGCCGAAGTCCTCGGCCGCCTGCGGCTGGGCCGCGATCGCCTCCGCCACCCACGCATCGAGCTGCCCCTCATCCTTCACCTGAATCAGTCCGCGCTGCGTCGCCAGCCCCAGCGCATCGCGGTCCCGGTTCGCCGGCTCGCACAGCAAGCCAAACAGCTCATCGGCGGCATTGGATCCGATCATCTCCTTGTCGCGCAGCTCGATGATCTGCGCGATCTGCAGCGGCGAAATCCCCAGCTGCGGAATCGCCACCCCGCGCTCATTGGCCCGCTTGGCTCCGGCATTCAATAAAACCTTTGCACATTCATTCGCCGGATAGGCCTTGGGAACCTCCGAGCCGCTTAGAGCATGCGCTGCTTCGATGCAGCTCTCGTAAAACAGACACACATCCACATCATCCGTAAGCGCCGTCGCGTCCTTGATCGACAGCCCATAGTCTTCCTGATACCGACGCCGCCGCGCCATCGGCAGTTCCGGAACCCGTGCCGCCACCGCATCCCGCCACTCCTTGCTCACCACCACCGGAACCAGATCCGGATCGGGGAAATACCGGTAATCGTGCGCATCTTCCTTCTCGCGTTGGAGAACCGTCACGCCGCGCACATCATCCCAGCCGCGCGTTCGCTTCTGGGCCGGCCCCTGAATCACGCCATCCTTCTTCCACTGCTCGACTTGACGCGCAAATTCATACTCGATCGCGCCCTTGAGCGCCTTGAACGAATTCAGGTTCTTCACCTCCACGATCGGCGTCGCGAATTCCCGCCCATCCTCGGTGTCGATGATCACGTTGATGTTCGGCTCAAAGCGCATGTGTCCGCGCTGCATGATCCCCTCGGTGACGCGTAGGAATCGGCAGATATTTCTCAGCTCCTGGCCGAAGATCACCGCATCCTCCGCCGAGGTCAGATCGGGCTCGGTCACGATCTCCAGCAGCGGCGTTCCCGCACGATTCAGATCAACTAGCGATCCGCCGTACGCCAGCCCGCCCGGCAGCTCGTGGCCAAGCTTGCCCGTGTCTTCTTCCAGGTGTGCGCGGATGATTCCAATCTGCTTCCGCGATCCATCGGCTCCCTGAATGTCCAGCTCGCCATCGAAGCACACCGGCAGGTCGTACTGACTGATCTGGTACCCCTTGGGAAGATCGGGATAGAAATAGTTCTTCCGATCCCACTTGCTGAACTGGGCGACCTCGCAGTCCAGCGCGATTCCCACCATCATCGCCATCTCGATCGCTGCTTTGTTGAGCACCGGCAGTGAGCCCGGCAGCGCCGCCACCACCGGATCGATCAGGCTGTTGGGTGGTGCATCGTAGTAATCCGGATGCGCCGCGTTGGGGACGCGGCTGAACATCTTTGAGCGCGTGGCCAACTCCACGTGAATCTCCATCCCGATCTTCAACCGCGCCGTTTTCACCGCGGCTGTGGCCGATGCGCGTTCAGACTTTCCCATCATGACGCCGCATGATAGTCGCCGCGTGCCGACGGGGTTTGCGTCGGTGATTACCGCCCTTTCCCTATCACATTCCGTTTCAAGATCGTTATAAGGTTATTGCAGGAAATGAAACCGACTCGGCCGTGGCGAACCCGCCGTGCCACCGCCGCATTCGCGACGCGTTCCGACATTCTTACCAGCAGGAGCAGACCCATGTGGCGCAACACCGTTCTTAACGCGGGGCCGACGGCATTTATCCTGACGGCTCTCACCCTCAGTGCATGCACGTCAGACGACGACCAGCGGGTCTCCTACGAGCGCTCGACGACGGACTATTACGCGACCGATGTCGGCCGAACTGAGCAGCCACGCGCTACCCAAGAGCGCGCCGGAACCAACCGTGTGCGAGTGAACTATCCGTCCGGCGCCAACCCGATGGTCATGCTCGAGCAGTCGATGCCTGAGGAGGTCGCGATTGGCAAGCCCTTCGAATATCAGATCACCGTCACCAACCTGACCGACAACGCGCTGCAACATGTCGAGGTGGTCAACAAGCTCCCGGCCAATTTCAAGATGGAGCGTTCACAGCCTGAAGGCCAGCTGGCCGAGGGCATGTACCGTTGGAACATCGGCAATCTGGGACCTAAGGAAAGCCGCGCCATTCAAATGCGGGGCGTTGGCAGCTCCGCCGGCTCATTCGAATCATGCGCCATGGTGACCTTCATTCCAGGCGCGATGGCCTGCGCCACCTCAACCATCGTCGAGCCGCCTCAAATCGAAATGACCGCGCAGGCCCCCTCGATGGCCAGCCGCTGCGATGAGCTGGAATATCGCGTCATTGTCACCAACACCGGCGCCGGTCCCGCACGCGATGTGACGATTCAACACCAGTTGCCCGAGGGGTTTACCGTCGCCGGAGCGCAACCCCCCTCGAACTTGGGTACCATTCGCCCCGGTGAATCCAAGCACGTCACCATCCGGCTCAAGCCCGCCAAGGCCGGCGAATTCAACATCCGATCCGTTGCGACCAGTCCCGATGGTCTGAAGGACGAAGCCTCGGCGAAAACGGACATCGGCGAGCCTGCCCTGAAGATCGCGATGACGGGCCCCCAGCGCGACTTCATCGGCACTCAAGTGCCCTATGAGGTCACCGTGACCAACACCGGCACCTTTGCCGCCGAGAATGCTTTCATCGAGCTTCGCGCCGAGGGCAATGCCGAGTTCCTCGCCGCCGCAGACGGAGGCCAACGGATCGAAAAAGCACAACGCTGGCGGATCGGAAACATCGGGCCCGGCGAGTCGCGCACGATGAAGTTCCAGTTGCGCGGCCTTCGTCAGGGTCCGCTTCGAATTGACGCCATCGCCAACGCCGAATGCGCTCAGCCTGCCCAGGCTATGGCCCAGATGACCTTCGAAGGCATTGCCGCCCTCTTGCTTGAGGTTGTTGACCTTAATGACCCCGTTCGCGTCGGTGACAAGACCACCTACACCATCACCGTCACCAATCAAGGCTCCGAAGACGCGACCAACGTGCGCATCAATTGCGAGCTTGAGGATAACATGGGCTACGTCTCGGCAACCGGCGCCTCAGCTCCCACCGCTGTGGCCGCAAAAGTCGCTTTCGCGCCCATGCCGCGGTTGAAACCGGGCGACAAGGCAACCTGGCAAGTCACCGTTCAGGGCCGAAAGCCTGCTGATACGCGCTTCGCCGTCCAAATGACCAGCGATCAACTCGATCGACCCGTCGAGGAGACCGAATCCACGCATGTGTACGGGTCCGAATCGATGCAGCCGGCCAAGGAATCCCCAGGCAAGGGGTCCTCGCAGCAAGGATCAGGGAAACCCCCTCTCTGAAACGAGTCACGTTCCGCTCGGAGTGTTGATCCTCGTGCCTTGACTGTTCCGGGGTGACGCCCTCAGACTGTTTGGCCGCAAAGCGCAGAGATCGCAGAGGAGGGAAGGCAAGGACCTCTCTTCTGCGTCCTCTGCGCCTCCGCGGCTCCGCGGTGAATTTTGGTTCGGGACCAGTTCCGGTCGCCGCGCTCACTCCCTCACATCACCCGAAACCTGCCGGAATTGTCGCGCCCTTCACGTCCGAAGATTTTTTGGCGATTGGCGGATTTCCGCGTGCGACAATGGACTGGGATCGAGGTATCACGTAACTTGATGAGTTCGCTGTCGTGGCGCGCCCGAACGAGAGGAGGCTCCCATCAGTCTGTTTGCATCAGTCGTGTCATCGGCCACTTTCCGAATTGCTACCCTGGTCGCCATCCTCGGCACTGCCCAACAACTTGCCGTGGCGGGTCCGACCTGCCCATCCGACGTGAACGACGATGACCTGGTCGATGTCAACGATATCCTTGGCGTCGTTGCGGCTTGGGGAGCCACCAACGGCCCGGCCGATGTCGATCAGAGCGGCTTGGTGGATGTGGCCGATCTGCTCCTGGTGATCTCGAACTGGGGGCCGTGCACCGGGCCAAGCGTGCCAACCGCATCACAGCTCGCCGGCCTCAGTCTCGCCAGCTACCCGTTCTTTGATTACGCGCTGGCGTTCAACACGGGCATGACCGTCCAACTGGCTGTCGATCCGTTCCTGCATCCGGACCTGGCCAATGTCACGGCCGATGCCTACATCGTCGCCGATCGAACCGCCTTGCAATGGGAATCGGATCAGAGCTTGGTGGATGTTCGTCCGGCCGGCCCTCAATCGATCACCTTCGCCGGAGCCGATCTGCCATCCAATACGTTCACGATCGATTCTGGAACGCTCAGCGGTGTGGCCGGGACCGGAGTCGGAGCCGGATACGACATTGTCATTGACGCCAATCGGAATGCGATTCTCGATGCCGGCGATGTCATCGATGGCGCTGACGGACCTGGTATTGCCGTAGTGCATGACCTGACCCTCTCGGGTCCCCTGGCAGTGACCTCGGCCACCTACACCGGCGGCACGTTTCTCGGCCAGCGCACCTACTACCCCACCGATATCGCATCCATGGGCCAGCTTCCGCTGGTGGTTGTCAGCCATGGCAACGGACACCAGTACACCTGGTACGACTACCTTCTGAGTCACCTGGCCAGCTACGGCTACGTCGCCATGAGCCATCAGAACAACACCAGTCCCGGCGTTGAAGCCGCTTCCACCACCACCATCAACAACACCAACTACCTCCTCGGTAACCTCGGCACGATCGCCGGCGGAGTGCTCAACGGCCACGTCGATCCCGACACCATCATCTGGATCGGTCACTCGCGCGGCGGCGAAGGCGTCGTCCGCGCCTACGACCGCCTCTTCGATGGAACCGTCAACCCCACCAATTTTGGGTTGCAGGACATTGTCCTGGTCAGCTCCATCGCGCCCACCGACTTTCTGGGAACCGCCAGCGCTAATCCCCACGCCGTGCCCTATCACTTGATCTACGGCTCTTCGGATGGCGATGTGTGCGGCTGTCCCGACAACGACATCGCCGATTCATTCAACGTCTTCGAGCGCTCCATCGGACCCCGCGTCAGCACCTACATCCACGGCGCCGATCACAACGACTTCAACTGTTGCGGCGTCAACGATTTTCAGGGACCCGCCAACTCGGCCATTGGGGGCCCCGAGGCTCGCGACGTCGCCAAAGCCGTGTATCTCGCCTTGATCAAGTACACGCTCGAAGGCAATCTTGCCGCCAAGGATTTCCTCTGGCGGCAATGGGAAACCTTGCACCCGATCGGCGTCAACGCCACCACCATCGTGGTCAACGACTTGCGCAATCCGACGGGCGCCGCCGAGGATCTGATCATCGATGATTTCCAGACCCAAAGCTCAACCACCATCAGCAGCTCCGGCGGAGCAGTCGCCTTCGATGTGCTCAGTCTCTCGGAAGGCGTCTGTCACGACAACAACACCAGCTTCACGTGGCTCGTGAGCGATGTCATGAACGGAATGGTGCGCGGCCGCATTGGTGACACCGGCCGCTGCATCGTCTTCAATTACAACGCACCCGAAACTCCCGCCTTTCTTGAGTTCGAGGTCCTCCCAGCGCTGGCCGATTGGTCCTCCAAGGCCTGCCTCAGCTTCCGCGCCGCCCAGGGCACGCGCCACCCAGAGACGATCGCCTTGCTTGGCGATTCGACGTTCGTCGTGACCCTCCGCGACGGCTCGGGCGCCGCGAGCACCATCAACATCGGAGCCTACTCCGGCGGCATCGAGGAGCCATACCCTCGAACCGGCTACGGCACCGGCGCTGGTTGGCAAAACGAATACGAAGTCATTCGCATTCGCCTGCATGATTTCCTTGCCAACGGCTCGCCGCTCGACCTCGCCAACATCGTCGCCGTTCGCTTCGAGTTCGGCGGCGCCGCATCCACGCCGCGCGGACGCCTCATGCTCGACGACCTCATGGTCACCGCCGATTGAGACTCACCATGAACCAACATTCACATTCAAAATGTTCGCTGATGACGCTGACGATGCTCGCCCTCATCGCTCTGGCTGTGCCCGCGGCGATCGCTGATCCTCCCGTTGCCGTCGATCCCGCTGAGGAACAATCGCAAGTTCCTGCGCTCCCGGCCACACCCGCCGCCGTCGAACAAGTGCTCTTGGCGCAACCGTTCACACTCGACCAGGGATACGAGTTTGAGTGGAGCGCTGAGCATCCGGTCGTCAGCGCCGGATGGCTGCTGGTCCTCCAAGTCAACCCCGACTTGGTCTTTCCGCGCCAGACCGCCGAGCCCATTCTGTACATCGGCAACACCACCACCGAGCGCATCAACCACGGCCACCAATCCGGCCGCGTCATCGCCATCGTTCCTTCTGACGTAAACGAAACGGGCGAACTGACTCTCGATCTGAACAAGGCGCTCATGTGGTTTGGCGCGCCGGGCTTGCCCGAGCAAATCGATGCTGCCATGGTCCGGGCCCAACTCCAGATCGCCCGCAACGCCGGAATCGTTCCGCTGCCGGAAGATCAAATTGCTCAAGCCCGCGCCAAAGCCCCCGATTCATTGCGCGCTGCCGATCGCACCGCCCTCCGCCGCGCCGCCGCCGAGCTGATCAAGGTCCACTCCCCTGCCGAAACCGAGCTGGCCGACATCATCCTCGCCGAGCAACCCCAGCCAGAACCTGTTGCTCCTCCCAAGAATGACAACTAGATCTGGGTTCTGAGCGCCATCGCATTCCGGGAAAAAGGTGCCAGGCGCCTTTTTCGAGTCCCGCCGCGCCGACAAAAAGAGCCGGCACAAGAGTCACTCGTGTCGGCTCGCTCAGAAACAGTCGCCATCATCTTCCTGCAGGGCATTTCAATTCGCAAGCGGAATCTTGCGCGATACGCGGCACATCTCCGTTGGCACTCGCCCTTCCAACCCCCAATCTTGCACTCTGGCCCTGCCCACGCCCCCCACAGCTGTCGCAACCGGCCGCCAAACCGTCGCCGGCCACAGAGCCAAACTCCCGTCGCCTCCCGTCATGGCTGCCTCGTCCCGGGGCCGCCTTCCGCTCATCGACTTCCACCGACAATAGGATCAACTTCCTAGATGGATCGGCTCGAGCTGATCGACCGAGCCCGTCCATACCGCTTTCGTTGACGCTTCGCGCTGCCCGACGCCAACTGGTAGCCTAATGGACTATGAACGTTCATTCCGACTTGGTCACGCTCGGCATATCGCTGGCGCTGGGACTTCTGGTCGGCATGCAGCGCGAACACTCCAAATCACAGGTCGCCGGATTTCGAACCTTCGCCCTGATCACCGTCCTCGGAACCCTCTGCGCCTTGCTGGCGCAATCCCTTGGCGGATGGATTGTTGTGGCGGGTTTGGTGGGAGTCAGCCTGGCGATGGCCATGGCTAACATCATCAAGCTTCGCACCCCCGTCACTGAATCCGGCGCCACGACCGAAGTCGCCGGCCTGGTCATGTTCATCATCGGCGCCTACCTCGTCTACGGCTCGACTCAAGTCGCCGTCGTCCTCACGGGCGCGGTCGCCGTGCTCCTCTATGCCAAGCCGATCATGCACGGCCTGGTCCGGCGCATGGCCGAACCTGACATGCGCGCCATCATGCAGTGGGTCCTGATCGCGCTGGTCATCCTGCCGATTTTGCCCGATCGCCCGTATGGTCCTTTCCAGTCGCTCAACCCGCGCGAAATCTGGTGGATCGTCGTCCTGGTCGTCAGCATCAGCTTCGCCGGCTACATCGCCCTGAAACTCTTCGGCCAGAACGCCGGCGCCGTTCTCGCGGGACTGCTCGGCGGCGTCATCTCGTCCACCGCCACCACCGTGAGCTACGCCCGCCGATCGGCCACCGATCCCGCACACGTCAACGCCGCCACCCTCGTCATCATGCTCGCCTCCACCGTGGTCTACGTTCGCGTCCTGGTCGAAATCGGAGCCGTGGCCCGCTCGGTGCTGCCCAGCCTCGCCGGACCAATCGCCATCATGCTCGTCGCCGCGGCGCTGCTTTCGTTCATCGTCTGGCTGCGCAACCGCAAAGTGCAAACCGAGCTTCCACCGCAGGACGACCCCAGCGAGCTCAAGGCCGCCATTACCTTTGGCATCATGTACGCGCTGGTGACTGTCGCCGTCGCCGCCGCCAAGCACTACTTCGGGAGCGCCGGCATCTACGCGGTGGCGGGAATCTCCGGCCTCACCGATATGGATGCCATCACCCTCTCCACAGCGCAAATGGTCGCCCACGACCAACTGGCAAGTGATGTCGCCTGGCGCGCCATCCTCATCGCCGCTATCGCCAATCTTGCCTTCAAGACCGGCATTGTCGCCCTCCTGGGCGGGCGCGCGCTTCTGAGCAAGATTGCCCCCCTTTTTGGTCTCAACGTCGCCGTCGGCATCATCATCTTCCTGTGGTGGCCTGCGCCTGGCGTCGATTCCCCAGATTTCGCATCAACCCAACCATCGCTTGATTCCGTCCGTACCTTTTCATTCCAGGAGCGTCTCGAATGATCACCGCACCATCATGCGTCGTCCTGACCGCAGTCACTGCCGCCATCGCCGCCGCGCCCTCTTCGCCACCGCCGCAATCCCCCGGGCTCTGGCCCGAGTATCTCTACAACGGAATCAACCGGCCGGTCATCGTCGATGTCGTCTCGCCTCGATCCTTCGGCGCCGTCACTCTCGTCCTGATGGATCACGCCGGCAAGCAACTCGCCGACCCAATCGAAGTCCATCCCGGCCGGGTCGATCTCGCCGAAACCCTCCCCCAAATCTGGGACATCCGCCGCGCCGCCTACCTCCAGATGCTCGACCTCCAGCAGCCCGTCGGTTCCGCGCTCGTCCTTCAGCCCATGCTCTCGCGCCTCGTGCCCGTGACTGAGTCCGCCACGCGCACCAACGGCACAACGTATTCGCGCATCGTCCGCTGGGTTGATGAAAACCAACCCGCTGATCCACCACCACCGCCGCCCAACTCCAATCAAGATGGCGCCCAAGCAACTTCTGCTCAGCCTCCTACGGCTCCCGCAACCGCACCGGATCGCGCCGCGCCCGTCCCGCGCCTCTGCACCGGCCTGCGCATCTATCCCGAAAACGACATCATCCTCCACACGTCCAAGGGCGACATCCGAATCGCCCTTCGATCCGATGAAGCGCCCAACACCGCCTGGAATTTCCGCGAGCTGTCGCGCGGCGGCTTCTATCGCGACATCCTGTTCCATCGTGTCGTGCCGCTCACCGGCAGCACGCCTCCGTACCCGTTTGTCATCCAGGCCGGCGACCCCACAGCCACCGGCGATGGCGGACCCGGCTACTGGCTCCCCATCGAAGAAAGCAATCTCCCGCACGACTTCGGCGTCATCTCCATGGCTCGCTCCGATGATCCCGACTCCAACGGCAGCCAATTCTTCATCGCCCTGTCGCGCGAAGGAACCGCGCGGCTCGATGGCCAATACTGTTCATTCGGTTATGCAGTCGACGGCGCGCAAACCATCCAAGCCATCGCCGACGTCGAGCTCGCCGACGTGGCGGCGGGCCGTCCCGTCGATCCCCCCGTCATCAACTCCGCCGAGCTCATCCCCGCTCCACCCCGCACCCCCAATCAGGGCCGGCCCGACCAGCGCGTCACTCCCGAGTCCAAACCGACGCCGACGCGGCCTAGCGGCCGAATTCCTCGCTGAAATACGCAGCCGCAACAAGCTATACTCCTCGCCCGCAGTTCAGCGCGCCCACGACTCAGCACTCAGCACTTAGGACTCAGCACTCAGCACTTAGCACTTAGGACTCAGCACTCAGCACTTAGGACTCAGCACTACCCCATGCCCTTCCCCCGCGCCATCATCTCAACCGATCAAGGCGACATGACCGTCGAGCTCTGGGACGATGTCGCGCCCCAGCACGTCGCCAACTTCGTGAAGCTCGCCGAGTCGGGCTTCTACAACAATCTCATCTTCCATCGCATCATCCCGGGCTTTGTGATCCAAGGCGGCTGCCCGAAGGGCACCGGCACCGGCGGACCAGGCTGGACCGTCAAGGCCGAGTTCAACTCCAAGAAGCACGTCCCCGGCACGCTTTCGATGGCGCGCTCCGGCCACCCCGATTCCGCCGGCAGCCAGTTCTTCATCTGCCTCACGCGCGAAAAGTGTCAACACCTCGACAACCAGTACACCGCCTTCGGCCAGGTCGTTGAAGGCATGGACGTCGTCAGGAAACTCGGCGCCACTCCCACCGGCGCCGGCGACCGCCCCACCAAGCCGCCGAAGATGGTCAGCGTCACGGCCGTGAAGTCGCCGAGCGGTTGACGGAAAGGCGCGCGAAGCCGCAAGCGGCATCATTGGAGCTTCCGCTTCCACGTTGTCGCCGCTTGCGGCTTCGCGCGCCCTCGCTCTACACTTCGCGGGTGCCCAAGGCAATCGTCATCGCGCACCACCTCATCTGGACCGCCTACGGCTGGTGGCTCCCGAACGATCCACGCGGCAGCACGTCGCGCACCATCCGCAAAGAAATCATCGCGAGGCTTGGCGAGATTCATCATGGTCGCAAGCGCATCCAACCCGCAACTAAAGTTCTGCGAACCTTCTTTGACCTTGCGCGAAGCACGCTCAAGCATCCGTTAATGGAGTTTGACGACGATGAGGCTTCAGGCATCGCTGAAGCGTTCAGAGACGTCATCGAGGACGATCGATATACCTGTTACGCCTGCGCCATCATGCCGGATCACATTCACCTCTTGATCCGCAAGCACAAACACCTTGCCGAGGAGATGATCGCCAACTTCCAAGATGCCAGCCGCTTGCGGCTTCGCGCGCTCGGCCTTCGATCCGAAGATCATCCCGTTTGGGGTGGCCCAGGTTGGAAAGTCTTCCTCGACCATCCGTCGGAAATCCAAAGAACCGTCCGCTATATCGAAGAGAACCCGATTCACATCGGCCGGCCACGGCAGAATTGGCCCTTTGTAATGCCGTATGATAATTGGCCCTTTCACGAAGGACATGATCCCAGTTCGCCGTATGTCCGCGCGCTCCGGGCCGCGGGCCGCTCCACCTACTAAAGCAGCTCGGGCGCGCGAAGCCGCAAGCGGCGACAATGTGCAGATGGCATCTCCAATGCCGCTGCCGCCGCTTGCGGCTGCGCGCCTCGGCGCAGTTATCGGATATCACCCCCTGACAAAACAGCCCGCCCTCTGTGCCTCCGCTGCCTCCGCGCCTTCGTGCCTCCGCTTTTTCCCGCCCCTCTCCTTCATTCGCCCCCGCATCCTGCCGAATGACTCTGGTCAGTTTTCTGCCTTCGACAGAATCCCCCAGGCCGGCATCCCGGCCGCCAACCAAGCCGTCAGGCCGGCGCACCGGCCATCCATTCCAAGGAGAGTTCGATCATGCCTCGCATCTTCCGTTCCGCCCAGGGCTGGGCCTGCCTGATTTCCGCCGCCGCTGCATTCACGCTCACCGGCTGCAACTCGGTCAAGACGTACCCCACCGTCCACAACGCCCGCGTCACCGGCCCAGTCACCAAGCAGAGCTGCTCAGTCCACAAGGGCCAGACTCTGACCGTTCGCCTGCCCACCCAGGCCGGCGCCAGCTACACCTGGCGCATCTCCCCCAAGAGCGTTGACAACGGCTACATCTTCATGGAGAGCCGCAAAGAGCAGCAGCGCGCTGAAGGCGGCCTTGCCCGTCCGGGCGAGCCCGCTTGGGACATCTTCGTCTTCAACGCCAAGCACACCGGCGAGATCCCCATGGAGTTCTTCTACGACTACGGGCCCTCGCCACAGGCCACTCCCAACCAGCGCTACTTGCTCAAGGTCGGCGTCGTCAAGCCCGACCGCAACAGCCCGCCGCCCTCCATGGCCAGCGGCGAAAGGAACTGACCGACCGATCACCTGCAGTGGCACAGGCGTCTGGCCTGTGCGAATGAGACATCCTCTCACCACTGCCGCGTAAGAGTCTGCCCGTCGCGCACCCCACTCAGCCCGCCGTCAACATCGGCGGGCTGTTTTCGTCCCACCACGACGCTTCACTGACAACATCTGACGAGCCCGTCGATTGTTAGAGTTTTAGCTAATAATCGAAACGTTGCGCGATCAGACACTTCCTGCAAACGCTCGCGCGCTCGTTCGCGCCTCAATCCACAAGCCAGTCCGCAGTCCGCATCGGGTCCCAAACCAACACCGCCAGGCTCAGAACCCAAACGCAAATCGACAGCCCCGGCACCCACACCAACTCCCAGGAAAAGCTCCGTCGCCGCTCGAGATGATTCGCAGTCAACGCCAACAGCGCTCCCGCGTTGATCGCCGCAGCAAACGCCGCACCCAGCCAAGCCAGCGCCGTCGCGTACATCAGCACAGCAACGGGCCAACCAAGCGACTTTGGGTCATCCAGACTCGGACGTGGCCAGGAACCGAGCACCAACGCGCCGGTGATCCACGTCGCATACAGCGCCGCGATCGGCGCAAGTCCACCGAACGGCAACCATCTGCACATCCGCTTCAGTCGCTCCTGCCGCAGGCTGAACTCAACGTCTTCCTGTGCGAGCTTCGCCGGATCAAACTCGCACCCGCACTCCGGGCATCGCCGCTCGCTCAACCCCGACAGGTCATACCGGCATTGCTCGCAGAACATGGCCACGCCTCTGCCCATCATCGGCTGCATCAGTTCTTACCCTGCCGCTTCAACTGCATGCTCGTTTGATACAACTCCTCATCATGCTCGCGCAAGAAGCGCTGCATCTGCTCGCGCGACGCAGTGATCGCCACCTTCCCGCGCGAGTAATCCTCGCGCCGATACTCACCCGGTTCGCGATACGGCTCCACCCACTCGTGCGGCAACAAGCTCGGATCGTCGTGCAGCATCTGGCCCAATCCTTGCGTGTTCAACAGCCACAGATCCAACCGATCGCCGCGCCTCTTCACCTTCAGTGGCAGCGAGTGTCGCCGCGCGTTTCCCAGACCCTCGTCATCCAGCAAGAACAAGTACCTGCCCGACCCGATCTTCACCAGGTCCCCCAATCCAATATCCGGCTCTCCTTCATTCACAGCCTTCTCTTCGATCGTCACCGCGTACGAAGCCCGTTCGCTCCGCTCAAACGTCAGCATCAGCGCCTTGTCGTCGGGCCCGACCCATTTCCCCAGCAGCTTCTCATCAAATACCCGATCCTTTTCACGGTCATACAGCGCGGTCTTGGTGGTGACGCTGATGCAGCCCGACAACAACATCACGATCGCCAATTGCAAAATCACGATTATTGGCCGTCGCACGTAAGCACATGATGATGACGTCATGTCCATGACTGCACAGTTGGTCCACTGGTCCACGTTCACTCTTGCGATCATACGAGCTATCCACCGCTTCGGATTGCTCGAATCTTCACCGCTTTGCCGCGACTGGTTGTGGCCCGCTCTCGGTAGAAATCACAATGAACAGCACACCACCACGCAACCCCCACGTTGATCACCGCTCCCAGCACCAGCAGCATCATGATCTGCAACGGGCTGCATCTCATTCACGCTCAACGCCGTGCTCCTGGCCCAATTGCCTCCGAACCTCACCCGCTCTATGCCCAAGACCCGGCCCATC
>JAKEEP010000062.1 GCA_022616475.1 Phycisphaerales bacterium | reverse complement strand
TGGGAGAGGGGTTGGGGGTGAGGGCAATTTGAAACCGGCATCCGTCGACGTTGACGGTGCTCTTGCCTCTGCCAAAGGAAACATGGGCCCTGAGCAGGCCTTCATCGTTTAGAACGTGTTCAGACTCCGTTAAGACGCGTCGATGTCAACTGTCTTCCGTGCGTTCATTTCGGACGTGTCCGCCCGCCACGTCGAGTTAGCATTTTGAGTGTCGGCAGATCGAGATCGCGTGATTCGTTCGCAAAAAGGGAACCTCCATGACACCGCAGCAGAACGAACTTTGGTCGCGAATTGAGGCATTCAAAATCGAAGACGGCAAGCCGCGATTCGGCTTTCTGGATCGATTGACTCGCGAGAACAACTGGTCCCTGGAGTTCGCGCGAAGCGCGCTCGCCGAATACAAACGGTTCGTCTTTCTCGCGGTGGCTGCGGGGCATCCCGTCACTCCCAGCGAGGTGGTGGATTCCGTCTGGCATCTCCATCTGAAATACACGCGCTCCTACTGGGAGCGGCTGTGTCAAGATGTGCTGCAGCAGCCGCTGCATCACGATCCGGCCAGCGGAGCTGCTGACGAAGATGGAAAGTTCGCGGATCAGTATCGGCGCACACTGGAGTCGTATGAACGCATGTTTGGCGCTCCGCCGCCGGCGGCGGTCTGGCCGCGCGCAATCAAACACCCGGGAGTTCAGAATCGAGCGGCGGTGCCCGCCGTGGCGGCCATACACGCCAACGCAATGCACCGCCAGAGGGATCCACAGACCATTGGGAACTTTCGAAGATCGAACAATCGTCCCGTGATAATCCTCATCGTGGCGCTTCTGACCATGCTGTTGATTGCACTCATCGTCGGTTGGATGATCCGCGGAACGGCGATGTTCGGCCTGCTGATCGCCCTCGGCGCGGGCGTGGTTGCCGCCCTGGTGGGAGCGTGGGCTCGCCTGGCCCGGCAGATGCGCGAGCCGTATCGCCCTGCAACCAGCGACGGCGGCGCCGGCATGTTTCCAGTTGTGTTTGCCTGCGGAGGCGGAGGCGGCAGCCCAGGCCGTTCACAGGGCGCCTCTCCGCATGACGGTGCTGCGACCCAACCCGATAGCGGCGCATCGCCACACTCCGGAATAGATGCCGGCAGCGCGGGCGATACTTCCGGGGGTTCTGGAGGCGGTGGCGCGTCAAGCTGTGGAGGCGGTGCCGCAAGTTGTGGCGGCGGTGGCGCCAGCTGCGGCGGCGGCGGGTGCGGCGGTGGTGGATGTGGCGGCGGCGGAATCTGAACGTCGCGCCCGGTGCCACGGTCAGCCCGGTGCCACGGCCAGCGAGCGTTGCGAGTCGGCCGCGCCCAGCGCCGTGCTTCATCGACACCGCCAGGTGGTAGGGAAGCGGCAAGGCTCGCTAGAATTCGAACATGCCCGAGCACGAAAGACCGCCATATCTGCCGCAGCGGCCCCCGGGCACGCCCATCATGCGCATGCGCTGGTTGTCACTTCTCTTTGCCCACTGGCCTGTGCCGGTGGAAATGGTGCGAGACCTGATCCCTTCTAAGTTGGAGGTCGATACCTTTCCGGCGGTTCCGGGGGACCGGAAAGCATGGATCGGGCTTGTTCCCTTCACCATGCGCAGCGTGCTTCCGTGGATGATTCCGGGTGTTTGGGGCCTCAGCGATGTGCCCGGCTTGAGCGCGTTTCACGAGTGCAACGTGCGAACCTACGTGACCTATCGTGGCGAGCCCGGCGTCTGGTTCTTCAGCCTCGATGCCGCCAGCCGTCTGGCGACCTGGGGCGCCAGGACGTTCTGGCAGTTGCCCTACTTTCATTCGCGAATCAAGCTCACGCGCGAAGGCGATGATGTCGCGTACTCCGTCACCCGCAATCATCACTCCGGTGTTTCAATGCGATGCCGATGGCGCATCGGCCCCCCGCTCCCGCGCTCCCAACCCGGCGAGCTCGCGCACTTTCTGACCGAACGCTACATGCTCTTCTCCGGCGATGGCAACGGCGGCCTCTACCGCAGCCGAGTCTGGCACAACCCCTGGACCCTCCGCGCTGCCGAACTGCTCGACCTCCAAGACGGCCTCGTCCGCGCCGCCGGAATCACTCTCAGCAACCACAAACCCCTCCTCCATCACGCCGATCATCTCGATGTCCGCGTCTGGCCCCTCGAACGCGTCACGTGATTACGCAAACGCACACGCCAAGAAGCGCCGCGGCTCCGCCGCGCCTGACCAATCCACCCCCTTATCTCGCTTCACGAGTAGACATGTAGACGTGTAGACGTTTAGACGTTTTCTCTGCGCCTCTGCGGTGATTTACGTCGTCACCCCATCACGCATCCGCCCGCTTCGCCTCAATCCGGTCCACACTCGGCACGCGCACCGCCCGCGCCAGCCCCAGCAGCTCCATCCCCCGGATCACGATGTAGCTCAAATCGATCTGCCACCAGCGCAGCCCGTGCCGGGCCGACGTCGGGAACGCGTGATGGTTGTTGTGCCACCCTTCGCCAAAGGCCAGGATGCCCAGCAAAAGATTGTTCCGGCTCTCATCGTTGCTGCGAAACGGCCGGCCGCCCCAGATGTGGCACACCGAGTTGACCGACCACGTCAGATGATGCCCGATGAACACGCGAACCAGCCCCCCCCAGATCAAGCCCAGGAGAATCCCCGTCCACGACCACGTCAGCAGCCCGCCCAGCGCCGCCGGAACCAGCAATCCCAGCACCGCCCACAGGGGGAACAGCGCACTCACAGCGCGCATCAGGCCATCCTTCCGCAGGTCTTGCACATAGTGGTCGAGGTTGTCGGGATGCTTGGTGAACATCCATCCGACATGGGAGTGAAAGAACCCCCGCAGCGTCGCGATGATGGTGTCGCCGTGCAGATGCGGCGAGTGCGGATCGCCATCATCATCACTGTGATGGTGATGCCGCCGATGCACCGCCACCCATGTCAGAAGCGGACCCTGAATCGACATCGACCCCAGCACTCCCAAAACCAGCTCCACCGGCTTCGACGTCTGAAACGACTTGTGCGTGAACAGCCGATGAAATCCGACCGTCACGCCGAACGCCGTGATCACGTACATCACCCCCAGCAACATCAGGTACACCCAACTAAACGCAACGTGCCACAAGAGGATCATCGCCACCACAAGCCCGGCGAATGGCAGCAGCACCGTCGCCAGCGTCACCAGCCGCAGCTTCGTCGACGCTGGCCGCACGTGGGCAGCTTCCCTAGTTTGTTGAAGTGTTGGATCGAGCGCGGATTGAGTTTGTTGATCAGTAGGCATTGTCAGGTGGCGGCAACCTGGGTTGCCCGTTTGTCCCAGATCGTAGGGCGACCTCGATCCGCAGACGCAATATCCCTACAAGTATCGGCAGAATTCCCGGCTGGCAATGAGGCGTCGCAGTGCTCTGTACGGTTGCAGTTCACCTTGCACGATATTTTTTCAAACTCAAGCTCGCGTGCAAGCCGTCTTTGCCTATAATACCCCTTCACAAGTCAGAGATTGCACGTCACAGCTCTGCCCGGTACGGCTACGATGGCCCGATCGGATCAACCTTGACGGTCCGAAAGGACAATTTTATGTCGACCGGAACTGTTTCGAAATTCAACGATGAAAAGGGCTACGGCTTTATCACTCCCGATGGCGGCGGCAAGGACATCTTCGTCCACCACTCCGACATCCAGATGGATGGCTACAAGAGCTTGAGCCCAGGCCAGCGCGTCAAGTTCGACGTCGCCCAGGAAGCCAAGGGCCCCAAGGCCTCCAACGTCACCAAGGCCTGACCCCTTTCATCAACCAAATTTGAAACCCGAAAGGCCGCGACCAACGTCGCGGCTTTTTCTTGCTCCCCTCTCCCTCTGGGAGAGGGGTTGGGGGTGAGGGCCGTTTCACGCGATCCCCTCCAGCTTGCCTCTTCGCGGTTTCACCGCCGATCCGCACTCAGTGCAAGTCGCGCTTTTGCCAACTGGATACGCGCACGCCGGACATAGATCGCGCTTGATGCGCCGCCAACAGCGGACTCTTCCGGGCGCTGCAAAGACCAACCAGAAAATCGCGGCGTAGAAAGTTGTGTTGATCGCAAAGCCCGGCCACCAGACCTGACACGGATATGTCGCTCGATCATCGAGGTAAAGCGGATGGCCTGGCTTGGTCGCAATTGGGGCCCGAGTACTGTAACCTCCCAGCAATTCCCACAATCCCGAATTGTGGCTTAAGCGCCGCTCGGCCCAGAGGCACCGCATTGGCCATCCCCTCGCTTGCAAAGTCACATACTGCGACCAGTAAGACACCCCGCCGAAGTCGGTACTCTGGAAGTCCTCCGACAATTCAATGATTCGCCGCTTGCCCCAGCTCGGGAGTGCCGCCCAAGCATGGTCCCGTGGATGAAAACATATACCCCGCTGCAGTTCAGGCGGACTGAGCGAGATGGGTGATAGGTCGCAGTGGCGGCTGACCGTTGCGACAAAAGTACTTCCAAATCCTTGAAACATCATGGCATGGATCATCAGCGCGTCTGCGACTTGACAGCAGACCGGCGATCGATCATTCATTTCGACAAGCGGCACGCACCCCCACGCCACCGCCCCATTGACCATCGCGCCCAGCAGCATAAACACCGCGCCGCGCCGCGCTACGGTGATCGCCCGCCGTTTCACGCGCTCCCCTCCAGCTTGCCTCTTCGTGGTTTCACCGCCGATCCGCACTCACTGCACAAGTCACGCTCACCAACCGGATACCCACACGCCGGACACAACCCCCGCGCGATGCGCCGCCACCGACGAACCCTTCCCGGGGCAGCGCAGAGGAGCCACAGGATCACGGCGTAGAAGATCGTGTTGACCGCGAAGCCGGGCCACAAAGGGTGCGCCGGCAGCAGAACTCCAACTGCAAACGTGGAGTTTTTCGGCGCTAGCTCAATCCCTCGCACAACTCGATGAACCGTTGTACTGAAATACGTACCCTGGCGCGAATTGAAGAATCGATACGCGTCAAACGATCGACACGGCCAACCACCTTCAACATGTTGTGCGAATACGGGCACACCGGCGAAGCGGATGGGTGGATGCGGTCCTGTTTTCGCTGACTGCCAGCGCTCGGTGTAGAAGCCGACCTTACAACCATGTCCTATGCAATCTGCACGTTCAGTGACATACGTGAAGAATTCGCCAGATTGAGGGGCCTTCCAATCGAGAGACAAGAGCACCGAATGCTCTTGTGCATCAATTGTGACGGCTTGGTCAGGTCCGAACGTGTAGACGGATCGATCGTTGGCTTGGAGATGTTGCTCAAATCGCCGCACGCACCACCACGCCACCGCCACATTGACAATCGCACCCAGCAGCAGGAGCAAACAAACCTTGGCAACTCGGCTCTTCATGTCAGTGCAACGCCCTTCAATGCAACCGGCTTGCCGCACTCACTGCACACATTGCTCTCGCCAACCGGATACCCACACCCCGCACACAACCCGCGCCTGAGCCGCCGCCACCGCCGAATTCTTCCAGGCACAAGCGGAGCCCCCAACAACAGCCAGGACATTCCCGCGTACAAGATCGTGTTGACCCCGAACCCCGTCCAGATCGGCCGGCATGGCAGCACACGCAAGTGCTTCGAGCAGCCAACGTTCCACGGCCTCAAGGCAGTCGCAATGCCGCCCCGAACCGAATCTTGAAGAGAACCGTCAAATCGCTTGCCCAGTCGAATGTGATCATCCAGACCATAGGCGGCCTTAACGTCAGATTCGCACCACATGCTCGGATAAGGCCAACCGGATGTCCGAAGAATACGGCTCTCGAGCACGCCCGAATCTAGCCCACCAAATGATGGAATGATTTTTTCCGGATGAATCGTGGTTGATGCTCGAGGCTTTAGTTGAGGCCAGCGCGCTCGACTTGAAATGGTCAGGGCGATGCCCGAACCGGCCCGATGTGAAGCAGACCAGTATTCATGATCCTCGACCACCCAACCGCTTACGACGGGTTTGCCATACGGTGTCACATTCACCGCACACGCCCACGCGACGACCACATTGATGATCGCGCCAACCAAAACAAACATCATCATTCTGACCAGCCATGCCCTCATACGCCAAGCACAACGTGCTTAGGCGTGACCGGCTTGCCACACTCCGTGCAACGTTCATTTGATCCCACCGGATATCCGCACCCCGCACACAACCCGCGCTTGATCCGCCGCCACCGCCGAATTCTTCCGAACGCAGCGAACAGCAGCCACAGAATCGCCGCGTAGAACACCGTGTTGATCGCGAAGCCGGGCCAGATGGGCCGCAGTGGCAGCATCTCCGCCGTGTTCTGCGCTGGCGATGACAACGGGTCAGACAGACTATTGCGCCGTAATGAGATTGCTCGGCCGAGGGGCTGTAGTCGTTGTTCAGGAATGCCAGCCGCTCGCCTGACAGCGCGAGCATTGGCCAGCCCGCGATACACCTCTGGGCGACAGCGTACGGATGTTCTGCGCCTTCCGAAACATCAGTTCGGCTGCCGTACATTGTCATCACGATCAGCGAGCGATTGCGCTGAGCTGATTCACGTCGGCATGGATCCGATTCTGAAACTCCGCCGTTGGCGTCGCTAAGTCGCTTCCAGGCAAACAAATTTCGACGGGGTTCTCTGCGGTGTTGAAGGGGCGCTGGTTCGGGTTTCTGAGGCGGAACGAGTGAAGTTCACTCGCGCCGAACAGATGACGGCGCTCCACATTCCAAGAATACTGCTCGATCCAGTTCCCGCGACTTTGTGGAGGTTCGACGCCAGCCGGAAATAGGACAATTGCACACCCCCACGCCACCGCCACATTGACGATCGCACCCGCCACCAGCAACAGCATCACTCTAAGCACGGCTCGTTTCATGGAAGAACGCATGCTGAATCAAGAGCCCTTCGCGCTTCATTCTATCTGCAGCAGCTGACAGTCCATGTTCATCCGTTGGTTTCACACTTCGCGCCTTTGCGCCTTTGCGTGAAACAAAAAGGAGGGCATTCCTGCGCGCACAAAAGCGCCCTCACCAAAAAGTCAATCTCACAATTTTTCAAATTATTTTCCCCTGCAAAAACAGCCCTTTCCCGAAACCACGACCTCCCCTGCGCGCGCAAACCACGCCCCTCCGCCCCCTTATAGAGGGACTGCTTTTTTCGCGCCCTCCGTGCGCTCGCTCTCAGCACTCACAACTGACAACTGACAACTGGCAACTGACAACTGACAACTTTCTCTCCCATGCGTCCACCACAACGCCACAACTATCCCTTGCTCCCCTCGCTTGGTCATGAGGACTCCAGTACTCCGCTCTCAGCGTCAAATCTCCTTCTGCGTTTTCATCCCCATTTGTGTGAGATACTCACCGCCTTCCCAAACCACAAAGCGAATCTGCGCGCAAAAACTAATCCCTCTCTCGCAAATCGGCGCGCGCAACCTAGTCCCTCCCCCGCACCCCTCCGCCTCCTGTTGACCTGTTGACTTGTCGCCTTTGTCCCCCCTCACCGTCTCACCGTCTCACCGTCTCACCGTCTCACCGTCATCAAACGTAGCATTCATCCCTCAACCCCCGCTCACGCCACTCAATCGAAAATCGTCAATCGTCAATCGTCAATCGTCAATCGTCAATCCCCATGACTCACAACCACGGCATGTACGGCGACCACGCCCACTACTACGACGCCATCTACCACTGGAAGGCGTACGACAAGGACGCCGCGCGCCTCCACGAGATCCTCGCCCAAGCCGGAATCCCGGACGGCGCCACCGTCCTCGAAGCAGCCTGCGGCACCGGCTCTCACATGCTCCATCTCAAGCAGTGGTACCACCTCTCAGGCTTCGACCTCAGCAACGACATGCTCAACTTCGCCCGCCAGAAGCTTCCGGGGCTTCCGGGGCGTCCGGGACTTGCGGGGCTTCCGGGGGCGGGGGCGGGGGTCAAACTGTTTCAAGCCGACATGACAGATTTCACCCTCGATCGCCCCGTCGATGCCCTGCTTTGCTTGTTCTCATCCATCGGCTACATCCATCCCGAAGACCGCCTCCGAGCCGCCGCCAGGTGCTTCGCGGCCGCCCTCCGCACTGGCGGGGCCCTCATCGTCGAGCCCTGGATCGCACCCGAAGACTTCATCGATGGCCGGCCATGGCTCAACACCTACGACAGCGACCAGCTCAAGCTCTGCCGAATGGTCATCAGCCAGCGCGAAGGCGAGATGTCGATCTTGGATTTTCACTGGATGGCCGCGCGCGCCGGAGCCAAGGAAGTCGAGCGCTTCGTCGAGCGCCACATCAACTGGCTCTGCCCCCGCCAGACGATGCTTAGCGTCTTCAACGATGCCGGCTTCGACTGCCGCCTCGAGCCCGACGGCCTCATGAAGGGCCGCGGCCTCATCGTGGGGCAAAAGCGATGACCAGCAACACAGCCGCTCACGATCGTTGGAACCTGCTGACCATGATCGTGCCCGCGCTTGCGATCTCGATTGCCTTTGGCATCGCGCTGAGCCATCGCACCGACTACCTCGGCCATTTCGCGGCCGGCTACGGCGGCACGTTGGGCGCGCTCGCCGTCATCGCCTTTGCAGCGCAACAAGTGTGGCGTCGATCGGCATTGTTTCCTTATCTGATCGTCCTGGCCTGCATCGCGTGCATTGCTCTGGGAGCCCTGTTCGAAGCCACGGTCTTTCGGCTCGCACGCTTCGACCCCGTCGACTTTTGCAATCAGAGCCTCGGGGCGGTTCTGGCCGCGTTGGTTGTGCTCATCATGAGCGACCGGCGCACAGCTGCAATAACACTTGGTTCGGCAATCGTCACCGCCGGATTCTTCTTGATTGCGGGGTTTTTCTTTGCGTTTGCATGATCGAATCGCCACCGTGGTTCTCCTGGCCCTCGGAGCCTTCCTGGCCGCGGCGAATCTCTATGAGACCGCGGCGCGATCAACGATTCCGCTCGAGTTGGATTCGGTGATCAGGTCCAAGGAAATCCGCCGCGAGAAACATCCAGGGCGCGACGATGTCCACTTGTTGCGGCTGGAAACCGGCCGCGTCCTGCACGTCGATCCGCCAATCTACGCCGCCCTTTCTCTCGGGGAACCTGTCCGCAAATCGGCGTGGTCGCACTCGCTGTCCCACGGCGACCAAACATTACCGTTGAACTGGTCGCGCGACTTTCGACGAATGCGCGTCGTCATGCCTTTAACGATCGCGGTCTTCGCCGCACTGCTGGTGATCGCCGTGCTTCGTTCTCACCCAGCCGAGGGGCATCATGCGGATTGACCCCGCCCCAGCCGCGAGCCAACGGCTCGCGCAGTCGACTCTGGCCAGTCAGCGGTCACTTGTGCCCCGGCATCCACGGCACATCCGCCACGTCCGCATCTTTGTTCGCCCGCCGCGCCATCGCAAACAGCAAATCGCTCACGCGATTGATGTAGATGAGCGCCTGCGGATTGATCTGCTCAGACCGCCCCAGATGCACGATCAACCGCTCAGCGCGCCGGCAAATCGTCCGCGCCAGATGCAAGCGGGCTGCAAGCTCCGTTCCGCCGGGCAACACGAAATTGCTCATGGGAACGTTGCCGGAATCGACCTCATCAATCCAGCGCTCGGACTCTTCCACATCGCGCGAGCTGATGCGCGAGATCTTCGCTTCATGTTTGGAGGCCTGCGGCGTGGCCAGGTCGGCGCCGATATCGAACAATCGCGACTGGAGGCGAGAGAAAATACGGTCGAACAACTCCGAAGAAGAAGAGGACGATGTCGACGATGTCGCTTCGGCCAGCCCGATGGCGGCGTTCAGCTCATCGACCGCGCCGATCGCCTGGATGCGCGGATGATCCTTCTGCACGCGCTCGCCGCCGAAGAGCCCGGTCGTGCCGTCGTCGCCGGTCCGTGTGTAGAGCTTCATGCCGGCACATCGTAACGCACGGCGTCATTCGAGTTTCAGTTCGGACTCCAAACAGCCCGCGATCCGCCCAACTCACATGGCCAATTCAGATGGGCCGTCACGCTGGGGGTGCGGTTGAACTCGCTCAAAAATGGGCTGCAAAATTTCTGGAATACATAGCCGTCAATCCGTGTAACTCGTATAGATAGTTGACAAGTTAGTGTGTATTCGCAAACCCCGAAGTGTCGCCCACAAAGAGTTGCCGGAAGAGTCCCGAAGGACCCGAACGTTTCGAAGCCGCCCCGGGCGCTCCACGGAACCCCAGCCGCTGTCATCGCCATGAATCCTCGAAGTCCGACAGCCCGGGTTCCCCGGAGCCCCAGCGGAGCACGGGTCTGCCTATCGGCCGACCCGTGCCACCCAAATTCAAGCTCGGAGCTTTACTCCAACGCCGCAGCGCCGCTAACGATTTCGGTCAGCTCGGTAGTGATCTTGGTTTGGCGGGCGCGATTGAACGAGCGTCGCAGGTTCTTGCCCAAATCCTTGGCGTTCTCGGTGGCGGCCTTCATGGCCACCATGCGCATGATCTGTTCGCTCACGACCGCATCGTTGAACGCCTGGAAGAGGGCGGTCTTGACCGTCAGCGGAAGCAGATCTTCCAGCAATGCCGCGCTCGATGGGCTGAATTCGTAGCTGGCTTTGGCTTGGGAAGCTTGGCCCGAGGCGGGCGCTGGCTTGCCGGTGGCGGCGCCTCCCCCACTTGCAGCGCCGGCGCTTGTTGACGTCGAGCCCGGCGCGGGCGGCTTCAACGGCAGCAACTGCATCAACTCAGGAACCTGCCGCGAGTTGGATTCAAACCGCATGTACGCCACGCGCACAGCATCGTATTTGCCGGCGGTGAACTGCTCGATGAATCGCCGCACCACGTGCTCGACTTCCTCGTACTTGGGCTTGTCGCCGAACGTGTGGCGATGGGCCAGCGGCACGTGTTGAAATTTGAAATATCCAACGGCCTTTTTCCCGGAAGTTTCGACATCGAACGCGATGCTGCGCGCGCGAAGATCTCGAATGTGGTGCATTGCCTTGCGAAGCACGTTACCGTTGTATGCGCCGGCCAGACCGCGATCGGAGCTGATCACCAGGATCAATTCGCGCTTGGGCGACTCGGCGGGCCCGTTGATGAGCGGGTGCTGGACATCGCCGGCGGCGGCGGCGACTTCAGCCACAAGCTGGCGGATTTTCTGCGTGTAGGGCCGAGTGGCCTTGGCCCGGGCCACCGCGGCGGTAAACTTGGCGGTCGCGATCATCTGCATCGTTTTGGTGATGCGCTGGATGGTGCCGACGGCGACCATGCGTTTCTTGATTCCGCGAATCTGGGCCATGGGGCCGATAGTGTAGCGGCGTCACTTGGCGCGGAAAAGTCGGCCGAATCATCAGTCGTGTCCGATGATCGCCTACACCCGCGCCTGGAAAGCAACGCCACCTGGGCAACAATAAGGAAGCATGGCCGCATCGCCGCACGCCCAACTGTTGGCCACGTATGTCGCCCATCACAATCTGGGCGTCAAGACGGGCAACTTCATGCCGCTGCTGACGTTCTTCGCCGAGCTGGCCGAAATGCACTTTGATGGCATCGAGTACGGTCCGCTGATCGGCCGCCGAGCGATCGCCCAGGCGTTCGACAAGCATCCACCATCTGACGAACTGGTCATCAGCGAGCCGGTCAACCATGCCGATTGCGCCTCGGCGGCCTATGCGTGGAGCAGGAAACCATCCACGCCGGTCGGCACGATCAAACTCCAGGCCGGCGACGGGTGCATTGTTCGAATCGACATTGCCGTCACCGGCGATCGTCGAGGCGGCCGATCAGGCTGAGGGCGAGCTTGACCCATCGAGCTTGACCTATTCCCTGCAGGGCCGGTTCAGCAGCGCCTGTATTTCGCTTTTTAGCTAAAAAGCGAAATAGTAATCCTTCAGCATGAACGATCTGAGCGGGGCGAT
Source organism: Phycisphaerales bacterium (assembly GCA_022616475.1). Taxonomy (GTDB): domain Bacteria; phylum Planctomycetota; class Phycisphaerae; order Phycisphaerales; family SM1A02; genus JAKEEP01. The sequence goes on along the minus strand of JAKEEP010000062.1, from coordinate 3,607 downwards.
CATCGAATGATCAGCCCGTCATGGGCCAGGTGCATGCCAGATGGGAGCTTGGGCTCCAAGTCGGCGTGGCGAATGTCATGGGCCATGTGGATGAACAACGTGCGCGCTGCGCCGATTTGCTCGGCGGCGCTGATCGCCTGATCAACGGTCATGTGCGTCGGATGATGGCGATAGCGCAACATGTCCAGGACCACCGTTCGCAGCCCCATGAGTTGAGGCCAGGTTTCGGGCGGAATGGCTGAGGCGTCGGTGCAATACGCCAGCGGAAGCGGCTCGGGCTGGTCGGCAACGACGTGCCCGCGCGAATCGAGCGCATCAATCCGAAAGCCCAACACCGGCGCTTTGCCATGCAGCAGTTGAATCGGCAGGATGCGCAGGCCGTGAACATCGACTGATTTGCCGGGTTCGAGCAAATGAGGAATGAGCGTGGCCACAAAGGAATCGTTGATGTTCTTGTCGCGATCGAAGATGTGCTTGTACACGCGGTGCAGGTGCTCCATCGTGCGGGCATCGGCGTATACGTCGATCGGCGCGTGCATGACCGCGTTGAACCGGCGAACTTCATCCAAACCAAAGGTGTGATCGACGTGATTGTGCGTGAACAGGATGCCGTCGCAGCGGCGCAGGTTCTCGCGCAACGCCTGCTGCCTCAGGTCGGGCGAAGCGTCGATGAGGATGACGCGAGCCTGCCCGGCGGAATCGGTGAAGCGCAGGCACGCCGAGCAGCGCGTGCGGTTGTCGCGCGGGTCGCTCGATCGGCAGACTTCGCAATCGCAGCCGATGACCGGCACGCCCGACGAGGTGCCCGAGCCGAGGATGACCAATTCAGCGTTCGAGATCGAAGGTCGATGAGTCACCACTCAAGCATCCGCAGATTTCACAGATGGCACAGATTCAGAATCTCCAATCCAGGTTGTGTTCGTCAGCTCAATCTGTGGCATCTGTGTCATCTGCGGATCAGTCTGGCTGCGATTGAGGGGAGCGGCGCCTTGGGGAGCTGATGATTGGTCAATCGCCGCACGAATCTGCCTGGTCACAGATTCAGGATCAGGAGCGGCACAGATCGCGGCGCTGACGGCCACGCCTCGCGCGCCGGCTGCCGCAAGCTCATGGATGTTCTGCGGTGTGACGCCGCCGATCGCCAGGTGCGGCGTGCCGGGAAATCGCTCGATGAACGCGCGCAAGTAGGCAGGGCCCGAAGGAATTCGATCCGGCTTCAACGATGAGGCAAACATCGCGCCGACGCCGCAGTAGTCGGCCCCGGCTTCAACCGCTTGATTGGCTTCGCCCAGATCATGCGTGCTCACGCCCACCAGCAAGCTGCGCCCGGCGATGCGGCGGATATCGCGCACGGCGAGATCGCTGCCGCCGACATGAACGCCATCGGCGCGCACGGCCATTGCGACATCCACGCGATCATTGACGATGACGCTTGCGCCCGCCGGGCGCGCCAATGCGATGATCTCTTCGACGTGCCGGGCCAACGCGCCGCCGTCCATTTCCTTCTCGCGCACCTGGATGCAGTCGGCGCCACCGTTGATGACCGCACGTGCGACATCCATCCATGGCCGTTTGCAGAGTGACTGAGTCAGCAGCACGCAGAGCTTCCATTGCCGAGCCCGGCCGGTTCCGAATCGCGCCTGCAATCGCGAATCGATGTCGTAGGCGCGGTAGCGGATGAATTTGACCTTGGCAGCGGCCTCGACCGAGTTGGTTTTCAGAACTTCCTCGACGACGCGCAGGGCCTCAGTCAGACGTTTGCCGGCGGAGATCGCGACATCCAGCAATCCGCTTCGCGACATTTCGGTTGAACTCGCGATGTCGGCTCCAACATCGCCGGCGGAATCGCGGTTGGCTTCGAGCCACCCTTGGGGCAGGTGTGCCACCGCACCACGCAACTCATGTCGCATCGCTTTGACGTCGGCGCACAACGGCCCGTCATCGAACGCCAGGCGGGCCACGTCTTCCATCACGCGCATCGCCTCGCGAGCGCGGTTGAGGTTGGCGTCAAGGATGCGGGCTTCACAGGACATGACATGAATCGTAGCGAGCTCGGCGATCCTCGCTCGGTGTTCACCGACGCGCCAAGTCATCGACCCGCTACACTGCCTGACTCTGCCGGTGGGTTGACAAGGAGCAGATTGTGTTCAAATCGATCGACATCGCGTCAGGAACCATCAAGGCCGCTCCGCTGGTGACGGGCGTTTTCTCCGATGAGTCGAAGACCGCTGATGGCGCTGAGGGCCGGTCCAAGTCCAAGAGAAACGCTCAATCAACGTCGCAGCCGCCCGGCTTCAAGGGAGAGACCGGCGAAACATTCGTGCTGCCCAACGGCGACGTCATGCTTGGCCTGGGCAAGCGCGCCGAGATGAAGCCCGACACACTTCGCATCGTCGGCGCGCGTCTGATCAAGCGATTGGATCGGCTGGCGCTCAAGAAGGCCAATCTTGCATTGCCCAAGACAACATTTGATGACTCGATCACGCCGCAGATCGCTGGGCGATGCGTGGGCGAAGGATTCGGCCTGGCGAATTGGCGGGTTGACATGTTTGCCGGTTCGGCCAGCAACGCCAAGCCGGTCAATCCGGCGATCACGATCGGGGCTGGTGAGCGCGAGTTGGTTGACGGATTGAAGCATGGCCTGGCGCTGGCCGACTCGACCAACTACGCCCGGCGGATCGCCGCCACTCCTCCGAACATTTGCAATCCCGGTTGGATCGCCGAACAGGCGCGAAAACTCGCGCGCGATGAGGGCCTGAAATTCAAATTGATCGACTTCGCGCAAGCGCAGAAGCTCGGAATGGGCGGCATCGTCAACGTCGGCATGGGTTCGGCCGCCAAGCCTTGTCTCATCGTTCTTGAGCATCGGCCGGCGCGAATCGCGCCCGCCGCCAAGAATGTTCGCCTGGCGCTCATCGGCAAGACGATCACGTACGACACCGGCGGCTACTCCCTCAAGATCAACAACACCATGAAGGGGATGAAGTACGACAAGTGCGGCGGGACCGCCGTGCTGGGAGCCATGCACGCGATCGCGCGCATGAAGCTGCCGATTCACGTGGTCGGCCTGCTTCCCGCAGCCGAGAACATGGTGAGCGAAGATTCGTATCGCCCCGACGACATCATCACGATGTACAACGGCGTGAGCGTTGAAGTGACCAACACCGATGCCGAGGGGCGGCTCGTTCTGGGCGATGCGCTGGCCTACGCGTGCAAGGATTTCAAGGCTACGGCGATCGTTGACCTGGCCACACTCACGGGCGGCATGGTTACGGCGCTGGGGCACTTCTGCGCCGGCTTGTTCTGCAACGATGAGCCGCTGCTCAAGCGGGTCAACGCCGCCGCTGAATCGTCAGGCGACAAGGTGTGGCGTATGCCGCTGTGGAAGGATCACAAAGAGTTCATGCGGGCCCAGCACGCCGACATCCTCAATTCCAACCCGTCGCGCAACGCCCATCCGGTTCAAGGCGCGGCGTTCCTGGCCTACTTCGTCGATGAAAAAATCCCCTGGGCCCACATCGACATCGCCGGCGTGAGCAACGTCGATTCCGACAAGGACCTGTTCGTGCAGGGGCCGACGGGGTACGGCGTGCGGCTGCTGGTGGAT
>JAKEEP010000061.1 GCA_022616475.1 Phycisphaerales bacterium | reverse complement strand
CTGAGTGCTGAGTGCTGAGTGCTGAGTGCTGAGTGCTGAGTGAGTCCGTTCGATTGGTGGAAGTGGAAGTGGCGCATGGGGGAAAGGCAAAGTCCAAATGTCAAAAGTCAAAACGTCAAAAGCGCGTAGCCTCCTCTATAAGGGGGCCGAGGGCGCTTGTGGCGCGCGCAAGTGATGTCCCACTAACCGCCAAGGGCTGTAATTGCTGGGGAAAAATAATTTGAAAAGTGGTGGGATTTGCTTTTTTGTTGCCCTCAGATTTGCGCGCGCGCCGAGCGACTATTCACCGCGGAACTCGCGGAACTCGCGGAAGGGGAGATTTGATTGGAAGGCGCGAAAGAGCGCAGAACGCTGGCTGGTCGCGTCTGACACGTGAAACCTGGCACCTGAGACCTAATCAGTCAGGACCAGTTTTGGATGGTGATGATGAGGTCGAGGATGTTGACATCGCCATCGGCGTTGAAGTCTGCGAGCCGGCCGGGGCCGGACTATCCACATTGACATTTTGTGCTTGCATTTGATCGCGGGCGAGGTACGTTGGGGTTTGCTCAGAAGTCGGTTCCTTTCTTTGCTGGGCTTTCCGGAAGATTGTCATGGGCGAATGCGAAGCAGTGCGAGACGGGTGGCTTGTGTTTTGGCTGAGGCCGGTCAGCGCCTCTTGGTCAGATCTTTATCCAATTTGTCGCGCACGAATTGGCGCGGCGGACGTATAGGAAATGTTGGCCGCATTTGGAGCCAGCAGTGAGGTGCGGAAGATGGAAGGATGCCTGTGCAAGAGCCGCACACGGCGGGTGAGGCGAGCCAATCGGCTGCTGGCCGCAGGCGCGGCAGCGTTGGCGTGCAGGAGCGCGGCAACAGCGCAGGTTTGCAACTACGAAGTTGTGGCGGTGATACAGGGGCCGTTCTGCCCGATTTTCGGGTATCCGCCAACAAACGCTTCGGCGATCAGCCCGAATGGGCGGTATGTGGTTGGATGGTACATGTCGTGCCTGATCGGGCCGGACCGGGCATATTTGTATGACACAGAGACAGGGGAGTTTTTCACGATTCCACATCCACAAGGCGTGATTGGGTCAACGGCAGAGGATGTGACCGACAGCGGGATTGTGGTAGGCACGGCGCGAGTTGGCACGAAGACGCTTAGCGTGTTCCGGGGGTTCATTTACGAGAGCGCCAAGGATCAGTGGACGGAGGTGCCGCCCCTGAACCCGGATCAGCCATCGCTGGGTGGGTGGTCATCGGTCACGGGAATCAATGCAAATGGTCAGTGCTGCGGGTGGCGTTCGATAGGGACGCCGGGCGGCGATCCGGTGAATCCACAAACGGCGTTCGTCTATGACACTAAAAGCGCTGCGTTCACGGACCTTGGATTGATCAACGGCTTCAGCACCGGCGCGGCGGATATCAATGAGGTCGGTTCGGTAACTGGGACAATGGCCGTTGACTCGGTCGCCCACGCATTTCTTTGGGAAGGCGGTGAGATCCTCGACCTTGGAACTCTCGCCGGGCTGGAGACCGTTCCATCCGCTCTCAACAATTCCAATGAAGTTGTCGGAGGTTCACGGGTGCCAAATGACGCACCGCCGCCGTCAGGCTTCAGTCACGCCTTCATTTGGACCGAGGGACGCATGGTCGATCTGGGGACGCTGCCAGATCATGTTGCGAGCAGTGCGAATGCCATCTCCGATTTGGGCATCATTGTCGGTCTCTCGCTTTTGATTCCGGGTCAGAACACAGCAGTGCTATGGATCAATGGGGAGATCTTCGACCTCAATGAATTAGCAAATACTGCCGGAACCGTTTCTCTGCACGTAGCCGGCAAGATCAACTCTGCTGGCCAGGTCGCCTGTAGCGGACAAGACATCAGGGGAGACCTCGTTGGCGTACTCCTGAATCAGGTGTCACGATCAATTGCTGATCTCGACGGCAACTGTGTTGTCGATTTCGATGATGTGCTTCTGCTGATCAGCGAGTGGCATGAACCAGATTCGGTTGCAGATTTGAACCAGGACGGCACTGTGGATGTGCCGGACCTGATACTTCTCATCACGGAATGGCCGCTGAACTGAAAGGAGGGATAGTCGATCCTATAAACCATTCTAAATGAACAGTGCATGTCGAGTCAACCGTCAGCTGGGGCGGTTGAAAGGGTGAAAGGTCAACAAGTTGGGTTTTCTGCGAACACGCACAGCGCGTGGGCGCGATCAATTTGTCAACTACTACAGCAAAAGGAGAACACGATGCGAAACCTTCTGAACAATACCTTTGATTCACTACGGTGTGCGGGACCGTTTGCACGGATGCTGATTGTTGCGCTGCTCGCTCTAGCCATGAATGAGTCGACACACGCGGTAACGAGGATTATCCGCGTTGATGGGACAAATGGTGTCGACGACCCTGCAGGACTCGGCAATGGGTGGGGCGCAAACGCATACAAGGACCTGCAAGATGCGCTCGATCGAGCTGACAACCTTATTCCACCACCAAGTGCGACGGACCCCGTCGAGATTTGGGTGCGCGGTTCCGCAAGCGGCATCCCGTATTATCCCGATCTTGGCGATAACTATACACCCGACGATGTAACAGTCAGCTTCGTGATGCGCAATTTCGTGGAACTGCGGGGAGGGTACAAGGGCGGCACCGACGGTGATGCGGACAGCCGCAACCCGGAACAAAACATCACTGTTCTTTCGGGCGACCTCTTGCAGAACGACGGCCCGGCGGCATTCCAGGATTACGAAGACAACTCGTATCACGTGGTCTTTTCCGAGCGCAACAACGCGACGGCGCAGGTCAACGGTTTTGTGATCAGCGGCGGCAACGCGGCCGGGTCGGGGATCAGCGGCGACAACAACGGCGGCGGAATGCTCATCTCAGAAGGCAGCGCTGTTGCCATTCGCTGCACCTTCAAGGCCAACCGCGCTGATAATCACGGGGGCGGTCTCAACTCGACCGGCTCGTCAATCTTCTCGCCCAACCAGCCCACGATCGTCAACTGCAAGTTCATCGGCAACAAGGCCGTGGCTTCCGGCGGCGGCTACGGCAATCAGCGCAGCGATGCCGATCTGATCAACTGCCTGTTCCACGGCAACGAGGCGCCGACTGGCGCGGCGGTCTACAGCCGCGAGTTCCTCATCGGTGTTCAGTCCATCGTCACGCTGGTCAACTGCACGATCGCCAACAACACGGCGGAAACCGGCGGGGCCGGTGCGGTCCAGGCCGGGGGCGAAGTCACGATCACCAACAGCATCCTGTGGGACAACTCGCCGGTGGAGATCATTCTTTCGACCAATCCCGCGCCGACGATCCTGGTGACGTATTCTGATGTTGAAGGCGGGATCACGTGCACTGGGTGCACCAATAACCTGAACTCGAATCCATCGTTCGTCAACGCGGCGGCGGGCAACTATCGGTTGGGGTGCACGCCAACGCCTTCACCCTGCATCGATGCGGGGCTGGATGCCAACGCGTTAGCCGATGGGCTGGACGTGAATGAGAACAATAACACCACCGAAAAGACGCCTGACCTTGACTTGGCGGTGCGCATCGTGCCGGACACTGCGGGCGATCTCATGGAGGTTGACATGGGCGCTCACGAGACGAGCACGTACACGCTCTGCGTGGCGGACTTCAACGATGACTGCACGGTGAACGTGTTGGATTTGCTGGACTTGATTGAGGCGTGGGGAATGTGCGCTGCGCCATGTCCTTATGACATTGACGATGCGGTGTCAGGAGTCGGGGCTTGCCCGACGCCTAATGGAGTTGTGAACGTTCTTGATCTGCTGCTTCTGATCGCCAACTGGGGGCAGTGCGTGGAATGCGGGGGCCAAGGCGTTGGGCAGGGCGCCCCGGCTTCGGTCGAGGACTGTGAACGAGACTGCGAGGCCCAGTGGCCCACGACAACGCAGGGTTTTGCCGACTGTCTAGATCGTTGTATCCAAAGTCTGTGCGAGCAAGAGTTGCTGCCGCCAGAGGATTGCAATTGAGTGGGTAACACGAATGAGGCTTGAATTCACCGCCCCGGAGCGATTCCGGGGCGGTTTTGCTTTTTGGGGAGCGCCGAGGTTTACCGCGCGCCCGCCACTGGATGGACGCGCTTTGCGGAAAAGTGCGAGGTCGGGAGGCAGTTTGCTGTCGGGCACTGCCGACTTCGCTTCGCTGCGCTGGCAGTGGCACCCCGCCTTGCGCCGTTGTCCCACGCCTTGCACCGCGTGTTGCGGAGCGGGGGAATGGCACCGGATTACCTCTCCTTCGCTCCACCATCCATCCGATACGGATGCTCCCCCAAGTCGCTCGCCCGCACCTTCCGCACCCACTCCCGCGCTGCCGCCGTCAGACCCTCGCCCAGCCTCGCCACCGGCTGCGCGAACGGCGGTTGCCACTCCGTCAGCCCCAAAATGTCCTGCAACACCACGATCTGGCCGTGGCACGCCGGTCCGCCGCCGCAGCCGATCAGCGGGATCTTCGCCTTCTCCACGATCCGCTGCGACACCTCGTTGGGGCACGCCTCGATCAGCAGCATCACCGCCCCCGCGCGCTCCATCACAATCGCATCCTCAACCAGTCGCTGTGCTTCCTCCTCCGTCCGTCCCACCGATCCATACCCGCCATGCAGCTTCGCCTGCTGCGGCCGCGCGCCAATGTGCGCCACCACCGGCACCCCCGCCCGCGCCATCTTCTCCACCTGCTTGGAAAACGTGTGGTCGACCTCCAACTTCACCGCATCGGCGTTCCCCTCGGTCATGAACCGCCCCGCATTGCGAATCCCCTCACCCTCATCCGCCTGGTAGCTCATGAACGGCATGTCCCCGATCACGAAACAATTCGGCGCCCCACGCTTCACGGCGCTCGTCAACGTAAGGAGAAAATCCAGCGGCGCATGAATCGTGCCCGGCAATCCCAAGATCATCTCCGCCGCCGTGTCGCCGATCAGCAGCACCGGCACCCCCGCATGCTGCAGCCATCGCGCTGTGGTCGCGTCGTAGCACGTCAGGCACGCGAACTTCTCCCCGGCGCGCATCCACTTGGCGATCGTCCTCAGCGTCACCGGCTTGACGATCGGCTCAATCGCCGACAACCGTGGCGCGGCAGACGCAGGCCTCGGCTCGGCGCCGGGATGCTGATCCACACCTTCGCTTGTTCGGACACCCACCTTGTTTCCGCGGGCCATCGTGGACATCGCATAAGTGTAGCGATGCCGAAACTTCAGCGGCAGCGTCCCAACAATGCTGATTGCCGACCGAATCCAACCAACCCCTGCGTTACACTTTCGCTCAATGCCCGCAACCATGACCATCATTATTGGTCTTACAGTCCTCCTGGCCGCCTACGTCATCTGGCTCTTCAACCGGTTGATCTCGCTGCGAGTCCGCGCGACCTGGTTCCTCCGCTGGTGGAAACCGTCCGAGGCTACGCCGCCCTCGACTTTACGGCGCAGGAGCGCCTTCTGCAGGCTCGCTCTTGATTGCCGTCGGGTCGAACGTGAACCGTCGCAAACGCGAATCGCCCACGCAAATGATCGTTCCCCTCTGCCCGTTTCGCGCCGGCGTCACGTGAAGGAATTCAATCGTCTTGCCGGCCCGCCGCTGGCTGGTCAACGAGCCCTCGCGGTCGAGCACGGATACGAAAGCGCTCTGATTCGTCGGCATCATGAACCTCTGGCGGTTGCTGGATTGGAACTTGTACGAGTTGATTCCGATGACGAACTCGGGCGCGCCATCGCCATCCAGATCACCGGCGTCAGGCACCATCGTGCAGGTGAATTTCTCCGGCAACTGAGGCTTGTAGCTCCAAAGCCGTTGCCCCTCGCCATCGTGCAGCGCCACTTCCCCTTCGGTCTGGTTGCCGGTCATGCCGTATCGAGTCGAACCGATGAGCCAGTGCAGCCGGCCATCCAGCCGTATCGGCTTGATGGCGTTCAAGGAAGAGCCCTGCTTGACGCCCTTGAGTTTCAGCCGCTTGAGAGAGGCGCCATCGGAGCTGATGATGTCGAGCCCGCCGCTGGTGGAGGGAGTCACGATCTCCTGGGCGCCATCATCATCCACATCGATGCGCTGAGCCTGGTAGGCATAGATCTGACCGGGAGCCTTGCCGCCATCAACCAGGCGCTCGGGAGCAACTTCCTCGAGCGCGCCGGAGGTCGCAGCCGGAGGCTCGCTCGGTTGGTCGGGCGTCGATTCCTCCGCGGCCCCGTCGCGTTCGCGCTGCGCGATTTCGGCTGGGTCAAACAGCGACTTGCCCGCCAGCAGCGATTCGATCTGCTCGGCCAGTTCGTCTTCAGCGCCCGGCATGAAGCCAACGTGGACGCTTTGCACGATGCCTTGTTGATCGATCAACACGCTGCACGGAATGCCCTGCACGAAATATTTTTCGGCGATGCTCTCGCCCTCGCCGGCTTCATCGGCATCTTGGGGCATGACCTGCCGAAACGTGATCTTCTTCTTCTCGAGGAACTTCTTCACGCGTGATTCCGAACCCGGTTGATCGCGATTCATGCCCAGCACGGTCACCGGCTTGTCGGCAAATTTGTCGGCGAGCTTCTGAATGTGGGGAATCGCCTGCACGCACGGGCCGCACCAAGTGGCCCAGAAATCGAGCATGACCACGCGCCCACGGTAGTCGGCGAGCGAAACCGGCTTACCTTCCAGGTCGAGGCCGGTGAAATCGGGCGCAGGCTTGCCGACGAGTTCTTGCTGTTGCGAATCATCGCCGCCGAACTGGAACTCCTCGACCTTTTCATCGCCGCTCTCGGGCTTGAAGGCGAACACTTGCGGTGCGATGTCTTCATTGAGCGTGATGCGGTTCAAGCTGATGATCACATCGAGCTTGTCATATTTCGGCATGGAGAAGTTGGCAGCCCCATCGTCCTCGTCTTGGGCATCCTCGCCTTCTTCTGGGTCCTGGTCATGTTGAGGCAGGTCGTCATGGTCTTCTTCTTCCTCATCCACTTCCTCTTCCTCTTCCTCGCCGCCCAACGCGCGGGATTGCTCGGCCATCGTGTCGAAGAATGGCTTCAGGTCGACGCGCACCTGGCCAATGAGGTGGGTGGCATCACTCAACCACACACTGATGGGCATGCTGACCTCGAAGGGATAGGAATCAGGTTGAATCTCCCCGGCGATGCGCTGGCCGGGCTCGCCGTTGAGCTCTTCAGCAGTGACCGAGGTGATCTTCTTGAAGTCGCGCAGCGGATCGGAGCCCGCCTTGGTCAACAGCAGATCCAGGGCCGGATGATCGCTCATGAAACCGAAGCCAGGTTGCATCGCCACGTTATCGAGAGCCAGCTCCGCCGGCGCCGACTCCTGCGTGTACTGGCCAAGCTGATCCCAGCGCACCGTCAGGGTCTTGCCGTCGCAACAAACGGTGCGCTGCGCCGTGAGGAGGACGATTCGATTGGGTCTGGCGAACTTGAGCGAGCCTTCTTGCTCCTCCATTCCTGGAGGCGGACCGTCGCCGGCATCGTCCTTGAGCTTGGCATCGTAGCGAATTTGGAATGTGTCCTGATAACTGCTGAGCTTGCGGTACGCGTCTTGTGCGGCCTTGAAGAGCGCTTCAGCCTGGGCCTTCGGTTGGGCCGAATCCCCCGCTTGACTGATGATCGGATCATCGGACGCTCCGACAGTCGATAGGCTGACTGCGGCGATCGCGATCGCAAGGACAATTTGTTTCTTGAGTGCCATGGCGAGCTCCCTGGTCAGGTGAAGCGGCTGTTTGCCTTGGAAATGACGGAGCTGGTAACAAACCAGTGTGCCTAAAGTCTATTGTCGCTCGGATCGACCCGAACGCAAATGAGAAATCTGCTCATTCAGGGCGCCGCGGCGCGGTTGCAACCGTGAAGGCGCCCGGCGGCTTTACAATCCGGCGTGCCTCATCTGACCCGACGCACGCTCACGCCGGAATTCATCGATGATCCGAACGTCGATCCAGCCGGGCTCGCCGAGTCGTTCCGCTACATTCGCTCGGTCAACCGCAGGCTGGCCGGAACTGCCGCCGCGCTCAAGCAGTTCAAGCGATGGGCACGAAACTGGAACCCGCAACAACTCATCCGCGTTCTTGATGTCGGCACCGGTTTGGCCGACATCCCGCTGGCGATTGTCGAGTGGGCGCAGCGCAACGGGTTTCGGTTGGAAGTCACGGGAATCGACTTGCATCCGACGACCGTCAATCTGGCGCGCGCGGCAATTAGGGGATCGCCCAACATCCAGATCGTACAAGTCGACGCGCTGAAACTGATGGATCACTTCCAACCCAACTTCTTCGACTACGCCCACGCCGGCATGTTCCTTCACCATCTGAACGACATCGAAGTGATCACCGTTCTGCGCATCATGGATCGGCTGGCCACGCGAGGGCTGATCTGGAATGATCTGGTGCGTGGTTGGGTGGGAAAGATCGGGTCACGGCTGCTGACCATGCGGTTGCCGCACATGGTTCGCCACGACGCGATCGTGAGCGTCAACGCTGGGTTCACGCGCCGCGAAGCCATCGATCTGGCGCTTCGCGCCGGTCTGAGCCGTGTCAGATTTCGCCGGCACTTGTTCTACCGCTTCACGCTCGCGAGCGACAAGTCAAACGCCTGAGAAAAAGGTGCCACATGAGAAAAGGTGCCAGGCACCATTTTCGGTCGAACTTCGCCGTCACGGTATGACCATACAGAAAATGGTGCCTGGCACCTTTTCTGCCCGACTCCTTTTCTGCCCGACTCCTTTTCTGCCCGACTCCTTTTCTGCCCGACTCCTTTTCTGCCCACTTTTTCTGCCTCAGTCAAACATGTCGAATTCGCTTCGCTTGGGCGGCGTCGGCAAGCCGCCAATCTGACGAATCTGATCCTCCGAAAGAATGGACCGGAGCTGTCCGGCGGCGCGCTGGTTCACTTCATCGCGATCGAAGCGCAGCTTCGACATGTTCTCGTGCCGTTGCTGGAACTCGCTCCAGCCTTCGCGGTCTTGGGCGGCAAAGTTCAACGGCGCTGCGCCGGCGGTGATCTGCATCATTTGATCGCACAATGCCGCGTAAGCCGGGCGATATTCGGCCGCCAGATCATTGATCTTGCGGCGCTGATCGTCGGTCAAATCCTCCAGCCGCAGTGCCGCGTTGAGGTGGCGATCGATGGCGCCCGAGTCGCCGTAAATCTTTGGATACGCTTTGAGGTTGTACTGGTGGCGCAACGTTTCGCCGGCGTCGGCAGGCAGAACAGCGATGAGCTTTTCCAATGATTCGCGGTTGATCTTGCCCAACTGTGCCGTCGCTTCGGTGACGGCCTTGCTGATTTCACCCATCGTTTCGCGGAACGTTTCGGTGAGCTTGCGGAAATTCGTCTCGCCGTCGGCCTGGGCCGCAGCGATTTCCGACTGCCATCGCTCTTGAGCGTGCTGCATCTTGAGCGAGAGCTCGTACTTGGTGCGAAAGGCGGGGGTGGCCGCGTCTTCGTAGGCAACGAGCACCGGCTCCAGCGCCTTCAGCGCCGGCTCCTCAAGCTTCTGACGCAATACCAGACGCGAGAGATCGATGGATGAGTCGGTGCCCTCGCCGCTGTAGACGAACATCAACTGGTGAGTCCGGTTGTAGGTCAGGCGCTCCCGGGCCATTCGAACCCTCTTGAGGAAAGGTTGTTGTTCCGACGTGGCCACCGACAGCTCAATGTCATCGAAAAAGGCGTTGTCAGCGCGGCGAATGGCGTCGATCGCAGCGCGGCGGAGCCGATGGGTTTCATCGATTTGCTCGAGCGTCGGCCCGGTTGCCTGCCCGGTGGCCGCGTCGTGTTTCCACATTCCATGAACGGCCTTGTTCAGCTCGGCGATCTCCTTGTCGCGAATGAGCTGGAATTGCTCCATGTAGGTCGAGTGGAATTGCCGCACGATCGCGCGCTGGTCCTCGGTCAAGCGGAGAACATCGGCGTATTCATCAAGCTCGCGCGCCGCAATCCTGGGGGCAAGGAACTGCGCTTCGCCCGCGGCCGACTCGAAATCGAGTTCCTTCGATTCGGCCGCCCCTTCGGCGGCTGCCTTTTCGGCTGCGACCGCCGCCGCCATCGCCTGGGCTTGCGCCTGGTAATTGGAATCGCCAGCGGCATCCTCGGCGGCCGCCAGTTGCAACTTCTCGGTCAATTCCGGGCCCAGCGTGGCCGCCAACGTCGCGGTGGCGCTGGTCGTCAACTCGGTCGCCTTGACACGAAGCTCGCCCAGCCGCTCGTTGTACTCCTGCATTTTCTCGGAGTTAAAATCGAACGGCGAGAAATCGCGCTTGTTGTCGTCGATCAGGGTCACTGCGTCCTCGAGGATCGCGCTGATCTTGCGGTCGAACTCGCTTTGCGCCGTCGTCAGAGCTTGCCGCTGGTCCTCGGTCAGCGCATCGAGCTTCAAAGCCGCCCCGAACCGCACCGGGTCCTTCCGGTTGGCAAACTCAGCCTCCATGTAGGCCTTCGAGTAGAACCGGTGCCGCAGTTGACCGGCGGTGTCGGCAGGCAGAACCACTGCAAGGCTCTTGTAGGCGCGGCGGTTGAGGTCAGAGATGTCGGCTGAGGCCTCCATCACCTTCGCCGTCAGATCGCGCCAAATCGTTTGCATCGATTCCATGAGCTTGCCCTGGGTTTCCGGATCGTTGACCGACTCCTCGGTGAAACCCTGGTCCTCGAGGGCGCGATACATGTCCACGATCATCGATGTCGACAAGTCGTACAACTTTCCCATGTTTGCCGTGAGCTTGGATTCATACGGCGCCAACACCGGATCGGCGACTGCTCTGGCGCCAGTTCGAGCTCCAGCACGATCTCGCTCAGGTCGACGAGCTTCCTGCCGGAGATCATCATCATTTGCGAGCTGCCGTGGCGGGCCCGCTGGCGAGCCTGACGAACGCGCGGCACCATGACAAGCTGCTGGGGCGTCAACACCGCCTGCATCTGATCGAAGAACCGGTTATCGATCGCCGTGATCTTCCCCGTTAACTGGTCCATTCGCTTGACGAACGTCTCGATGACATCGATTTTGGGAATCTTGCCGGCCGCCTCGAGCTGGTTCTTTTCCTTCAGGAACGCGGCGATGTCGCCCTCGCGCAGGTCGCGGAATTCCTGCTTGTACTGGTCGTGCAGGCCCTGGGCCGCGATGATCTGCTGCGGGCTGAGCTTGAGTCGGGCCGCATAGCCGAGCAGCTCGCGCGAGCTCATCGGGTCCGGAAGCGTTCCCGAAGTTCCCTGGGCCGCGGCGCGCTGGGCGGGAGCCGCAGCGCCGACAATGACGACGACCGCAAGAAGCGCCCAACGCATGAAACCACGGCGGGTGGAAGTGAACAGGCGATGGAATGTCATGGCACGCTTCTCCTATGGGGCAGCCGCATGAAGCGGGAACCGATCCGTATTGTAATACGGAAACAGCAGGTTCCAGTGTCAAGAAATGTGCCGCACGCGCCAACGCCAATGCCAGCGCGCATCATTCTGGGGCTGAAAAGTTGGGGCGCAACAGCGCCAATCCGAGCGCCGGTTACTGCGAAGACGCCTGGGCTTTCAAGCCGCCCAACCGGTTCATTTGATCCTCGTTCAGGATTCCGCGCAGCTTCGAAAGGGCCTTTTCGCACACCTCATCGCGCTCGAAGTAGATAGCCTCGCGTTGCCGGCGCTGCTCCTGCCGCGCCTGCCAATCGCGCTGCTGGCCCTCGTCGCGGCTTTGGCCTGTGTTGGATCGTCGCTCGGCGATCGATAGTTCGATCAGCTTTTCGCAGGTCTGTCCGTAGGCGCTCTGAAAATCGAGGGCGACTTGTTGGACCTGAGATCGCTGTTGATCGGTCAGGTCGGTCAGAGCCAGGGCCGCGGTGATCTGCGGCTCGGCCGAATCCGGATCGCGATAGACATTGGCGAACGCCGCTTTGTTGTATGCCTGTTGAAGCTGCGCGGCGGCGGGTTCGGGGAATGCCGGCGCCAGTGTGGCCAGGGTCTGGTGGTTGAGGGCTACGACGGCCTGGCGCGCCTCACGCGCGGCACGGCCTTCGTTCTCCATCATTTGCCGGAATCCACCCCCGGATCCCCCGGGTCCGCGTTCCTCGCCGACTGCCCGCGCCATTTGGGCAAACATCTTCTCGCGCGACTGCTGCATGGTCATGCCGGCCTCGAAGCTCTTTTGGAACGCGACCGTCGCGGCCTTCTCGTATTCAAGAAGCGTGGCATCGAGCGCCGCCGGATCGTTGGGGACGAGCTTCAACTCATCGACCAGACCAGCAAGATCAATGCCCGCCTCGGCGGAATCGCCTCCGTCGGTCCCGGCGCGAAAAGCCCTGGAATCGCGCCAGTCCCGGTTGCCCTCGCGCCCTCCGTCGCGCCCGCCACGCCGAACCGAGCCCAAGAAGTCCGGCGTTTCAATCGTGCGATTGTAAATCGCGCGCTGCCGGGCCAGGATCAGACGCTGCAGCTTGGGAGCTTGGGCCTCATCGAGCAGCGACGCCTGCACGTCCTCGAAAAACGAGGCGTCGACGGCCTTGACCGCGTCGATGGCCGATTTGCGCAGGCGATACAACTCATCGACCGCCTCAGGATTGCCTGCCGATGGCAGCGGTCCGCCCCTTGGATCGGCAGTCCGTAACTTCGTTTGTGCATCCTTGACCGCTTTGTACTCTCGTTGCTCGATGGCGTTGAACTTGTCCTGATAGTCATCGTGCAGGCTCTGAAGGATGACCTTATTGTCGTCGGTGAAATCCAGCCGAGCCGAATAGAGCTCAAGATCGCGCCGGCTGATGGGGCCGGGCAGATAAGGGTCGGGCGCGAGCTCATCGGTTTGAGCTTCGGCCGTGGCGCGCACCGAGACGGCAACCGCCCCGGGGCCCCCCAGCACCAAGCCCACCTCGGTGTGGTCGTCTTCATCATCGTCGGCTTCGGCCACGCGGGTGTTCATCCGCTCAGCAAGATCTGGCCCCAGCGCAACCCGCAGCGATTCCAGTGAATCCTTGACCAGAGCCTCCCGCTTTTCACGAAGCTCCTGCAGCGACTGCTGGAATTTTTCGCGTGCTTCGCGCTGGAAATCGAAGAACGACTGCGTCTTGCGATTCTCATCGATCAAGTCCACCATCTGCTCGGTCAGGCGATCGGCGCTGGCATGGAACTGCTCGGCGAGCGCCGCGATGGCCTCATGCTGCTGGTCGGTGAGTTCATTAAACCCCTGTGCGACCTTGAAGCTGCGGTCGAGCGATTCCACGCCGCCGCGCGATGCTTCCGGATAGGCCTGGCGATAGTAACGGTCGCGCAGTGATCGCGAATTGTCTGGCGACAACACCTGGCCGAACGAACGAACGTTCTTGCGATTGAGCTCGCCCACCGCCGTGGCCTTCTCCATGAGCTTCGAGTACACCTCGGACATGATCGGTCGAATGGCTTGCCACATCTGGCCCCGGCGTTCCGGGTCGCGCATCGCTTGCTCGTCCAGGCCCTGGGCTTGCAGCTTGTCGAGCGCATCCAAGACCATGTGGGAGGCGCCTTCATGGAGCTTTCGCGCCGCCGCCGTCAGACTCGCTTCGTATTGCGCCATCAGCGGGTCCAGGGCGATCTTCTCGTCCGGCGAGAGTTCGAGCTCGGCCACCATCGTGGTCAGGTCGGCTCGGGAGGCGGGATTGACAAAGGTGGTCATTCGGCTGAGGCCGGTCTGATACCGCGCCCGCTCGCGCGCTTGCCGAACGCCCTGCATCTGCGCGATCTGGTCTTCGGTCAAGACCGATTGAACTTGATCGAAGAATCGATTGTCAACCGCCTTGATCTTGCTCATCACCGTTTCGAGATCACGAAGCGCATCGACGACACGCTGCCGATCATTCATGACGGCAAACGGGCTGGTCTGCATGCCGCGCTGGCTCTCCATGAGCTTTTCAATGTCGCCTTCGCGCAGCTGCCGGAACTCCTCGCGATACTGATCGTGATACACATCAAGCGCCTGGCGCTGTTGCGAGCTCAGGTTCAGCCGATTGCCATAGTTCGAGAGATCGCGGCTGCTGATGGGGTCCGGAACAGCGCCCATGGTGCCTTGACCATGACTCTGGCCGCACATGAGGGCGACCACCAGAGCGACCAACAGGCAACCAGAGGCATTGAACGAGCGAGCACGACGGTGACGGTTTGCTGATGGACGCATCATTCTGAGATTCCCTTTCATCCAGCCCAGGAGGGAGCAACGCAACACGTCAGGGCATTCGCGAGCGATTTGTGTCCAACATCACATGACGCTTGGCAAGCCCATGGCCCGGCGCCACCCGCTGAGTTGGCCCAGGTGCGACATGTGGTGATTGTTGAGCAAGAAGTTCACGGCAGTTCCCACCAAGGGGAACTTTTCCCTCAGTCGGCCCTCAATTGGATTCTCTTTCTGCCATACCTCATCGGACAAGTTCGCGATGGTCTTGGCGACCGAGTGATAGCGCTCCAGGTAATAGCCCACGATCTCATCCTTGTCGGGATAACGCCCGTCCTGCTCGACACATTGCACGCCGGCCTGGAACAGCTGCACATAGCCCGGTTTATCGACGATCTGACGAGGCTGCCCGATCATGGTGAAGACCTTGTTTGGGTAGAGGGAAAGGTGGCCGATGATGAACGCCGGATGGTTCATGGTCGGGTGCGGCTTATGGGCGAATTTCTCAGCCGGAATGTCTCGAACGAGCATTTCGGCATACCCGATCGTGGGGCGCAGACTGCCCAGGAAGTAATCCACGGTTCGAGCCAGGGTTGCGGTCGCGGGCATGAAAGTTCCTCCTCGTTCCTTTGGGCGAGCGGCAACGATCTTACCTGTTCCTTCGGCACTTCAGGCGCCTTATCCCGGCACAGCCCAGCGAAAAAGCGCCAGTCACGCGCTTTGGGCTCAAGCGCCGATGTATTTGGCGTAAATCGAGCGAGCGACGTCGGGTTGGCTGGTCCCCTTGATGATGGCTCGGCCGTTGGGAAACAGGGTAAGCTCCAATGCTTCACCCTGGCCGTTGCGCTCAGCGCGGAATTGGCCGCGAAGTAGAAAAGCATTGCTCGTGAAATCTCCGTGAGGGGTCAGGCGTGCCGCGACATCCTTGAGGTCCAGCCGCCCTGGCGCCGACGGCGTGACTTGCACGGCATTTCGGCCGCAGAGCGACGTCGTCGCGCTCGCCGACTCCCCTTCGATGAACTCGAACTCACCGCGCACGCAGCACGGGCAGGCGCTGGCGGCGCTTCGTGCGGCGCTGATATCGAACGAACGCGATTCGTTGGTCCACACATCCACCGAAAGCAGGGATCGATCGAGCGCATCGATGTTCCCCGTCAGCAACTTCAGCGCCTGGATGGCCTGATGCGCGGCGATCATCGTCACCACCGGGCCCAGCACGCCGGCCGTGTCGCAGGTCGGACTCGTCCCCGGCGGAGGCGCTTCGGGAAAAACGCAGCGCAGACACGGGGTCGCTTGCTCATCGCTCCACGTGATGCGCGATCTGGATTCCGCTTGCCGCTTCGCCGAATGCGGCAGCACAGCCATGCTCACGCCCGTCGTGCCAACGGCGCCGCCGTAGATGTAGGGCAACCCGCGCATGACCGCAAGGTCATTGATCAGGTATCGTGTTTCAAAGTTGTCCAGCCCATCAAGAATGATGTCGGCGCCCGACGCGTACCGCTCGGCGTTGCGGTGGTTGAAGTCATCAACATGGGCCGCCACGGCCACCTGACTGTTGATCCGCGCGATCTTGGCCTTGGCCGCCTCGGCCTTGGGCATGCCCGACTTCACATCAGCTTCATCGTAAAGAACCTGCCGCTGCAGGTTGGTGAGTTCGACGATGTCTCGATCGACGATCGTGAGCTTGCCGATTCCGGCGCGGGCCAGGGCATCGGCAATCACTGTGCCAAGCGCGCCGCAACCGACCACCAAGGCATGGCTGTCGCGCAGGCGCCGTTGCCCCGCTTGACCGATGCCTGGCAGTAGCATTTGCCGGTGGTAACGCTCCAGCATCGCGAACTGATGCTATTCAGAGCCGCGACGGTAAGG
>JAKEEP010000060.1 GCA_022616475.1 Phycisphaerales bacterium | reverse complement strand
ACCGACAATATTCGCGATGTGATCGCGTTCCCCAAGACCCAGAACGGCGTTGACCTGATGACGGATGCACCAGGGCCGGTGGATCCCGAGCAGTTGGAGGAGCTGCGCATCAAGGTAGGGGTCGACGAACCCAAAACCCAGGCAAGGCAGCCGGTGGCGTAGCCCCCGATGCGCCGCCGCTGGATGAATCCCGAAATCCAACCGCAGCGAGCCTCATCGCGCATCATGTTCGGCATCGTCACTGCGGCGCTTTGTATCACTGCATGCGTTGATCTGCCCGCCGCGGCGCAGGTGAGCCGACCGGACACTGACGGCGAAATTCGACGATCGCTGGAGCGGATACGCTCGGATCACAAGCTTCCGGCGCTAGCCGCGGCCGTTGTCTGCGATGATCGAATCCTCGCTGCAGACGCCGTCGGCACGCGGCGTATTGGAGCTGATGACGAGGTCGAGCTTGGCGATCGGTTTCACGTTGGTTCGTGCACGAAGGCCATTACGGCAACGATGATCGCCACGCTCGTTGATGAAGGAAAGCTGAGCTGGGAAACCACGATTGCCGAAGTGCTTCCCGATCTCAAAGACCAGATCGATGGCAAGTTCGCCAGAGTCACGCTTGAGCACCTTCTCACGCACCGCGCGGGTGTGCCTTCGTTCACCGCCGGCAGCGCGCCTGAGTCAACGCTCACGAAAGACCTTGTCGGATCGCCGCGGCAGCAGCGGCTGGAATTTCTGAAACGGGTTGTTGCGCAGAACCCGCTGT
Source organism: Phycisphaerales bacterium (assembly GCA_022616475.1). Lineage (GTDB taxonomy): Bacteria > Planctomycetota > Phycisphaerae > Phycisphaerales > SM1A02 > JAKEEP01. The sequence goes on along the minus strand of JAKEEP010000060.1, from coordinate 5,996 downwards.
ACGAGCCCGGTTCCAAGATGGTCTACTCCAACGGTGGGTATGGCTTGGCGGCGGCGATTGCCGAGCAGGTGATGGACGATACATGGGAGAATCTAATCCGCCAACGCGCGTTTGAGCCGTTGGGCATGTCGAGCGCGGGATTCGGCTGGCCGGCATCGCAGAACTCGCCCAATCAACCGTGCGGGCATTGGAACATGGGCGGCAAGGTGACTGCTCACTGGCCGAATGACAATTACACGTTGCCCGCGGCGTTGGCGCCCGCGGGCGATGTGCACTGCAGCATTGAGGATTTCGCGCGATTTGCGCAGTTTCATCTGCGCGGGTTGTGTGATGCGAATGACGATGCGGGTGGCGTGGTACCCGGCGATAGCCCGGAACCACGCGCCGGCAAGGAATTGTCCATGAAACCGCAGACTTTTCGCCGCCTGCACACGCCAGGTCTTGACGGTTACGCGATGGGCTGGGTGATCATCCCGCGGGACGGTGGCGAAACGGTCTCGTGGCACAATGGCAGCGCCGGCACGTTCTTTGCCTGGATGACTGTGAAGCCGAAGTCCAACCTTGCGGTGGTGGTCGTCACCAACGTTGGAAACGCCGAGCCGGCGTGCGAGGAAGCCACCAAAGCGCTCTTCGATCATTTCGCCGAGCCAGCAGCCCCACCCGCCGGCCCATCACAAGAATCTGGAGGTAATCCCATGACCCTTCAACTGACCAGCGCCGCATTCAAGCATCAAGCCGAAGTGCCTTCCAAATACACGTGCGATGGGCAGGACGTTTCCCCAGGGCTCTCGTGGTCGCCCGGCCCAAAGGGCACTCAAAGCTATGCCCTCATCATGGATGATCCCGATGCTCCCATGGGCACATGGGTTCACTGGGTCGCCTGGAACATCGCGGGCACAAGTCTGCCCGAGGGAATCAAAGCAGATGCGAAACTGCCTGGCGAAGCCGTGCACGGAACCAATTCGTGGAAGAAACTCGGCTACGGCGGCCCCTGCCCGCCTTCGGGCACACACCGCTACTTCTTCAGAATCTACGCCCTCGACACCAAACTCTCCCTCAAGCCCTCAACCATCAAGCAACAATTGCTCGACGCCATGAAGGGCCACATCCTCGACCAGGGCGAGCTGATGGGCACATACGCGCGCAAGCAATAGCACGAGGGCATCGCGTCGCTAAAATTCGATTGTCCTAGCCGATGCACTATTGATTACGAGCACTGAGCTAAGATCGCCGCATGTCCAAATCATCAATCGTCAATCGCAAATCGTAAATCCTTTGTGCGGCATCGGCGGCATCTTGCGAACCGACGGCAAGCCGATTCCTGAGGAATGGCTGGACGCGATCGATGCGCGAATTGCCTATCGCGGGCCAGATGGCTGCGGCCGCTTCCGCGATCGGGTTGAAGTTGACGATCCGAAGTCCGCCACGGGAAAGCGCTTCGTTGAAGTTGCCTTCGTCCACCGCCGCCTTTCCATCATCGACCATGCGGACGGCCATCAACCCATGGTGTCAGAGCGCGGCAGGAACGAGAAGGAAGGTTTGGTCGCGGTCGTCTTCAACGGCTGCATCTACAACCACCGCGAACTCCGACGCGAGCTTCAGGCCAAAGGGCACAAGTTCGTCACCGATCACAGCGACACCGAAGTCCTCATCCACGGCTGGCGCGAATGGAGCGATGATCTGCCTTCGCATCTGGAAGGGATGTATGCGTTTGCTGTATGGGATCGATTGAAAGCGGCTGTGTTCCTTTCCCGCGATTTATTTGGCGAAAAGCCTTTGTATGTGCGCGAGCAGTGCCAGGGCCGTGATCTCCTGATGTTTGGCAGTGAAAGGGACGCCTTATCAATTGCGGAACAGGATGGTAATCCTGAGACAGTTCGCGGCTGGCTCGCCGAGTATCTCCAATTGGGGTTCGGCTGGGGGCCCGAGGGGCTGTCCTCTGATCGTCCGTCAAGTCCTGTTTCCGCAGGCATGTCGCGAACGTATCACCACGCAACTGCGGTGAACACGTTGCGGGCATGGAGTCCAAAGGGGCAGTTGGTTGATTCGTCGTCGTGGGAAGCTTTGATCGATCAAGCCGTAGCGCGGAGGCTCGAAGCAGACGTTCCATTGGGTTGTTTTTTGAGCGGTGGCGTTGACTCATCATTGGTAGTCGAGTTTGCTCGCCGACATCAACCTGATATCCAGACGTTCACCGTAAAAATGCCGGACGCGCGCTATGACGAATCACAATTTGCACAGCAAGTGGCCAAACATCTTGATGTTCGCCATACGACGCTCGATGTGTCGATTGCCCCGGCGGAGGACTTGGTCCGAATCATCGACCTCCTCGGCCAGCCATTTGGCGACAGTTCAATTCTCCCGACATATTGGGTAAGCCGTGCCGCTCGATCGGTTGTCAAAGTGGCTTTGAGCGGGGATGGGGGAGATGAACTATTCCTCGGTTATGATCGATATCGGGCCGTCAACGCTCTCTCACGTCATTGGCGAGCGCTTCGATTGCTTCCAAGGGCATTGCACAACCGCGCCCACCCAAAGAATTGGCGGTCGAAGGCTGCGCGACTCGGAGACATGGCGCGCGATTTCAAGCAGCTGGGAGTCGCGGCAATGGAATCGATTTTTTCACAAGCCGACATTCGTCAACTAACAAATTCGGCGCCGTCGGATTTTTTCTCGCGCGACGCATTTCAGCGCGCTTCGTTCAACGTGCGAAGCGCGTTCTCGTCTGCAATAGGTTCACCAGATGATGAAAGTGCCGACGAATGCGGTAGAACCGATCAAACGCCCCTCGAACACCTTCGGCGTATTGACGTCGAACAGTATTTGCCCAACGATCTTTTGACAAAGGTCGACACCGCCTCTATGGCCTGCGCCCTCGAAGTGCGCTGCCCATTCCTCGATCGCGACCTGGCGCGGACGGCGTTGTCGATGCCGATTGACCAGCTCATTCCCAACGGCCAGCGCAAGGGTTTGCTGCGAAACATCGCCCGCAAATACCTGCCCAAGGAAATCGTCGATCGACCAAAAATGGGCTTCGCGATCCCCGTCGGCGAGTGGTTCCGCACCGACTACGGCGGAATGAAAACACTTCTGCTGGATCACCTCAACTCAACCGAGCCGTTCGGTTCCATCCAACTCAATCGCCGTGCCGTCCAGCGATTCATCGATGAGCACATGACCGCCAAGCGCGATCACGGTCAACGCCTGTTCACGCTGCTCACGCTTTCGATCTGGGCGAGACTTAAAGCATAAACCATAAAACATACAACATAAAAGATGGACGCTACTCGCCACGGGTTCGTCGGATGATCGTGGTCAAGATCCTTCCGACCTCGTCAACCTCACGCAATGGATCCTCGAGTCTGCTCGCGGGCAAGATGCGTTCGTCATCGCAAAGTCGCAGCCACATTCTTGCCTCAACCGCCTCGCGGCGCGCGATGTTGCAGAACTGAACGAATTCTTTCTCAGTCAGCGCTGTGTCGGCCTCGCAGATGTTTGCTGCGATTGCCGTGCCGCTCTTGAGCAATTGGCGGCCGATCGTCCATGCCTCGTTTCCAGGGGCAATCTCACGCACAAGTTGAACCGTCACTCGCGCGAACTGCTAGCTGCGTTCAGGCAGATCACCCTGAAATCGGCCCACGGTATCCTCCTTATTTATGCTTTATGCTGTATGGTTTATGCTTTTATCAGTGGATTCCGCTGGCGGCCAGCCAGCGCTCGGCATCCAGCGCCGCCATGCAGCCCATGCCGGCCGCCGTCACGGCCTGCCGATACACCGAGTCCGCCGCATCGCCGGCGGCGAACACGCCGGGAATGTTGGTGTAGCTGGAACGATCGTTCAACTTGATGTACCCCGTGGGATAGAGCTCCAGGCCGCTGTGGCGCAGGAACTCGGTCGTGGGCGTATGTCCAATGGCGATGAAAAGCCCCTTCACCGGCAACTCCGATTCAACGCCGGTGATCGTGTCCCGCAGCGCCACAGCGTGGATCGTCTGGTCACCCAGCACATCGAGCACAACCTTGTTCCACAACACTTCAACGTTCGGCGCGCTGAGCACGCGCTGCTGCATCACCTTCGAAGCGCGGAATTCACCGCGGCGATGAATGATGAAGACCGTGGAAGCAAACTTCGTCAGGTAGCTGGCCTCTTCCATCGCCGTGTCCCCGCCGCCCACGACCGCCAGGGGCTGACCTCTAAACACCGGCAACGCCCCGTCGCAGACCGCGCAGGCGCTGACTCCCCCACCGCTGGTCGCCAGCCGCAGCTCGTTTGGCAGCCCGAGCCAGTTTGCGGTCGCTCCGGTTGCAATGATCACCGATTGCCCCCGCACGGTGGCGCCGGCGGCGGTCTTGAGCGCGAAGGGCCGCTGCTTGAAATCGCAGGAAACGATGTCATCTTGAATGACGCGCGTGCTGAAGCGCTCGGCTTGCCTCTGAAACAGCTCCATCATCTCGGGGCCGCTGACGCCCTGGGGAAAGCCCGGATAGTTCTCGACATCGGTGGTCAACATGAGTTGACCACCGGGCAGCATCGGCGCCGGATTGGCTTTGGGAACGCCGGTGAAGACGACCGGCTCGAGCTTGGCCCGCGCGGCATAGATCGCGGCCGTCCAGGCGGCGGGACCGCTGCCGATGATGATCAGTTTTTCAACCTCGTGCATACCGCCTGGAGCCAACTGTTCTGAAGCGTGATTTCTTCCGCGACCGGCCCTCGGCCCGCATTACTCCAGGAAGCCTTGCTCGCGCGCCAGCGCCTTCATGGGCGGCCAGAGCACCAGGTCGCCGGCAGCCCCGTCGTCACTGTGGGTCGCCGCCAGATCATCATCGTGATCCTGGCCCTGGCTGTAGAGCACGCCTTGATTCGCTTCGATCCAGAGGCGGTCGGTGCCCATATCGATCGACTGCCGCTTGGAGATCAGCCGGTACTTGAGCGTCGCCAGCTCTTTGTCGAACGGATCAACATCGGAACGCGTGCGCGCGAACTGCGTGTAGGTCTTCTCGGTCTGGTCCGGATACGTCGAAAACGTTTTCTGATACGCGCACAGGCCGGCCGCAAGGCCCGTGCCGTTGACTTCGGCAATCAGCTGATTGCGAATCTCGAACAGCACCTCCACATCCTGAAGCGAATACAGCACGGCCGCATAGCGAATCTTGTTGGCGCGCTCGTATTGGGTCGGATAGGCCAGGATGTCGTCGTAAGCATCAATGCGCCAGCGCCGCCACCAGTCGTCGTAGATGAGCTTGAGCCGCTCCAGCGACGCTTCCCGGCTACCGTGAATCGCGGCGATGTTGCGCCACCGCTTGGCAGCGCCGAACCGCGTCAATGGCGCATTGCGCGACTGAATCTCGGCAAAGGTCTGAGTGAACTTGTCGGGATTGGCCTCGCTGCTGGTCGGATCGAAGACCTCGTTGATCAAGGCTTCGGCGACCACCCGATCGGCTTCGGGCATGAACAGCCGTCCCCGGTCGGGGCGCAAATAGGGGATTTCCCACAGCGCCACCCGGGTGTACTGCTCGGGCGTGATCTTGTCGCGGTAGACGTGAAACACATCTCGAAGGTTCGCCATCGCGGCCGAAAGCAGCTCGATCGCCCGAAGCTTCTCGACCATGAATTCGCGATCGCAGAACTGCCGCAAGACAAAAGCGTGCGCGACCGCAAGGTCGAGCGCCGCGTCGGTCTGCCCGGCCTCCATGAGCCGATAGATTTCAGCGGCGGCGAACGCGGCAATGACGTCAACCGCATCGATGTACGGGAAATCGATGTCCTTGAGTGTTCCGTCTGCTCCGATGCTGGCAACCAGCTTGGCCTGAACGTAGGCCGGGTTGAGTCCCTCGGTGCCATACGGCAGACCGACCATGGTCTTGTCTTTGCACTTGAGAATCGCCTGGGTCATCTTGGCGTTCGATTCAGCCCAGCCGCTGACGGCAGCCCAGTTCGACATCTTTGCATGGATGGTCGATTGATTGAACGCCGGGCCAACGACAAAGGGCGGCTT
>JAKEEP010000059.1 GCA_022616475.1 Phycisphaerales bacterium | reverse complement strand
CCTATGACGCCAAGGGCTTGTTGAAAACCGCCATCCGCGATGACGACCCGGTCTTCTTCCTCGAAAGCGAGCGCCTTCTCTCAACGAAGGGCGACGTTCCCGAAGAGGAATACGTTATCCCGTTCGGCAAGGCCCTGGTTCGGCGCGCCGGCAGCGATTGCACGATCGTGAGCTTCGGCCGGCCGCTGTATTTCTGTCTGGAAGCCGCCGAAGCGCTGGCCAAGGAAGGCATCGAGTGTGAAGTGATCGACGGCCGCACGATTCGACCGCTCGACATGGACACGATCATCAAGTCGGTCGTGAAGACGAATTATTGCGTCGTGGTCGATCAATCCTGGCCGTTTGGATCGGTTGGCTCGGAGATCGCCGCGCAGCTGCATCGCACCTGTTTCGATCATCTGGACAACTATGTCGGGCGCGTGCACAGCGACGATGTTCCCGCGCCGTACGCCTACAACCTGGAGCAGGAGTTCCTGCCGCACGCACGGAAGATTGTCGAGGCGGTGCGGGCGGTAACGTATAATGCATGAGGCTGGAGCCTGGCAATGATGCGCACCGTGCGAGCAATAATCGACAAGGATGGGGTGGTTCGGCTGCTGGAGACGGTCCGCTTAGCGCAATCGCAACCCGCTTTGGTTACGATCTTGGAGAACGGCGAATCTACCTTGAATGAAACTGCACTGCTCAGCGAGCGATCGCTTGCCAAGGATTGGAATCGTCCCGAGGAGGACGCGGCGTGGGCACACCTTCAGTCGGAACCGTCGTCTTGATTCACTTTCCCTTTTCCGATTTATCACAATCGAAATCGCGTCCGGCGATTGTCTTGGCTGATGCGGGTCGTGGCGATTGGGTTATGTGCCAGATCACAAGCAATCCGTACGGTGATTCAATGGCGGTGCCGTTGACGAATTCGAGCTTTGCAAGTGGATCGCTGCATCGCGATAGTTTCGCAAGACCCGCGAAACTATTCACCGCAGACGAGAATCTCGTCAACCGTCGTTTGGGCCAACTCAAGATCGAACCCCTGCGAAAGGTTGTTGCGGCGATCATACAGTTGCTCCAACGATCCGCCGGCTGATCTGGACTATGCCCATGCCAATCCCCATCACCATGCCACGACTGTCGGACACCATGGAAGCGGGGACCATCATCAAGTGGAACGTCAAAGAAGGCGACAAGGTGTCGGCCGGGGATGTGATTGCCGATGTCGAGACCGACAAGGCGACCATGGAGATGGCGGTCTACGACGACGGCACGGTGGCGAAACTGATGGTTCCGGAAGGCAAGAGCGTGGGGATCGGCACGACGATTGCTGTGCTTGCCGGTGAGGGCGAGGATGTGAACCAGGCGGCTGCGGCAGCGGCAGCGGGCAACGGCGAAGCTATGTCGAAAGCCAAGACCAAGCCGCGCGACACGGCAAGGGTCGAACCAGCGCGAACCGGCGGAACGGAGCCGACGGTGCGAGCGGCGCCAAAGTTGGCCGAGGTGGAGGCCGCCCAGCCGAAGGCTGCCGCGCCAGAGTCTGGGCCACGTGAAGCCGAACGCGCAGGCGATGGGCGATTGCGCATCAGCCCCGTCGCCCGGCGGGTTGCTGATGAGCACGACATCGATTTGCGATCGATTGAGGGAACCGGTCCGGGCGGGCGAATCATCAAGCGCGATGTGCTCAAGGCGGTGGATGCGGCCAAGGAGACGAGCGCTGCCGTCGCCCCATCAGCTCGGGAATCCAAACCGAAAGTGGCTCCGGTGTCGCAGCCCGCGCCCAAGCCGGCGGCGCTTGCCACGCGCGTCACGGCCGCGGCGCCGCACCAGCTCGCCCCATCCCTCCAGGAGCAGATTGTGCCCCTATCGGGCGTGCGCCAGACCATCGCCAAGCGATTGGTCGAGGCCAAAGCCACGATTCCGCACTACCAGGTGACCGTCGCGTTCAACATGGATGCGCTGCTGGACTTGCGAGCGACGCTCAATGAACAGCTGCAATCGCAGGGCGTGAAGCTGTCGGTGAACGATTTCCTGGTGCGATGTTGCGCGCTGGCGATGTATCAACATCCGGAGTTCAACTCCAGTTGGGGTGGCGATCACATCAAGATTCACGGCGAGATTAACATCGGCTTCGCGATCTCACTTCCGCGCGAGCGCGGCGGCGGCCTGGTCGTCGGCGTTCTCCGCAACGCCGATCAAAAAAGCCTGCGCGTCATTTCATACGAGAGCAAGGCGCTGGCGGAGAAAGCGCGCACGCGAGGGCTCACCATCGAAGAAATGAGCAATTCGACCTTTACGATCTCGAATTTGGGCATGTACGGCATCGACAACTTCACTGCCATCATCAACCCCCCCAACAGCGCGATCCTCGCTGTCGGCGCGGCGATCGAGAAGCCGGTCGTGCGCGATCATCAATTGACCGTTGGCCACGAAATGGCGGCGACGCTTTCCTGCGATCATCGCATCATCGATGGCGCGATGGCGGCCGAGTATCTCAACACGCTCAAGCAGTTGATTGAGAATCCCGGCACGCTGCTGGTGTAACCCCCAGGCATGGCCATGCCGGGGCTTTCGCAATGTGTCAGAACCCGCCTTCGCGCATCACCTTCAGAGAATTTGGGAACGGATAACTCGCAAACACCCCCGTCGGGGCGACTTCCCACATTCCCAACGATGGAAACACGTCGCCTCGGTAGCCCGATTCGAACATCGTCCGCAGCACCGTCTCGAAGCTCGGCTCGCGCTCATCCCTGCCGATCAATCGATTCGACTTGGCCCCCAAGAAGCTCACGGACGCCACCGCCAGCCGGTCATACCTGGTTTCAACCATCTGCGCCACGATTCTGATGCCGCGCTTCAGGCTCTCCAGCGTGAAGTGATCGCGCCCCGGCGGCCGCAGCAGAGCCAAAACCGTAACCAGGTCCATGTCGTACTTGAGCACGATCACATCGTCCTTTCCCAGGCTCTTGGCGAAGGTGCGAGCGTACTGCGTGATTGAATCGGCGTTCCATTGGCTGGTGGGAAGCAATCCCGCGAGCTCGCCGATGATCCCCCGGCTGTTGTCGTCGGTATTTACGCCACACACGAGCGTTCGGTAGCGGCGGGCCAGCAAATCGGCGAGCAAATGCTGACCCCATTGAATGCGAATGCGGTCGCGATCCGTGCTTGCCTTTCGTGGATCGCCCGATGGAAGGAGAATGACCCGATCGGCTCGCCGGTCGGCTTCGAGCAAGAGATCGCCTTCTTCATCGTAAAGTCGGGGGACGGAATGTTGATGCATCACGGTTGGGGGCATGGTGGTGCTCCTGCTCTGGCCAGGGAACTACAAGACAATGATACGATCAGATCGTCTCACCGTCTCACCGTCTCACCGTCTCACCGTCTCACCGTCTCACCGTCTCACCGTCTCACCGTCTCACCGTCTCACCGTCGGGGTGCCACTGGTCGGTGCGGAGCACAGACCAGTGCCGAGTCACGACCTACCCCGCACGGGTCTGCGTATCGGCCGACCCGTGCCACCCGACGACCGTCTTACGCCTGCCCCGCCAACCGCCGCACCGTCATCATGAACGTTCGCTTCATGTTGCTGTGCATCCCATACACCAACGCGCTGTAGGCGACCGCGGCAATCATGGCTCCAATGATCAAACTGATTCGCCCGGCAGCGACGCTTCGCGTGAACGCGCTGGGAATGGTGTTGCCCGGATACACAATCGCAAACAGCAAGTTGATCGGGCTCCACGTGTTGATCACGCCGCCAACCACATCCATGTTGCCGCCACTGGCCATGCCGCACAGGCTCAACACGCCCACGATCGCGATGACAATGAACACGGCCATGATCACCGAGCCGATCGTGCCGCGGCTCTTGATCGACCACTGCAAGCCCACCATGACGCAGAACGCGATGAACGGCGGCAGCATGATCGCCATCGCCAGAACCCCCTCGGGAAACACGATCGGCAGCGTCACCGCGTTAGTCGTTGTCACCAGCGGCGTTGACAGCATCACATTCCCTTGGCCAAGGCCGTCGCTCAGCACGTAGAAGCTCAGGATCGCCAGCGTCGCCAGCGGAACGATGATCATCGGCAACAAGAACTGAATCAGGCCCCGGAGTTTCCCTGCCAGATACGGGCCCGGCTGAATTGGCGTGGTCAAGATCAGATCGAGCGTGCCGTCTTCCCGCTCGCGGCTCACGGCTGTTGCGCTCATGTTGAGGGCGGCGAGGGTGATAATCACGATCTCCGCCGCCACCACCGAGGTGACCGCCAACTTGAGATCGGCGGCCGACCACAATCCAGTGTGATACATCGTCACCAGCACCAGCGCGATGACCACGCCAACGCCGACAAACCCCCATCGCGCCAGTAAGGCCAGAAACGTCTTGCCCCGCGCCGCAGACTCTCGCCAGGCGATCGGGTTCCGGCTCACGCTCCGAGGCGGCCGCTCTGCCGCGCCTTTCACCCCCAGCCCGAAAATCCTGCGGTACCACGGAGCGGCGCCGACTCGTGCGCCGATAACTCGCAATCGGATCGTCGAGAACCCGATCAGAAACAAGCTGATCAAGACGCACAGCCAGCAGAACGACTTGATCGGTTGCGTGAACCAGACTTTCACCGGCCACGGATAATCCGCGAAGTCGATGACATCGCGCGGCACGTAGGTGTTTGATCGCAACAGCACTTCAAGCGCCAGGAACGGGTTCAGGGGAGTGATCGCCGTTGTGTAGTCGGCGGATGAACCCGCGGCAACGGGGAAGCTCTGCCGCCAGCGGATGTCCACCGCGTAGGTCAGAAATAAGTAGAGGATGACGCAAATATAGAACACAAACACGGCCCGGCGGCCGGCGGTTCGCGTCACGCTCAGTGTCACCGCGATCGCCGCCACCAGCAGCGCGCTGCTGCCGGCGATCGCATAGCTGGCGAAAATCGAATCGCCCGGAACTCCGCCGAAGTACTGCGTGACCGCAAACAGCGGCAGGCTCGAAAACAAGAGCGCGATGACGAAGAAGAGTCTGCCAAACAGATTCCCCAGCACAACCTGAAGGTTGTTCAGCGGCGTGGTCAGCAGGATGTCCCAGGTTTGAGGATTCGCCTCCTGCGCGATCGCCCCGGCCATGAACACCGGCGTCAGAATGCAAATGAGCCCGACCTGCAAATAGCTGATCATGTCGAACATGTTCGCGCCGCTGCTGGCCAGGTTTCGTAGCGACATGCTTCCACTCCCGCCCAACTGCGTCAGCAACACAAAGAGCAGCACGATGATCGTCAGCCCCAGGTAGCCGGCGCGAATGTACAGATGCCTCATGCGCTTGGACCCGCCCTG
>JAKEEP010000058.1 GCA_022616475.1 Phycisphaerales bacterium | reverse complement strand
GGGAGCGTGCCCACCCCCGCCGACTGTTTGTCTGGCCGACATCGCCCCGCCGGGCGGTGATGGCGTGGTAAACGTCAGCGACCTGCTGGGAATCATCAGCCTTTGGGGCCCGTGCCCGTAACGTCCGATCGACGTGCTATTTGCGGACTTCGACCTGTTTGGCATGCAAGCGCGCGGATCATTCAGCTTCACGCAGTGCGAGTTCAAGCAGGTCAAGGACGGTCAATTGCGCCGCCCATTTACGAAGGTACTCACGATCGAGTTTGTCCTGCTGCACCCGCAGCACTCCCATCACGTCGCGCCACTGGCGCTCCGAGGCCTTGCCGCCCTGGCGGAACCAGTCGAGTTTGTTGAGAATGACATCTTCCGCAGAGGCGACGGGCAATTCGAGGTCATCGGATCCCGGAATGCGCTGAGGCTGAGCGCGCCGCCCGGTTGATTCCTCAAAGGGCGTGCGCTTCATCACAAAAATGTCGACCTTGAAGGAAGTTTCAAGATGGATGATATTGAATGAACTCCGCGACCGAATGGCATCGCGCACCATCTGTTCGTCGATGTAGTACCGTTCCTCCAAGCGGGCAACCAAAGCCGGAACCTGCGCCATGTGAAGATCAGCGATCAGGTCAACGTCCAACGTCGAGCGGCCATGGCCATGCAACGAGCTGGCGATTGAACCTCCGATGTAGAACCTGATGCCCAGCGATACGAGGGCCGTCGCAACCGGCTCCAGCGCCACCACGGGCAAGGGCTTGGTCATGATCCTTTCCGGCTCTTCAGATTGGATCGAAGCCGATCGGCCAGTTCACGACCATAGTGGATCTCGACAAACAAGAGGCTCTGCTCTTGTGGCGAGAGGTCTGGCCTCGCGCTGGCAATGGCGCGCCGCGACACCTGCAACACCCAATCAGTCAACTCCAGCGCCATGGCCAGCCGACGCTCCGGCGTACACGCCCGAAGCAATTCAGTCTGCACGCGCCGGGCATTCGGATGTGTGTCGTCCATATCGGCGATTATATGGGAGGAGGTCTGTGTGGCCCCGCACCACCAGGGCCCGCCGCGGCGGGCAATCACCGCGAGCGATCGCCGCGCTTGATAACAAGATGCGATCGTGATTGAACGCCCGCTACCTCTTGCTTGAATCCATCGGGCCAGGTCACCGTGAGGGCGATGTCACCGGCGCTCTTGGGCAAGCCGAAGTGGACGTAGTGAGCCCCTGAGGATTGAAAGCCGCCGCCGGTGAACATCCAGCGGATTTGCTTGACGGCCTGCCCCGTGTCATCGCGCGCCGAGAGATCGATGCGACTTCCCAAAGCGCGATGGTTCTTGGCGCCGGCGCGTTCATCGTTCAGCTCGACGATGAGCCAGTTGGTCGCCGCGGCGACCCGCGGCGACCTTGCCGCGCCGATGAGATCGCTGCGCAGCACGCGGATCGGTCCATTGAGCTCGCCGATGATGATGTCGATGTCGCCATCGGCATCGAAGTCGGCGAAGACGGCGTTGCGATCGCGATGCTTTTCGGCCAGCCACGGCCCGGCGGTCTCCGACATGACTCGCTTGAAGCGCTTGCCGGCCCGCTCGAACAGGAATGGCGGCTGCTGATAATCCGAATCCATCGCTTCCATGGTCGCTTCGGGATACACGTGCCCGTTGACATAGAAAAGGTCTTCATCTCCATCGTGATCGAAGTCGTAGAAGCCGCACGACCAGCCGAGGTACGGGCGGCTGATCATGGCCAGGCCGTGTTGCTGACTGCGATCCTCGAAGAACTGCCCGCCGGGCGAGAGTGAGTTCATGTGCAGCGAATTGGTGTCGCTGGAGAAGACGGTGGTGAACTTGTCTGCCAGCCCGTTGCCATCGACATCCGCGATCGCCAATCCCATCGCCGCCTGATTGGCGCCATCGATGTTCGACGCGATCCCACTGATGGTCCCGATCTCGTCAAGTCGGGTGTGTCCGTCGGTTGTGCCACGGTTATGGAAATAGAAACCCGGCATCGAATCGTTGGCCACGACAATGTCCTGACGGCCGTCGTTGTCGAAGTCGAGGATGACGACATTCAAGCCGAACGCCGATTTGCGCGCCATGCAGCCGGACAATTCGGTGATGTCGCGGAAAGTTCCATCGCCCTGGTTTTCGTAGAGGCGGTCGTGCTGTGGGGTTAATCCGTGGGGGCCGGCCATCACTTCAACGCCCTTGTAGCGTGTGCGCGCTGGTGGGTTGGCGATGTCGAAATCCAGGTAGTTGCAAACGTACAGGTCGAGATCTCCATCGTTGTCGATGTCGCCGAACGCCGCGCTGGTGGACCAGTTTCGCAGCGGGGAATCGGCCAAGCCCGCCGATGACGTCACGTCGACGAACTGCCCATTTCCCGCATTGCGCAGCAGGACGTTCGGCCCGTAGCAGGAAATGAAAAGGTCGTCCAATCGATCCCCATCGAAGTCACCCACGGCAACGCCCATCGCCCAACGGCGAAGATCGATCCCCGATTCAGCCGTCACGTCCCGAAAGCGAAACTCACCGATGTTCTGGTACAACCGGCTGCCGGGTCCGTTCTCCGGTGCGTCAAGCGTTGCGCCGTTGGCGACAAACAAATCAAGATCGTGATCGTTGTCGTAGTCGATCAAGGCCAGGCCGCCCCCGTTGACTTCGAGGATTTCCGTCGAAGGCAGTTTGCCGCAGGTGATGCTCATATCGATGCCTGATTGGGCAGTGATGTCGGTCAAATGGATGCGCTCCGCCGCAAGCGGCTCTTTCTCCGGCGCCTCTTGGCGCTCGGCCTTGGAGTCCACCGGTTCGCGGTCGGCGCCACACGAAGGCATCGCCAACAACACGATCGACACTGCGATGCCGGCAACAAGGCCGCAACCAATCACACTGCGAAGGGGCGCCATGACAACGTTTTTCATCATTCTGGAAAGCTCGTTCCAGGCCGCACGCGTTCTTTGGAAGCGAGATAAAGCTGTTGAACCGTCTGGGCCTGCTCGGTTTCGCCCAGTCGCATCAGGACGCGATAGAGCTTGTAGTACGCCTCGTAGGCATTTGGAAAGAGGTCTGTCGCACGAACCAGCTCCTGCTTTGCCTTTTCGAGCTGGTCCTGGCGCTCGTAGACCTCGCCCAGTCGCGTGTGCGCTTTGGAAAGGCCTTTGACATCGCGACCGCCCTTCCAGGTAAGCACTTCAATCGAGCGGCGAAAGCGTGCCTCGGCTGCGTCCAGGTTGTCCTCGTCAAGATCAATCAGCCCCAGCGCAAAGAGTGAATCAGGCTCATCGGGCTCAGCCCTCAAAAATGCGTCGAAGGATGCCCGCGAGGTCTCCAGGTCGCCCAGGTAGTACAACGCCCAACCCCGAAAGTGATGGGGTCTGTAGTAGTTCGGCGCCAATTCGAGCGCCTTCTCGTAATGCGGCAAGGCCTGCCCGTAGCGCTGCTCGCGATGAAATGACAAACCGTATAGGAAGACCGCCTGCCCGTCGCTGGGGTGCTGCGACATGTAATGCTCCAACGCGGCGCGGGCATCATCGGTTTTCCGCTCGCTGATCAGTGTAAATGCTCCAAGAAGCTCGGGATTGAGCTTCTGGGAGGGCGCTGAAGATGCTCCCGGTCGGTCAGAGTTCGGGTTGTTGGACTGGACCGGCGGGCCTGAGCTTCGGCAACCGTCACAGCCAACGCCGACCATGGCGGCAAGAATTACGGGAATGACGCATTCAGTGCCCCTGAACATGGTCCGTCGCGCAGAATCCGGCGAAATCTCGCCGGAATCTTGGCTCGCGCTCACGATCGGGTCCCCTGGAAAGAGTCTGTCAGGCGATTTTTTCATGGAGATTTCAGCATCCCGATCACTGAGTTCGAGGTAAATTGCAGGTATACTCTGTCATCGGTAGCTGACACAGAGTATATTGCGGCGGGTGATCGAAAGTCGGCGCGAGTCGTCTGCTTTGGGGCAGTCGGCTGTATCTGTAGGTGTTCTGGGAGAAGTTGGAGTCGCGGGCATGACTGATGACATCGGATGTCTCCAGTTCGACATCGTCCCCAGCTTCATTAACTAGCAGGAGGGAAGGTTCGATGATCGCTTGGCACAAATCTGTTTTGAACGGAGCGTTGGGGCGCGGTGCGGTTGCGTTGATGACCGTTTGTGTTTTTGGTTCGGCGACCTTCGCCGGCACAGTTATTCCACAACGGAAGATGGGCGAACCGCTTCCGGGATTGACCCCCCAACAATTGAATCGATTCAACGTCGGCAGGTTGAAGTTCAACGAGCCGCTCACAGTGGCCAATGGGCTGGGCCCGATTTTCAACAAACCGTTCTGCGGCAACTGCCATACGATGCCGCTCGGCGGCACCGGGTCGATTACAGTCACGCGCTTCGGCACTTCTAACAAGGGCGTCTTCGACCCCCTGGAAGATTGGGGCGGATCGCTGCTGCAAGCCTCAGCCATCAGTCTTGAGTGCCAGGAATTCATTCCGGAAATCGCGACAATCATCGAGCCACGCGTCACCAACGGTGCACTGGCGTTCGGATTGATTGAAGCGATTTCCAACCAAGCCCTTTTGGACAATCGCGACAGCCAACCTGGGACTGTGCAAGGCACAGCGCACATGGTC
The DNA here is from genome assembly GCA_022616475.1 of Phycisphaerales bacterium. GTDB lineage: Bacteria > Planctomycetota > Phycisphaerae > Phycisphaerales > SM1A02 > JAKEEP01. The sequence goes on along the minus strand of JAKEEP010000058.1, from coordinate 11,984 downwards.
AGCGCGTTCGAAGACGATCCGAAGACGCCGCCCAACTCACATGTGGGCCGCTTTGGTTGGAAGGCTCAGGTTGCCACGGTTTTGACGTTCTCCGCCGACGCCTCCCTGAACGAAATGGGGTTGACCAACCGGTTCGTGCTGACCGAGAACGATCCCAACGGCATCCAGCCGCCCAGCCTGGGGTCTCCCGATTTCTGCGATCAGGTTCCTGATCCCGAAGATGGGCCCGACGGCGAGGGCTTGCACTTCATCGATCACGTCACGTTCTTCCAGCGCTTCCTTGGCCCGCCGCCGCAAACGCCCAAGCTTGGTATGACCGGCGAAGGTCTCTTCAACACTATTGGCTGCGCGGTGTGCCACACGCCATCGTTCACGACCGATGACAATCCGAACCTCGAAGACGCCATTCGCAACAAGGTGATCCGGCCATACTCAGACTTCCTGCTGCACCAGATGGGCGAGGCTGGCGATCCGATCGTGCAAGGAATGGCGACCGACGGAATGGTCAAGACGCCGCCCCTATGGGGATTGCGCAAGCGCGATCCCATGTGGCACAACGGCTTCGCGACGCCTCAGGGAGAGGGCTTTGAGGGAGTTGTTCGCGCGGCAATCGGCTTTCACAATTCAGTTGGCTCGCAAGCCTCCCTGTCCGCGATAGCCTTTGACAATCTTTCAGCCGAGGATGAAGCACTTGTCATTGCCTTCCTCGGCTCGCTGGGCCAGGTCGAGTTCGATGGCGATGGCGATGACAATGTGAACCTCGACGACTTCACCGGCTTCCGTGCTTGCTACGGCACCAAGATCGATCCCGACCTTCCCTGCGCGATTCACGACATCGATCAGGATGGCGACGCCGACCTGGATGACTTCGCTTCGTTCATGCTGGTGTACGCTGGCCCGCGGCGCGACTGCAACAGCAACGGCATCTTCGACTTGCTCGACATTCTGACCGGCGCGGTCGCCGATGCCGACAACAATGGCTTTGCCGACGCTTGCGAGCCAACGTGCGATGGAGACTTCAACGGCACCGGCGGCGTCGATATCCAGGACCTTCTTGCCGTGGTCAATCAATGGGGCGCGTGCGCCGCGCTTCCGGCGCCATGCAGCGCCGACTTCGATTTTGACGGCAGCGTGGACACGGCCGATCTTTTGGCGATGATTTCCGCCTGGGGAACCTGCTCGCCGTGATCCGGTAGGAGTCGATGAGTAAAGGTGCTGAACGACTGGGTGTTTTGCTTTCAGAAGGGTGCGATGAGGATTTATCAAGATGGCCGTCGCCACCGGGCGGCGCCAGGAGACAAGCCAACCGAAAGGATTGATTCGTGAGTACGCCGCATCAAATGCTCGGAACAACTGTTGTGCTGCTGGGCGTCACCTGCACCGCCCAAGCGGCCTGGGTGAACTATCTCAATCAGACCACAACGCGGATGCCAACTGGGGCGGGCCAGAATACGCCTGCGTTCACCACCACCGATCCGGAGGAAAAAGACTATGCCTGGGGCGACGTCGACCGCGATGGCGATGTCGACCTGATCTGCGTGCGCAAGGTGCCATGGACCTTCGCGGGCGGGCGCCGGGACGTCCTCTATATGAACGAAACGGGGATCTTGATTGATCGCGCCGACACGCTGGCGAACACCGCGATCAACGTGCCCGCCAGTGAGGGTGTCTCGCAGGGCATGTTGGACCTCACCAACGATCGCGACGTCGTCGTGGCCGACGTCAACAACGATGGCTGGCTCGACGTCATCACCGCCACCACCATCAGCGACGGTCTGCCACGCTACATCGGCCATCCGCGCGTGTACATGAATAATGGCGAGTCTGGCGGAATCTGGCAGGGCTTCACCTACGACTACGACCGCATTCCCCAGATGTTGAGCAGCCCATTTGGAGGCACGCCGACTGTCTGCAACCCTCGATTCTGCTCGTTGGCCGCCGCAGATGTGACCGGTGACGGCTACGTTGATCTCGTTTTCGGCGACTATGACACCGGCGAAGTCGGACCGTCCGAGCCGGCGAACTTTGACTACAACAACAAGCTGCTGATCAACCAGGGGGCCGCCAATCCTGGCTTCTTCGTCGATGAAACGCTCGCGCGGCTTGGCGCGATGTTCAACTATCCGGGGGTCGGCCTGCGAAACCTGGCCTACACCACCTTCGGCGCCGCGAGCGTCATCGCCGACATGAACGGCGACGGCGTTAAGGACATCGTCAAGCACACCTCGCTCACTCCGCCGCAACATGTTGCCACCATCAAGAATAATCCCGCCAACATGGGAACCTTCGCAACCGGCGACTATGAAATGCAGTACTCGCTCTCGTCGTATTTCGTTTCGGTCGGCGACCTGAACAGCGACGGCAAGCTCGACATGATCCATTCCGACGACGCCGCTGACCGGTATCAGTTGAACACCGGCAACGATGCCAACGGCAACCCGAACTTCAGTTCGTTCACCTATCAGAATGTGGCCGATGACGGATTCGGCGGCCAGAACCTCATTGTTGATCTCAACAATGACGGTTGGCCCGACACCCTCCACTCTGACATCGACGTTGACACCACCGGCTGCAACCGGCGGCTTCACGTCTATCGCAACACCGGTTCTCCACTCCCGAATGTGGTCCTGAGGGAAGACGGCGCCGGAGCCACGCTCGTAATTCCCGCGACTATGGCAACTGGAACGCACAACGTCGCCGTGTTCGATATCGACCAAGATGGCTGGAAGGACATTGTGCAGGGCCGATGCGGCACGGGCAATCCGCTCACCAACGCCACTCTTGTTTGGATGAACCAGGGTCTGCCGGCGCTTGCGTTCAGCTATCCCGGCGGCCACCCTGATTTGGTCGCGCCCGACACGGCCACCAACTTCCAAGTCCAGATCACAACGCTCGTCGGTGCAATCATGGTGCCCGACAGCGAGAAGATCCTCGTTTCGGTTGATGGCGCCGCGTTTGTTGAAACGGCCTTGACCCCGCTAGGCGGCGGCCTGTACCAAGCAGCGCTTCCGGCGGTCGATTGCGCATCGAGCCTGCGTTATTCGATAACGGCGCAGATCAACGGAGCCCCCGTGGTGACCTTCAACGACCCGAAGACCGGCTCGTACTCGGCTGTATCGGCAAGCGATGAGGAACTCCTTCTCGAGGATGACTTCGAAGGCGGCGCGGGCGGTTGGACCGTCAACAATGATGGCGGCCTGACCGGCGGCGGCTGGGAGTTGGCTGATCCCAACGGCACGTGGAACGATGGCGTGCGCGCTGCGCCCGAGGACGATCATTCCGTCGCCGGCACGCAGGCGTTTGTCACTCAGAACGGCTCGGCTGGCGCTGGGCCCTACGAAGCCGATGTCGATGGCGGAGCCACCTACCTCACCTCGCCCCTGATCGATCTGACCAACAGCAACGCCACCATCTCGTTTGCGTATTGGTTCTATACCACCCATGTCGCCGACGTGCTGAGGGTTGAAGTTTCCAACGATGATGGTGGAAATTGGACCTTCGTCGCTAAGTTGTCCGGCCCATACCTGGGATCGCCAAACCAGGATATTGCGGATCCAAACGCTTGGAAGACCCACTCGTTCATCGTCGGCGATTACGTCGCGCCGACAAGCCAGGTGCGGGTCAGGTTCTCCGCGAATGATGTCGCGCCGATCAGCCTGGTCGAGGCGGCCCTTGACGACTTTGCGGTCGAAGGGGTCATCTGCGACGAAGTCCCGGTCTGCACGGGCGATGTCAACCTTGACGGCACGGTCAACATTACCGACCTGCTCGGCGTAATCGCAGCCTGGGGCACAGCTGATCCCGCAGCCGACACCAACGATGACGGTGTGGTGAACATCATCGACCTGCTGGCCGTCATCAGCGCTTGGGGCACCTGCCCGTAAGTTCGCGTTTGAGTGATCTGGAGTTTTCACCCCGGCCGCCCTCGGCCGGGGTTTCTTTTTGCTCGCTTTACTCAGGGTCGCGTAGCGACCCGGCTTTTTGCGGGGGGGCGGACCCGCCTACGTTTCCCAAACCTTGCCTGGTCTGCTACTATCAATGGAATTGAGACGCAATCTCAATCACGGGTGAACCACATTGATCCACGAAGCTTCCGATCCCCAGACCACCTGTACCCCTGAGCCTGTCCCCTTGTCGCGCCTGCGCGATGGTCAACGGGGCTGGCTCCACGCCACCGACTTGTGCTGTGAAGACTGCGAACTTTTGAACGCAATGGGACTCACTGATCAGTGCGAGATTCGCGTCTGCCAGGGCGGCGAGCCCTGCATTGTCCAGATCAACGCCACACGGCTGGGCCTTTCCGCATCGCTCGCCAGGAAGATATTGGTCCGGCCGGTCGAGCTGAACGCCTGATGTCTGCTCCGCGACTGGGATTTGGATCGCACGATTCAGATTTGCACTGCCGATGACTGCGGCCCCGAATCAATCCAGCGCACTGTTCAACGAGCAATCCACAGCCGCGCATCGCGCCAACGATTCGGCTCCGCGCACCGCGTCGGTTGAGCCCCCGACGAAGCCGATTCGTCCCTCTGCCTATGCACTGCTGGGGAACCCCAATACCGGCAAGACGACTCTCTTCAACCGCCTCTGCGGCGCTCGCGCCAAAACTGCGAACTTTCCCGGCTCAACCGTCGAGGCTCGAATCGGAAACTGCGATGGCGTTCAAGTGACCGATCTGCCCGGCATCTATGGACTGAATCTCGACCGGCCCGAATCCCGGCTCTGCAGCGATTACCTCGCCGGGCGGGTGCGCGTCGGCCGAGCGCCGCAGGCTCTTCTTGTTGTCGCCGACGCCACCAACCTCCCCCGCAACCTCATCTTTGCCAGCCAGGCGCTTCAGCAGGGCTTGCCGGCCGTCATCGCTCTCAACATGACCGACTTGGCGCAGCGTCGCGGGCTGACCATCGATGTGCATCAGTTGAGCGAGTACCTGGGCTGCCCGGTCGTCTCGATCTGCGCCCGCAGCGGAGAAGGCGTCGAGGACTTGATCAAGGCCATGCGGGAACCGGTCCTGAGCACCGCCGATTTTCCCGACCCCAAGGGGCCGGCCAACGCGGCCGCCCGCTGGGCCAACGGCGTTGTGGCGCAAAGCGTTGGTGGCGACCACGCTGTCGGCCTTTCACGCGGAGCGGCCGCCGCAGATACTTTCACCGACCGCCTTGATGCTGCGTTCACTCATCCGTTTCTGGGGGTATTGGTTTTCGCGGCCGTCATGGTCGCGCTGTTTTACACGATCTTCACCTTGGCAACGGTTCCGATGGATCTCATCGATCTGCTCTTTGAGCACCTGAGCAACTGGGTTCACGCCGGGTTCGCCGGGCTTCAGAATCGGTTTGGTTGGAACCTGGTTGACGGCCCGCTCCACAATCTGCTGATCGATGGCGTCATTGGCGGCATCGCCGGCACAGTCGTCTTCCTGCCGCAAATCTGCCTGCTGTTCTTCCTCATCACTCTGTTGGAAGACACGGGGTATCTGGCACGAGCCTCGTTCGTCATGGATCGGCTCCTGCGGCGCTTTGGTTTGCCAGGTCAGGCGTTTGTTCCAATGCTCTCGGCCCACGCCTGCGCCATTCCCGCCATCATGTCGGCGCGGCTGATTCCGGATCAGCGCGATCGGGTGGCAACGATCTTCGTCATGCCATTCCTGAGTTGCTCAGCGCGCCTTCCTGTGTACGTGCTCCTGATCAGCGTGCTGTTTGCAGGGCAGGCGCTGTGGGCCGGCGTCGCGTTCGCCGGCTGCTACCTCCTTGGGGGAATCGCCGCCCTCATGACCGCTTTGCTGTTCCGTCGAACCATCCTGAAGGGTCCGGCACGTCCGATGGTCCTGGAGCTGCCCACCTACAAGTTGCCCTCGTTGCGCACGGCCCTGTTCACTTCACTCGACCGAGCCGTGACGTTCCTGCGCAAGGCCGGCACGGTCATCGTCGGCATCTGCATGCTCTTGTGGTGGCTCAGCGCCTATCCGCAGGCGCCGGCCGGCGGCCAATCACCATCCTTGATCGCCGCACAATCAATCGCCGACCCCGGCCCGGTTGCCGGTGATGCAACATCTCAGCTCACCCACAGTTTCGCGGGCCGGCTCGGCAAGGCCATTGAGCCGGTTTTCTCGCCCCTTGGATATGACTGGCAGCTTTCCATCGGCGTGCTGACGAGCTTTGCTGCACGCGAAGTCTTTGTCTCGACCATGTCGGTCTTGTTCGCCGGAACGGATGACACCGAAGATCAAGCGGTCCTTGATCGAATCCGATCCGCCACTCGCGACGACGGCTCGCCGGTGTTCACCAAGTCCACCGCCGCCAGCCTTTTGGTCTTTTATGTGCTGGCCATGCAGTGTCTTCCGACGCTTGCCGTCACGCGCCGCGAGACCGGCAGTTGGAAATGGGCCGGCCTTCAACTGGGCTACATGACGCTGGTCGCCTACATCGCGGCATTGCTCGCGCGGTCGATCCTGCTCTGGATTGGAGTTGCTTGATGCCGATTCGCGATTGGCAATTCTGGCTGGTGTCGCTGCTGGCGTTGTATGGCCTCTGGTTGCTGGCGCGCCCGCTTCTTCCATTTCGACGGGCCAAATCCGACGATGCGGCCTGTCCCAGCTGCTCGAGCGGCTCAGCCACTCCACGAAAGACCCAGCACCGCGTCGCCCTCACAATCGGCCGTCGCAGAATCTGACAAGATGACCTGGCTTTGACGCGTCAATGGCAATGCCGCGCAAAAACAGAGCGAAGGCCGTCGGCCTTCGCTCCTTCGCATCGTTGATCTGTGGAATCAATAGATGTGCAGAATGTAGTCGTTGTCGAACCGGTAATAGTTCTCGATCAGCACCACCACGTCCATCGCGCCATGGCTGTTGAGGAGGATTCCGCAGCCCTCGGAGTCGGCGGTGGCCAGCAAACGACCTTCGAGTGTGAAGATTGACATCTGCAGTGGCGTGTCGCCGTTGACTTGCATCGTGAACACCGTCCAACCTTCCACGGTGGCCTTGTATTTGTGCTGGCTGCTGGCGTCGATGAATGTCCAATCGTCGCTCCGCTCGAAAATCGTGTCGATTTCGACTTCGCGAGAAGCCCTGTTGAGCGCCTCTGCCAGAATGGACGTGGGCTCGAGCCTGCGCTGCTCTTCATCGACTCGGCGCTCCGCGCTGGCCAAGGCCTCACGCGTGAGCCGCGAGCCGCCAGCTTGCGGGGCCCCATTGGCGATCAAGCCGACGAAAAAGCTGGCTGCGAGAACCGGGGTGGCCATGGCGACGATAAGTTTGCGAGTTTTCATTGGATGTCTCCGTTCTTGTGTGGGTTGGGTAAGGGTCGTGTCTGAAGCCTTGCATTCAGGCTTCCCACCAAGAAAGGCATCCGCGCGCTCGATCGGCGCGCCAATGAGAGGGTCCTTCAAATCGAGTTTTGATCCCCTCCTCCACCAGGTCCCCGTGCGGAGTCGTCGACCACCGCCAAAACAACGATCTGCCGTACGCTGAACAACGCGCCCCTCTGAACCTAATCTTTGGGCTGGTTGCCCGCCGCAGAACCAGCCGCCGGCGCGCTCAAGGCCGCTTGGCTGACCAGGGCGCGGTACGGCTCAGCCAGCGCCTCGGCCAGATCGAGCAGGATATCGCGCAGGCCCGCTCGCTCGCGGGCCGTCAGCAATACCCCATGATGCCGCAGGCCGGCGGCGATCGCCAAGAAGTAGCCGGCAATCCCCGCCATCTTCGCCTCGTTATCCATCGCCTTGCGAACAAACACCTTGCTGTGATCCTTGATCAGCATGCACTGCTGAACAGTTGCTTTGCCGTTGACAAGTAAATCCAGCGGTGTTCCCATCCCGCGCATCGGCCCGTCTTCAAGGGCGCCGGGAAGCCAACGCTTGCCATCGGGCTGGTTCAATCGGTCGATCAGGTCATCAACCGGCCGTCGCGGAGCCGACATGCCCAGACGCAGAAACAGCGATGCTTTCTCCATGCTCATGTCCTGCGGCCACGGCGTCTTGCCTGCAGACTCGCTCGACGGCTTGCCTGTCATGATCCAATCTCCTTGACCAGCATCTGGATTTCTTCATCAATCCGCTCGGGGGCGACGCCGTCTCGCTCCAGCACATCGCGCAGCGCTGCGCGAAACTTTCGCGTTGCCGTGCGGGCCATCACCGTCGCCCGTGCCGCATCGACGCCGTATTCCTTGCCCAAATCGGCAAAGGGCGCCCCTTCAAGATGATGGCGAAGGAAAATCTGCCAGTGATCCCCCAGGTCGTCGCTCTCGCAGACCTTCTGGGCTTCCAACATCGCCTGGCGCACAAACGCCACGGCTGCGGCCTGATCGAGCGCGGCGTTCGGATCTCCCGAGAATGTCACCGGCTCATCAATCGCCTCGACTGCGGTCCGCTGTTTGCGATGCTCACGCCGCATTTCCATCAGGTAATAGCTGAATGAATTCATCAGCCAGCGGCGCAGCCGGATTCCACTGGCTTGCCACTTCCCGAAAAACTCGCCTTGTGCCAGCCGGCTGGCGAAGAACCCTCCGATGACATCATCGGGCTCACCCAGCCACCGCAAGTTCGTGCCCAGGTAGTACACCCTCAACGGCCACGCATACGTTGACATCAGGTATTGATTGACCTTCAACCGCCCGCTCGATCCGCGATTGAGCTCGCCGCCGATCCACGTGTTCAGCGTTGCCGGGAAGACGTCGGACGCCATCGTGCAGACCCCATTACACCCGGAGATTGAATCGGATAACCGGGAATTGTAGCAAAAGCGGCATGGAATTCCGGGTTTTTTGGCGTGTGTGTCCGTTCCAAAGGCGCGCCGCCGCCGGCCTTTCCCGCCTTTCTTAGGTTGATTTCGGGCACTCGCAAGGAGGAACCCAATGTCAACTTACAGCCAAGTCCTTCCATTGCACCTGGTCCAAGGCATCAAGCCGCTGCCGCGTTCGGCTCGCTTGGCATCGACCGGCCGGCCAATGCGAATCGCGCTTCTCCTGAGCGCCATCGTTGTGTTGAGCATGCTCGATCTGGGGCTCACGCTTCGATGCATGCAGACCACCGGCATGTTCGAAGCCAATCCAATCGTGCATCAACTGGCTCGAGTCGCCCATCCGGCGCTGGCAATCGGCGCCTTCAAGCTCAGCACCGTGGCGTTCAGCGTTGGCGTGCTGTATGCCCTGGGGCACCGCTGGCAAGCCGAGTTGGCATCGTGGTTCCTTGTCGCAGTTCTCTGCGTTCTCACCATCCAGTGGGTTCAGTACCTCGAACTCCGTCGGCTGGGTCAGCCGTTGATCATGGCCAACGACGCCACGTGGATTCAACTCGGTTGAGCGCGCATTGGACGCATAACCGTCGCACGGATTACCCAGGTCGTACAACTCATCCATTCCTCTGCCTTTGCATGGTTCACGACCTGACCTCGCTGGCCTGATGGCACGTTAACAAGGTAATCTTTGGTCGGTGGCTGGCTGATAACCTGGTGGGAGGTTTGCATGATTGTTCGAATCGCTCTTGTGGGCGCGGCAATACTGGGCTTGGCTACGGCCGTCGGCTACGGCATGGGCGCGTTTGCTTCATCGGCCGAGACCAAGACGCCTTCAGCTTCGCAGAACATTTATGGGCAAAAAGCGAAACCAGCGCGCAAATCGACCGCCAAGCTCATGACGCAACGGAAGTCGAAGTCGAAGTCGAAGTCAAGGAGCGCTGGCGCAGCTCGGCCTGCTGCCGCCGCAACCGTGGTGGACTCCTTGCACCGCCCGGTCCGCCCGGATCGTTCGCTTTCTCGCGATCTCATCGACATGCGCAGGTCCTTTGTGGACCTTCGGGCAACCTCGCCTTTCAAGGAGGACAATCAAGGCGTCAACTCGAGACTCCTTTCGGCCCCCATCCATCGATTCAACAAACAGTAGAACCGCCCCCAACCCAGTCTTGATTCGGCGGCGTTGAAGCGCCGACGGCCGGCGGCTGCAGAGCCGTCGGACAATCCCCCATTCTTTCAACGCGCCTGTTGCGCCATCTCCAGCAGTTTGAGTGCTGTGCGCCAATTCCTCATCGTGCTGGTGACGCCGAGCGCTGAATCAAAGTAGCCGTTCGTGAGCTTGGTCTTTCCCACGCCCTTGGGCAGATTGAGGTAAATCTCGCGGCCGCGCACCAGGAACGAATCGCCCGCCGAGCGGTTGGGATCGAGCGCTGCAATGCTCGCCTTGGTTGGCGCATCGTTGAGAAACGCGATGTGAAGTAGATTTTCGAGCCCGGCCTGGTCGCGCGTCTTGATGAACGGATTGTCCTCAACGATTCGGCGCATTTCAGCGGCGGTTCGGAGGATAATGACCGGCTGAAAGCCCAAGCCTTTGGCAATTCTCTTGGAGATCAATGCGGGAATCTCCGCAGCGCATGCGGGCGTTGCGGAAAAAACCACATTGCCGCTCTGAATATAGGTTTGAACGTTCACGCAGCCGGCGTCGCTGAACATTGGAGCGAGCTTCGACATCGGCAGCATGTTCTTTCCGCCCACGTTGATTCCTCGGAGCAAGGCGACATAGGCGGTGGCGTTCGCCTTGGATCGCGATGCCGACATCGATGAGCGAGGCATCTCAGCGCGCTCCCCGTGCAGCGTTGCCTGAGACGACCGTGTCGATCCAACCAGCCAGCGCATCCAGCATTTCGGCTTGCACTTGTGAGTCCTTTCGACCGGAGCGCGCCGGCACATGAAACGAATGATCGGCATCCTGAAAGAGCTTGAGTGCCGCACGGGCGCCGAGCTTTGCAATCACTCCTTGCAGAAGGTTCAACTCCGCAAAGTCATCGCGCGTTCCCTGCAGAAACAGCATTGGAACCTGCACATCGAACAGATGCTGGGCGCGTTCATCGGATGGTTTGCCGGGAGGATGAAGCGGGAATCCCAGGTAGGCCAGACCGAGCATTCCCGGCATCGGCGATGCGGCTTGGGCCTGGGAGGTCATGCGGCCGCCAAAAGACTTGCCGCCCGCAAAGAGTGGAATATTTGGCAACATACGCGACGCTTCCTCGACCGCCGCGCGCACAGCCGACTGAGCGACTTTGGGCGTGTCCGGTCGCCTTGAATGCCGCTCCATGTACGGGAACTGATATCGCAACGTAGCGATCTCGCGATCGGCAAGACCTTGCGCGACGGCCGCCATGAACGGATGCGCCATTCCCGCCCCGGCGCCATGTGCCAACACATAGCACGCACGTACTTGCGATTTCGAAGGCGGCGCCTGCAGCAGACCGGACACGCTCTGTGCGTCTTCCAGAGTGATGGTCACGGACTGTGCATTCGCGGCAGCCATCGATGTATCGCGGGTGAATGACATCATACCCCGGCTAGAATTGGCATTGTTTCGTGTTTTTCGCCGACGTGACTTGCGATGCTTCATTCTACAGCCAATCGATTCCAAGACTCAATGAGCCTCGCCCAAGCCCGCGCGGAGTTCTTCATGGCGTCCGGGCTCGGCGCTGATGGCGGGTACAACTCACGTTGGGTCCGAGTTGAGAGCCGGCCCCTTCCATTCTTCTTTCCCAACTCGGCGTGCCGAGTCGCTGCTGCCAAGCTCCACGATCTGCATCACATTGCCACCGAATACGACGTCGATTGGATCGGCGAGGCGGAGATTGCTGGCTGGGAAATCGCCAGCGGCTGCGGCAAGCACGGCTGGGCCTGGATTCTCAATCTCGGCGCGTTCACGGTCGGTCTATTTCGCTCGCCGCGCCGGCTCTTTCGCGCGTTCATCCGCGGCCGCCGCGCAACCACCAATCTCTATAAGACAGGCTTTCCAGAGCCCGCTTTGCAACAGACGACCTTTGGCGATCTGCGCCGTCGCTTCGGCATGCATGAATCGCCGACCACCGCGCATAGCAGAGACATTCTCCTTTTTGCCTTGTGGGCACTCGCAGGCGTGGGCTGGCATTTCTCGATCGGCGCATCCGCGATCGTTTGCGCCTGGGTTGCAGTGCGCGCCATCATCTGATTTGATGTCGCACTCCGACGGTTCCTAGGC
>JAKEEP010000057.1 GCA_022616475.1 Phycisphaerales bacterium | reverse complement strand
ATTCCGAGCAAAACACCTTGCAGATCGCCGTCTCCAGCATGATGTCGTCGTCTTTGCGATCGACGATGCCGCAGGTCATATAGAGCATGGCGTCCATGGCATAGCAATACGCCGCCATCGCCGCGATCTTGGCCTGAATCTGCTCGAACTCCGCGATCGGCCGTTCAAACTGGTACCGGTACTGCGCCCACTTTACCGACTGGTCGTACGCCGCCTTTGCCGCGCCCACCATGCCGGCCGAGAGCGTGCACCGGCCGTAGTTCAAGCACGTCAGAGCCACATTCAAGCCCTTGCCTTCTTTGTGGAGCAAGTTGGCCCGCGGCACCTTGACGTTGGTGAAGCGGATCCGCGCCTGCCATGTCCCTCGAATACCGCACTTGCTGCGATTGCGGCTGAAGATGTCGATCCCTTCCATGTCCGGCGTGCAGATCAAAGCGGTGACCCTCTTCTTCTCCTTGCCGGTCTCGTCCATGATCTGCTGATTCGCCATCACGGTGAACAAGCCCGAGAGCGCCCCGGAAGTCGCCCACTTCTTCTCGCCGTTGAGCATGTAGTGCTTCCCATCGGCCGAAAGCTCGCAGCGAGTTTCTTGCCCACCCGCATCGCAACCCACGTTCGGCTCACTCAGACAAAACGCGCTGAGCGTGTCGGTCGCCATGCGCGGCAGGTACAAACTCTTCTGCTGCGGATTTCCAAACAGAATCAACGCTCCGCAGCCGATCGATTGATGCGCCGACACCATGACAGCCGTTGATCCGCAACTCATGCCGATGCGTTCGAGCACGCGGTTGTAGCTTGTGATGCCGAACCCGCCGCCGCCGAACTCCCTGGGAATGATCATGCCCAGCACGCCCAGCTCGAAGAGCCGTTTGACCACCCACTCGGGGATGTACTGCTTTTGATCGATCTCGTGATGCGGGTGCTCAGTTCGCAGATACTCATCCAGCGCCGCCAGCAGTTGGTCGCACCGCGCCGTTTCCTCCGCGCTGACCTGCGGGAACGGGAAGACCAACTCCTCCCGAAAATTCCCCCAAAAGACGTTCTTGATGAACCCCATCGTCGCCGGATCGGGGCCGAGCATCTCCTGGGCCTGCTCGATCTGCTTGCGATCCTTGGCCGAGACGTTCTTGAGTTCACTGGCAAGATCGGGCTTGGGCACTCCAACTCTCCTGCGGTCTTACAGCGGGCGACGCGATGAAAGGTCCTGCTCGATTGTAAGAGCCGCCACCACCTTTTGCCACGATTTTGCTCAGCCCTGGAACGCGGTGCCATCGGTCACGCGGCTGCGCCATGTCAGCGCGACCTGCAAGTCTTCAACGATGCTCTAAGGGTCTCGGCAGGCCCAAGGCTGAAATCACCTCGGCAGTTGCCACACCGCAGGCGCGCGCCCAGTCGACGAACTCGATGGGATCGATCCTGCGTTCGCGAGCCTCCACTTTGGACGCGAATGTGATAGCGCGCCCTAGTTTCTTAGAGAGGGCCCTTTGAGACAACCCGGCATGCTTGCGCCACTCCTGCAAGCACTTGCACAGCATGCGGTACTCGCGGCGTTCTTGAGGCTTGACAGCCACAACTTGCGAAGGCTAGACTGCCGCCCCACACGCACCGAGTTGAGGTGCGCAGTGCGACTGTCGGGGGTCGCCCTTCCCTCAGCAGACATTCTTAACACCAGGGGCAAAAGGAGTAGAGCCATGAATCTCAGAACTTTGCTGTCTGTGATCTTGTTCGCTATGCTCGCCATCCTCTCACCGGTCGCGATCGCCGATCAAGCCGAAGAAGCCGAGGACCGGCAAACGGAAGGGATGTTCCACGTCATCTGGATGGATGGCCTGCTCGACGACTACAACGCTGGGACGCTTTCGCAAGCGGATCTCATGCGCGAACTGTGGGCGGAGCGGCCGGCGACGATGAACATCCTGTACGGCCATCACATTCAGTTCAACCAGTGTTTCCAATACGACCTGATCGTCGGAGAAACCAACGGCATCATCGGATACAGCAATGGGCAGAGGGTTTTCTTCGACACCACGCTTTACCTGGACGCGTTGGGTGAAGTCCTGCCCGGTTATGAGCGCACGTACAATGCTGCCGTTCGTGCGAACAGCATTCTGAACGCTGTTTACGGTGATTACGTTTGCCAAAGCCCACCGCTGAACAACAAGTGCTGCAACAACAGTTCCAGTTGCATTGCCAGCACCGGGAATCGATGCGAAATGGACGCCAGCGATCAATGGTGCATCAACGGGTCCACGCAGTGTCCGTGATCTGCCAGCGACCAACAATCTGAAAAGGCATGATCGCAGCGGATTCTCACGAATCCGCTTTTCTTACCGATTGAGGGCATCCACGATCGCCGAATCAATTTGTTGAATGTTCGAGAGCCCACCAGAGGCGAGTATTTTCTGTGTATCGCCATCAACCAGGCAAAACCACGGAATGCCGGGTGGACAATAAAGTTGCGCGAGCGACCCTTCCCATGTTTGACCGTCATTGATGTGCGGCCAAGTGATTCGTCGCTCGACGAGCACCTTCCGCAAGGCGTCGGTTTCTTTGGATGGCTCTAACGCGATGCCAAGGATCGCGAGGTGTTCCCGATCATACGTTTCCAACATCCGTTGCAACTCAGGAATCGCTCGTTTGCATGGGCCGCACCAGGTGGCCCCAAACTCAAGAAGGACAATCTTGTCGCGGAAATCATCAGGGAACGCAATCGGATGTCCATCGATATCAACCGACTTGAAGGAGGGCGCGATCCGGCCGGGCCGAAGGTCGGGTGGCGGCGGTATCTCTCCAACAACTTGATCTGATTGCACAACCCGGAACTGCGACCCATCCGGCGCCATGTCGATGATCTGGTAGGTGATTCCTCCGATGTTGAATGGCTTGCGCGCATCAAACTGCTCGCCTCGATGCTCGAATGCTTCATTCTCATTCACATCGAGTCGAAGCGATATCCCCGAATGGTCGGGATCGTCTCGCCCGCGGAAATCGCCGCAAGCGGACGCATCCTGCAGGATAGCACTAAACGTTCGAGAGCCGAGAGTGATCGTTCCCTGCCTGCAGTAGTCGGCATGGTAGTTCAATTCAGTTGGATTCTCGCCGCGCCAGCGCAAGATAATCTGCGCCTTGGCTTCCGACTGTGAAAGCGGCAAAAGGGCCTCGGCCGTGTATGTGACATCCTCGACACCGTCGTCGCGCACCTTTGTTGTCTTGACACACTCGATGGCGATTTCGTCCGCCAGGGTTTGATTGCGATTAGAATCGATCAAAAGCCGCCATTGGCCGGGGGCGGCCTGGTCGACAAGAAATGAGATATTGGGCGCAGCATCATTGAATCCCCATCGAATCTGCCCAAACAGCGGCGAATTCAGGTTGAGCGGAAGGTCAGAGATTGCATCGGGTCGATCTTGGCTCAGTGTAGCCCCCCAGGGCGTGTACGACCCGAGTTTTGCAGTTGCGCGTGTTGAACACAACTCAAGCCGAACAGGTTCGCCGTCCGGGTCGGTGGGCGATTGCAGTACGAGCATGGCCATTAGCATCAGCGAGAGCAAGGCGCATCTCCTGTCTAGATTCTATACGCGTCAGCGAAGTATCGCTCGCAGTCGGCTCTGTGCTTCCTCGCCCGCGATGACCTGTGCTGAAAGCTCCGCCGCCTTCTCGAATGGCGCCTCCTCCATCGACCCGTCCAGTTCATTGAGCCACTGCTTGGTCACGGCCATCGCATGCGGGCCGCCCTTCACAAGCGAATTGGCCAACTGAAGCGTCGCCGCTTCAAGCTCCTTCTCGTTCACCAAGTGCGAAGCCAACCCCGCTTCAAATCCCGCCTTGCCCGTCATCGTCCCACCCGCCAGCAGCATCGCCCGTGCTCTTCCGGGGCCGATCTTCTTGATCAGCCACGGCGCGACGACCGCCGGACAGACTCCCAGATCAACCTCAGGGTACCCAACCTTCGCCTCGGCATGGGTGAACGCAAAGTCCGTCACCACCATCAGTCCGCACCCGCCGCCCACCGCCGCGCCTTGCACCCGCGCGATTGTCGGAATCGGCAGCCGCCGCACCCGCCGCAGGAACATCGAAAGCCCCCGCAGCATTTCTCCCATCGCTTTCGGATCGTGCAACACCCCCTTCAAGTCCATCCCAGCGCAGAAGACCTTGCCCGCCCCAGCGAGGATCATCACCCGCACGTTGTCGCTCCCGGACTTCGCTTGCTTGCCGATCTGCTCCACGGCCTCATTCATCGCCACGATCAACTCCAGCGAAAGCGCGTTCCGCGCCTCGGGCCGATTCATCATCAGCGTGGCGATCCCGTCGGCGATCTTCACCTGCACCAGCTGCGGCATCCCCGCAATGTATCATCATTTGCGGTGACGATCACACCAACGACAAGCCTGCGATTCGCCGGCCTCAGGTGCCCTTCGTGCCGCTACAGCCTTGTCGGCTTGGCTGAGCCGAAGTGCCCCGAGTGCGGCAAGGAATTCGACACCGCCGACTTGATGCGCCGTCGAAAAAGTCACCGGCGGCGACTCATCATCTCCGCCGTTGTCATGTTTCTCGTGCTCTGCGCGCCGTACGCGTGGCTCATCACCATGGACTACCCCTGGAGCGAACATCGATGGTCATGGATCAAATTGTGGCCCGGACTGCCGACCGTCCTGCCGCTGCATCTACTGCTCCGCAGGACGTTGCACGTAGAGGTCGATGAGGCGCTCGGGCGCACCATCGTCATCAGCCTGAGCGTGCTCCTCTGGTTGACGCTCTCGTACCTCGGCCGCGGCGCTCGATGGGCTCTCGTGATCATTGGCCTCATCGCTCTCGTCTATTCAATCTACAGTTCGCTGGCGCTGCACGCCGCCTTTAGGGCCTGATCAGGCCGCGCTGAAACGCTGGCAAAAGCTACTTTTCCGGCGAGTTCAGGCGGAGCGGCGCTGAATCGGTGTTGCCATCCTTGCTCACTGGGTGCTTGTACCCGCACTCCGAGCACCAATGCTGCACGCCATCGAACCGAAGCGGGTACGTGCAATATGGGCATCGCGCTTTGGTCAGTCGCCCTTCGCTCTGGTGCAGTTGCCAACCCAACCGCGCGATCAAAGCAGCCAAGACAACGCCGACCACAGCGCACAACGCAACGAATATCGCAATCGCGATCGTCATCAATTCAGCTCACCACACCAGCTTCCCGCACTCCGGGCAGCGCTCATTGAACTCCAACCCGGTCATGTCGTAGCCGCACTCCAGGCACTTGCCATCAGCGCGCAGTTGCGCCCTTCGCGATGTCATCATCACTTTCGTCAGGTTGGTTCCGAGTCTGGCCAGCCAAATCGCGATGCCGCACGCCAGAGTCAGCATGATCCACCACAGCGCGGCGTTGCCGCTCCAGCCACCCCAGCGCTGCCAAACCGTCGGGCCGCTCGCTTTCCATGCCGCAAGGGCTTCGTCGTGTTCGCCGTTGGCAAGAGCGCGCTCAATTGCCAGAACCACCGGATCATCCATCGCAAACTTCAGATTCTTCCTGGGCCCGGTCTCGGCCAGAACGTCGATGTCGACGCGCGCCACCTCCCGGCGAAGCGAAGTTGTCAACGGCCAGCCGCAGTAGCGATCGTCGGCGCGCACTTGAAAGTTGCCCACCGGCTTGCCGCCCGTCTGGTCCGGGCGGGACTCCTCCGTGACGACTTGCGCCGTCAACGGCGCTTCGCCATCGCGCCGCAGAAGCCCACTCAGCTCGATCGCCAGCGTCGGCCGCACCACCATGCTGTCGAACAGCCACACCGTCGGAAGCGCCAAGATGAGCGCCGCAAGCACCGCAAAATCGAACGCCCGCGACCAGACCGTTTGCGTCCGCCGGGCCGAGTAGTACCGAATCATCCGCAACCTGTTGCGAACGCCTCTGAGCATCGTTCAAGGATATGTACGCGAACACGCGTGCAGCGTATCCACTTGTTTAGCGCGCGAGCTCGCTCGCTGTTGCCGAATCGCATCACAGATGTAAGGCTTATGGAACAGGCGCCCTTGCGGTTCCCATTACGATACCAGCGAAATGATGCGCGACCCATCCACCGAGCGCCCGCCCGACAGCGGTGTCGCTAATCGCAGCGGCCAGCGCCGCTCGACACCATCGATTGTCATCACAACACTTCCACTCGTTGCAGAGATCGGCTCGACGGGTATCTCGGTTTCGTCCAAGATGATCCGATCATGACCGACCTGGCCCAAGGACAGATCGCAACCACCGATAAGCAATCGCAGCCGCACACGCGCCGAGTACCCACCGCTCGAAGGTCCCGATCGAGTCGTTATGGATCCATCTGAATCAGACATATCTTCCCGCGCTCTGGAGTACGCGCGACGACAACAGTTGAGGTTGCTCGATCAACTCGGCTTTGGAAAGGATGGTACCGTCTGGAGTACGGATCGGGCAACTCGGGCTACTGCCGTGAAAGTCCATGCCGTCTGACTCCTATTCTCGGGAATTGGCTGTATATCGACGCCTAGCCGAGCACGGCGTCGTGAAAGTGCTTAGCCACAATGTGCCGCAGATCGTCGACGCCGATGATTCACTGCTCGTCTTGGAAATGACCATCGTCCAACCGCCCTTCCTCCTCGACTTCGGCGGTGCCGACCTCGACTATCGCGTCGACTTCCCGCCCGAGATCATCGAGGAGTGGCACGAAGAAAAACGCGAAGAGTTCGGCGCCAACTGGCCTGCCGTTCAACGCGTCTTGGCCAAAATGGAGTCAATGGGCATCTACATCCGCGACATCCATCCGGGCAACATCAAATTCGGCGACGAAGACGATTGAGCAGTTTTCAAACGGCGAACTGGTCTCGCGCTGGGCTGCGAGCCAGCTCACTTTCCCAGCAACTCGCGCAGCCCCTTCCCCGGATCATCCTGCCTCAGCAAGCTCTCACCCACCAGCGCAATGTAAACCCCGTGCTGGCGCAGCCGCCGCAGATCACCAGCCGTGCGAATTCCCGATTCGCTCACCAGCACCCGTCGATCCTCAACCATCTCCACCATCCGAAGCGTGTGCGATAAATCCACTTGCATCGTCCGCAAGTCCCGATTGTTGATCCCAAGCAGCGAATACCCCGCATG
Organism: Phycisphaerales bacterium; assembly: GCA_022616475.1. Taxonomy (GTDB): domain Bacteria; phylum Planctomycetota; class Phycisphaerae; order Phycisphaerales; family SM1A02; genus JAKEEP01. Next base: position 4,265 of record JAKEEP010000057.1, on the reverse strand, counting down.
CGGAAACCCAATGTGCCGCCGCACCTTGAGCAGGTTCTCCACGTCGTGCACTTCCACCAGCGTGGTCATCCCCAGCTCGCGCGCCAGAATCATCATGTCTAGCAGCTCGCCCTCGGGCAAAACTTCTGCGATCAACAACACCGCATCGGCGTTGGCGGCCCGGCTCTCCCAGATCTGATATTCATCGACGATGAAATCCTTCCGCAGCACCGGCACCCCCGGCAGAGCCTCGCGAATCTGCTGGATGTATCCCAGGTGCCCGCCAAAGTGCTCCTCATCGGTCAGGCATGAAATCGCAACTGCCCCGTTCTCCGCATATTGTTGGGCGATGCGCACCGGATCGAAACCCTCGCGAATCACCCCCGCCGATGGGCTCTTGCGCTTGACCTCGGCGATCACGCGCGTGCGCGTCCTCACCGCGTTCTTGTCCACCACCGCCGCGAAAAAGTTCCGCGCCGCTTCCAGCTGGCTGCACCGCACCTGGAGCGTCTTGAGCGGCGTATTCGCCTTGGCTTTGGCGACTTCCACCCGCTTGCGCGCCACGATTCGCTCCAGCGTTAACCCAACAGGTTTCTCTCGATGTTCAGGCGGCATGCGGGCGGCCGGGCTCCTGGGGCTTTGTGCATCCACAATGCTTCTGCTCGGCTTGGCGCCGGTGCCGGACGCCTCGCCCGCTGAAGTTATATCCGGCTCGATCCACATCGGCCAAATCACGCCCGATTCCACTTCCTCCACCTCGATCGCTTCGCCTGCAGCGATGCCCCTGCCCACGACGTCAGAATCCGCGACCGACGGACGCCTCAGCGCCCCGAATTGGATCGTCGTTGGCCTGGCGCCACTTGCCCTGCTGGCATTCTTCGCATTCCGATGGTATCGGCTTGACCCGTCGCCGCAACCTTTCTCCCTTGATCCGGCAATCGCCATCGGGCTGTTTCTCGCTATGTACTTGATTCGCAGCCTTGGGGCTCGGGCGGCGGCTGCGGTCTTCAATATCGACCTTCCTGTGAATGCGGCGATGCACGATCTCACGATGCAGGAAGCGGTGCAACTGTTCATCGGCGCCTACGCGGCTCAAAGTCTCGGAGTCATCGCGTATCTGTGGCTCGAGCGCCGTTCCCCCTCACCGCAGGCTCCGCGCCCCTTCGGATTTTTCAAGGCGCCGCTCGCCGGGGCTCTGGCGCTCTTGCTCGCCTGGCCCGTCGTGCTCACAGTCGCCGAGCTGGCGGCACGGCTGCTCCAAGCGCCTCCCTCCGCCATTGCCCACCAGACGCTCCACCAGCTTGTCGAAACCCAAATCGACGCCTGGTGGATCGTGATGGCCGCCCTGGTCATCGTCGCCGCGCCAATCATTGAGGAACTCATGTACCGCGGCCTGCTGCAGCGAGCCCTTCACCAGCTGAGCCTTGGACGCTGGCCAGCGATCATCGCCGCCAGCCTCATCTTTGCTCTCATGCATCTCCACGCCGTGCCGCCCCACGCCGTGGCCGCGCTGTTTGTCCTCTCTCTGGGGTTCGGCTGGATCTACGAGAAAACCGGCTCACTCGCGGCGCCAATCACGATGCACGCCCTCTTCAACGCCGGGAATCTTGCCTTTGCATTGCTGGGCTCCAAAGCGTGAACCAGAGCGCGCGCAAGAGATGAATCAAACCATGCGCGGCTTTCGCGCTGATACAGTACCTTCGACATGAACCGCTCTGTCGCCAATCCATCCTCCGGAAGTAAGTCTTCGGCCAGTCACGCTCCCGGAAGCCAAACCAGGCGCATCATCCTCACCGGCGACACGCCCACCGGCCAGCTTCACCTGGGCCATTACGTCGGCTCGGTCAAGCGCCGCGTCGAGCTTCAGGACACCCACGAGTGCTACTTCATCATCGCCAACCTGCACGCCTATACCACGCGCGCCGACAAGCCCGATGAAATCCGCCGCGACTGCCTCGAAATCGTTCGCGATCACCTGGCCATGGGCATCGACCCGCGCAAGGCAACCATTTTTCTACAGAGCGAAATCCCCGCCATCGCCGAGCTCACCTTTCTGTTCGCCATGCTTCTGCCGTTCAACCGCGTCATGCGCAACCCGACGCTGAAGGACGAGATCAAAGTCAAGGGCCTTGGCGAGAATTACAGCTTCGGCTTCCCCCTCTATGCCGTCGGCCAAACCGCCGACATCCTCTCCTTCCGCGCGCACGGCGTGCCCGTCGGTGAGGATCAAGTGCCGCATCTGGAGCTGACTCGCGAAGTCGCCCGCCGCTTCAACCAGATGTATTGCGGCGTTTCTGACAAGACCGACGATGATGACCACGTCAAGCTCGGCGGAGTCTTTCCCATTCCCAAAGCTGATGTCGGCAAGGTCGGCCGGCTCGTCGGCATCGATGGCGTCAACAAGATGAGCAAGTCGCTCAACAACGCCATCTTCATCACCGACACCCCCAAGCAGGTCCAATCGAAGATCGGCAAGATTTTTACCGGCCGCCAGAGCCCCACGGCGCCCGGCGATCCCAACAACGCCCTCTTCCAATACGTTGAGACATTCATCCCCGATCCCGCGCGCGTCGCCGAGCTCAAAGACCGCTACAAACGAGGCGACAACATCGGCGACGGCCACATCAAGGCCGAAGTCGCCGACGCCCTCAACAAGCTCCTCGAACCTATGCGGCAGCGCCGCAAGCAGTACGAAGGCAACGATCAGCCCATCCTCGACATCCTCAAGGAAGGCTCCGCCCGCGCGATTGAAACGACCGAGAAAACTCTCGCCCTCGCCAAAGACGCCGCACGCTTCGGCTTCTTCAAGCGGCGAATTGCATACGACAACCGGTAGCAGTGTCGCCATGTCAAATCAGTTCGCTAAGGCCAAATCGCTCGACTATCGGTTGCATCGTTTCATCGAAATCGGCTCCAGCGTTGTTTTGAAGGAACCGTCGGAACACTGCTGCGGCCGATCGCCGATTGCCAACGTGGAGCATTGCGGCTGCCTTCAGTATTTCCGGTGCAGTCCCGGCCGGAGGCAGACTGACGCCGCGTGCGAGTAACCTGACAAGCTTATCAGAGGGTTGGTACGTATCGAGAAAGGGGAGTGCGTGTCCCTCAATTACGCGGGAGATTTCAGTTGCCAGCTCGTCGGGGTTGGTGACCGAGCGTACCGGCCACCAATAATCCCTCTTTTCAGGCATGACAAACCCGATTCGTTGATAGATGACACATTTTCCGCTTGCTGGATTGCGTGGCATAGACGATCCGGTGAATCGCTCGTGAAACCAAGGCCAGACGACGCTGAGGTTGATGGTGAATTCACCGCTGTTCGCCGTTCCCCATTGGCTCATCTGCACGTTGATGACTTGATACACCCCACCGTTCAATCGTACGTAAGACCGCGCGAGTTTCTTGAAACCTCGCGCCTTCAATAGAGACGAATGAATACGCCGTGCAAGTTCACCGACAACTCGCGCAGCAGTAGCCCTTGATCTCATTCCAACGCTCAATGATACGTGCTCTTAAGGCTTGATCGGACGCTTGTTTGTTTATTGTCACTTTGACAGCAATCTAGCCGATCCTTCGGCTATCTCCACCCTCACCGCCCCAACTCCCTCACGCTTCCACCTCTCCACCCGCGACTTCTTCACCTACCTCCGTGTCGAAGCCGGTCTCGCCCCCGCCACCCTCCAGGCGTACCAGCGCGACCTCAACGATCTCATCGAGCACCTCTCGAACATCGGCATCGCCGATCCAAACAACGTCACCCCTCACCACCTCGCCGAGCACGTCCGCCACCTCCATCGCCAAAAGCAACTCGAACCAACTTCCATCGCGCGCCACCTCGCCGCTCTCCGGGTCTTCTTCCGCTTCCTGATCGCCAATCGCTTCATTGATCAAGACCCCACTCGTTTCCTCGAAACACCAACGCGCTGGAAGCGCCTTCCGGGCGTACTCTCGCCCAAGCAGATGAAATCACTGCTGGAAGCACCCGACGCAACCTCCGGCCGCCTCTGGCTCCGCGACAAGGCCATGCTCGAACTCATGTACGCCGCCGGTCTGCGCGCCTCGGAAGTGGGGGCCCTGCGCCTCAACGAATACAACCCCACGCTTGCCGTGATCATCGTCACCGGCAAGGGCTCCAAGCAGCGCCTCGTCCCCATCGGCGTGCCCGCGCAACAATGCACTCAACGCTACCTCGATGATCCCGCCGGCCGCGCCGATGTCGCCCGCTTCAACGATGGCCGCGACCAGAACCGTCTCTTGCTCTCCAACACCGGCCGGCCGCTGGAGCGCAT
>JAKEEP010000056.1 GCA_022616475.1 Phycisphaerales bacterium | reverse complement strand
CCGCAGGCGCATCAAGCACGGCCTGTGCCCGGCGTGTGCGTATCCGATCGGCGCAAGCGAAACTTGCACCGAGTGCGGCAAGCCGGTCTCACCCAAATACATTGCATGCACATGTGGCGTGGGGGACTTTCAGGTAGGCTCTAACTGATGCCACGTCGAGGCGCGACAAGCCTTGCTCCAATGACCGCGCTTTACCTGCTCCTTGCAGCAGCAGGACTAACAATTGCTATTGCGATCTTCGGAATCCTTTGTTGTCGTGCAAGTGGAGATGACAACAGAGAACCGGTCTCTTCGGATCGACTTTGGCTTTCAGGATATGGTGAAAGCCTGAGGTCAGACTCGATTAGTGTCTCCTATGGCTTCGCATGGCACGCCGAAGTCTTCATGCTCCACGACAGCAAGGTAGAAGCCTTATTTGAGTCTCTTCGAAACCAGCCAAATACGTTTGCGACTATTTGGGCACCGCGTGCTGAGAGGTGGCGATCTGGCTGGCCATTCTATGCGTTTTCTGGTGACATTTGCTGGCATACATCAGACTGGACAACTCAGCGCCAAGTGATGCGTTCGGCGGCCGCCGTGGATGCTCAGGGGCTCATACGCATACCGTCACGCCAGCCCCCGACACATAGTCGCGCAGCTTTCATGCCCTATCGCCCCATCGTTGTTGGATTTGCCCTGAATACATTGTTCTACGGAATTCTGCTTTTGGCTTTGAGGGCTGCGATAGTGAAACAAATTGGCAGCAGACGACTCAGACAAGGTTTGTGTCCGCAGTGCAAATATCCGATCGGCGCAAGCGAGACTTGCACCGAGTGCGGCAAGCCAGTGCGCGAAAGGGTTTCAGCATGAGGAGAATGAGAAGCGCGAATCTGTGTGGAGTAATCCTTGTGGGCGTCATCATCGGATTTGCACCGGGATGTCATGAAGTCCCATCGCATCCTGGTCCGATCAAGGCTCGGACGTACATTCTCAACGCGATCTCAGACCAGCCGGTCTCCGAGAGCGAAGTGAGTGTTACGCCGGCTGGCCTGCGCTTTGTGCCCAGTTCCTGCCTCGATGTTGACCTGGTTTGTGAAGGGCCGCAGAAGCTGACAGATGTCTGTAGCGGCTCAATCATGTTCAGGATTCGCGACGATCCAGATGCGTGGCTCGAAGTGCTCAAGCCCAACGGAAAACCGATGCGCTTGAAAGGGGCCAAATCTTCGAACTACCATGGTTGCGCATTCCCGTTGGATGCAAGCATTTCGCGCTCAGATCAGACGCGGGCCAAGCTTGCGAGTTGCCCGGTGCGCATTTGGCCGTATCCAGAGCCCGGCCGATACAAGGTGCGGCTGAAAGAATCGGCCAAGGAACCCTGGCGCCAGAGCCTTGCTAACTCGGGGTTTCACACCGATATTCAACTCGATCCATCGTGGCATGAATTCGAATTGGTCAAGGGGTACGTCGAGCCGACCGCGCTTCGATTGCCAGCCCAAGCCGCCAATCCTCGAGCCTGGAGCATGGCCCAAGTAGGCCGGGTTCTCGAGCTTGGCATGCGGCAAGAAACAGTGCGCTATGGACTTGGCGAGCCGGATGAGAGACATCGGTTCACTGGTATGAATAGCAAGACTCAGGCGCACGAATGGTGCCGTACGCCACTGCTGATGCCGTTTCCGCTCAGCGAAGTGTGGGCTTATCGGCTAGAAGAGAATGAGCGAGTTCTGATGATTGGTTTCGATGAGGCGGGCGCCGTGAGCAGCATCATGCAGAGCGCGTTGGAGTAAAGGGCCTTCTCAGCTGACCGCCGACAGCTGATAGCTGACAGCTTCCCGAATCCTGGCCCTAACCCAAAGTCTTCCTCTGTGTTCTCTGTGGTTTCATCTCGGTCCGCGCGCACAAACTGGGGGGAACAACAAAGTAAAAATCATCATTTTCAAAACTTATTTCACCCTGCAAAAACAGGCATTAAGTGGTTAGTGGGACATCACTTGCGCGCGCCACAAGCGCCCTCGGCCCAAGGGTAGAGGAGCCCTCATGTTTCCCGTGCGATCCCACGCGCCCACAACTCATCCCACACCACCCAGCGTCCAGAACGTCCTCGCCTTCGCTCGGCGCGCAAACCCTAATCCCTGTCTGGCAATTCTGCGCGCACAAACTATCCCCTTCTGGAGATTCTGCGCGCGAAAACTAATCCCCTCTTGGCAAGCCCGCGCACAAAAACTAATCCCTTTCCATCCAAGGCGCGCGCAAAAACTAATCCCCTTCCCGCAAAAGCGCGCGCGCAAACTATTCCCTCCGGCGCAACCACCCGTGCCAAACCCCATTCTCACCACTCAGAACCCTGCGCCCCGCACTCAGCACTCACCCTTCGCCTCTTTATGCGTTTATGGTTTATGCGTTTATGCGTTTCGCCCAGCACCCAGCACTCCGAACTCACTACTCTCACCCCCCTTCGTCGCTCGTTCGCTCCGTCGCTTCCTCCCTACCTACTCACCCTCGGCAATCGAAGCCGCCAGCGGCAGCCCTTCCGGAGGCCGGGGCGGAGCCGCTCGCGGCAGCCCGTACCACAGAAAGTGGAAAACCTCCTTGATGTCATCCAGGATCACAATCAAACACGGCAGCACGGCCAAGGTAAGCACCGTCGAACTGAGCAACCCAAAGGAAATCGCAATCGCCATCGGAATCAGAAACTTCGCCTGAAAGGAGGTCTCGAACACCAGCGGCATCAATCCAAAGAACGTCGTGATGCTGGTCAGCACGATTGGCCGAATCCGATCGCGCCCCGACACGATCAAGGCCTCGCGTAGCCCCATGCCCTCGCGCCGCCTGGCGTTGTAGAACTCGATCAGGATCAGCGAGTTGTTCACCACCACGCCCGTCAGCGCCACGAACCCGATCAGGCTCAGGAACGTCAGTTGGTAGCCCAGCAGGAGGTGCCCCCACACAACGCCGATCACCGCAAACGGAATCGCCAGCATCACCACCAACGGCTGGCTGTAGCTGGAAAACAGCCACGCCAGGATCACGTAGATCATCAGCAGCGCCGCGGCAAAAGCCAACGGAAGAGTGCCGATCGCATCGTTCAGATCCTCCTGCCGGCCCGCGAACTTGATCCCGACGCCCCGATTCTCCTGCCGCAACCGCTCGACATCACCCCGCAGCGCTTCGGTGATCATCTCGGGATTCGTGGTGGTCGAGGTAGAGGCGGTCACGCTGACGACCCGCTGGCGATCGATGCGGTGAATGGATTCATAGCCCTCTCCGCTGATCAGCTCGGCGACCTCCTGAAGCGGCACGCGCTGACCTTGTGGAGTGACCACCCACATGTTCTCGACCGTCGCCAGCGTCCGCCGCGAGTTCTCATCCAGGCGCACGCGAACATCGATGTCCTCGCGCTTGGCCGAAAACACGTGCGGCTCCAGTCCATAGAACGCGCCGCGCACCTGCCGCGCCACGCTGCTGACGCTCAACCCCAGGCCCGCCGCAGCGGGCTTGAGCTGGATCTGAAGCTCGCGCTGGCTGTCGTAGTTGTCATCGGCGATGTCGTACACCCCATCAAACTCGCCGAGCTTGGCCTTGAGCGTTTCGGCGATTTCATTCACGCGTTGATCGTCATCGCCGCTGACCTGGAGCGTGATGTCGGGTCCGCCCGGGCCGCCGCTCATCTCCGCGAAGCTGAGCCGTTCGATTCCTTCGAGTTGCCCGATCTGTGCGCGAATCGAGTCGATGACGACCGAGCTCTCGCGTGCTCGTGTCTCTACCGGCGTCAGCTCGATGAACAACTGCGCCAGATGGCTGGAGGTTCCCGAGACCAAGCCTGAATCGAGGCTGAACTGCTGGCCCACGATGGTGCCGACCGACTTTGTTTCGGGCTGTTCCTGAGCCGCAAGCTCGATCCGGCGAGCGATGGCTTCGGTCTGGGCGATCGACGCCCCAATCGGCAGGCGCACATCGACGATGATCGTCTCGGAATCAGATTCGGGCAGGAACGTGAACTCCGGCCGGCCGCTGGCGACCATTCCAACGCACACAATCAATACGGCGATCGCGGTGGCGGTTGTGATGTAGCGGTGAGCGATCGAGAGCCGCAGGAAGGCTGCGTACCTGTCGATGAAGGCGCCGATGACCTTGCGATCGCGCCAGGTTTCCAAGCCCCTGAAGAACAGGGCGATCCGCCCAGGCGACTTTTTCAGCCGATTCTGCTGCGAGTGGGCCATATGAGTGGGAAGGACAATCATGGTCTCCAAAACGCTCACGAGGAGGGAAAACGCCACGACCCACGGCAGCGCGCCGAGGAGATCGCCGATGCGCCCCTTGACGAACATCAACGGAATGAAAGCGACGATGGTCGTCAACACCGTGCCGATGACCGGCCAGAACACCTGCTCGGCGCCTTTGATCGCGCCCGGGAGCGGCGGATCGCCACGCTCATACCGGGCGGTGATGTTCTCGGAAACCACGATCGCGTCATCCTCCAACATGCCCAGCGTGATGAGCAGGCCGAACATCGTCAGGAGATTCAGCGTGACGTCGAATCCCCACATGAGCATCAACGTGCCGCAGAGAGCGGTCACCAGGCCGCTCATGACCCACCACGCCGTTCGCGCGTTCAGGGCCAACAAGATGGTCAGAAAGATCAGGAATGCTCCCTGGATCGCGTTCTCCGAAAGCAGCTCCAATCGTCCTTCGATCAGGCGAGCCAATTCCGAGTGCGTCGCCAGCTGGCCCACGAGCTTTTGTGGATGGTTGGCGCCGAGCTCCCAGGCCTGTTCACGACTGGAGTTGGTCAGGCGCTCGATGATCGAAGGCTCAAACGGCTCACCTCGGCGGCCAGCGGCATACGCGCGCACCATTTGGGCCATGTCGACCGCGTCTTCATCGCCGGCCTTGAACACCGTCAGGCTGACCGAAGGATGGCCATTGAATCGTCGGAAGACTTGATCGTCGACGAAGTCCTCGCGCACTCGAGCGATGTCACCCACATGCAGGGCCCGGCCGCTTGGGGTCGCGCTGATGACGATATGTCGAACGGCCTCGGCCCGCTCTTGCACCCCAAGCGTGCGAACGTTCACGGTGCCCATCGGACCTCGCACCGGGCCACCGGGAACGTCTTCCATCCATGCGCGAATGGCGTCGCTCACTTGGGGCAAGCTGAGGCCGTGCTCAAGAAGGGCGGTTTCAGAGACGTCGACTCGCAGCTCGTATTCGCGCACCCCGGAGATCACGATCTTTCCCATGCCCGGCAAGGAGCGCAGGTCGTCGGCCATTCGCCGGATCGACTGCTTCATCGCCTCTTCGTCAGCTTCGCCATAGAGCGTGAGCATGATCGCTGGGATTTGAGGCTCAAACTCCGCGATCCGAATCTCTTCGGCTTCGTCGGGCAGATCGGTCAGGGCATCGATCTCGCGCTTGACCTTCTCGACTCCCTCGTCGATGTCAACGCCGCTATGGAACTCGACCATGATCCCGCCGCCGCCTTCGGAAAGGCTGGTGGTGATCTCATCGACCTCTTCAAGATCGGCCAGCGCGTCCTCGACCTTGCGCGCCATGGATTCTTCGATTTCCTGCGGGGTGGCACCGGGGTAAATCAAGGTGACGCGCGCGCCTTCAGGATCAACCTGGGGAAAGAACTCGCGCCGAATCGTAAACGCCGAGTAGATGCCCCCTACCAACACGGCAGTCATCATCAACCGCACTGGCACTGGGCGCGTCACGCCAAAGCGCGGCAGACTCATGGCGTTGTGCTCGCGGAGGGTCCATCCGCCGCGCGTGCGCCGCTGGAGGCGAGGTCGCCGGCCAGGACCGCAATCGCCGGGCTGGCTTCGGCAATCGTTCGCGTTGCATCGAGCACGACCAATGCTTCGTCCGGCAACGAGTCTCGAAGCACCGCCCACTCCGTGTCGGGCAGCCCCGACTGTGGAATCGATGCGTGCACGTGGAATTCAACGTCCACCGGAAGGCCGTGCACCAGGCCGTCTTGGATCAGCATGACGCGCTGGCTGGAGATCGCGCGCACGGGCACCATCCACCGATCCTGCGGCCGTCTGGACACGACCTGTCCGTGAACGAATTTACCCGGTGCAAGAAGATGCTCATCGCTGGGCCGTTGCCTCAGCTCCACATACGTGGTCATCGTGCGCGTCGATTCATCATCCTCCGGCGAGATTCGGACCACCGACGCTTTCCACCGATCGACGGTGGCGCCTGTGCTTGCGAGAATAGCCTCATCGCCGATGGCTACTTCCCTTCTGGCCGACGCGGGCAAGAGCAGCGGTACCTCAATGCTTTCCAGGTTGACGACGCGTCCGATCCGCTGTCCTGCCATCACACTCTCGCCCAGGTCTACGTCCACATTCGCAAGCACGCCGTCTATGGGGCTGAGAATGCGGCTTCGCTCGACATTCTGTGCCGCCAGCCGTCGTGAAGCCTCCTGCGCGAGACGCTGGGCTCGGAGACTGGCCCGCCGGGGAATGAAGTTCTGCAGGTTTTCCTGCGCCGCGACATCGGAGCGCTGCGCGGCGTTCAGCGCCTGGCGCGCCTGATCGAGCTCGCGCTGATTGGCCGCTTGATTGGCAACCGCGCGCTGAACTCGCTCGTATTCCGCCTGCGCCAGCTTCAGATCCTCCGCGGCAAGTTCAGCGCGGCGGCGCGAGCTTTGCTCTTCGACTTCCAGCCGGGCCAATTGGGCGTCAATGTCTTCGATCGTTTGCGTGGCCATTTCGAGTTGGCGCGCAAAATCGCTTTCGTCCAGGCGAATCAGGAGTTGGCCCGCCTTCACCGACACCCCCGGATCGATTTCAGGCGGTCTTTCGACGACGGTTGACGTTACTCGGGCCGGAACATCGGCAGCATCGAGGGCCCGGGCGGTTCCAAACCCCTCCCACTGCCGGCGAACTGGGATTGCTGCGGCGCGCATCACCGCCAGCCGGGGCGCTGAATCGTGAAGACCCGATGGCCCGGCCTTGGGCTTGGTGCTGACCAGCCACCACAACACCGTCAACGACGTGGCCAAGATGGCAATGCACACGGTTACCCGGAAGATCACCGATACGATCATGTTTCGCGGCGCGGCCATCAGTGCAGCATGTTCCTTGCCACCGAGGTGAATAGAGTAGGCAAGCCGACCGTATGACGCGAGTCAGCGCTGGCTCGCGGACACGTCAAGATTGGGTCTGGTCGCCGCATACGTGATACCCTGTTCAACATGAGCGAACGCGCCGAACCAACACTCTCTCACGCGCAAGTTCAACACGTCGCCAAGCTTTGTCGGCTCAAGCTTTCCGACGATCAGATCCGCCGCTATCGAAGCGAATTGGCAACCGTGTTGGAGCACATCGCCACGCTCAACGAACTGGATCTCGAAGGCGTTGAGCCGCTGGCGCACCCGACGGAGTTGTCCAACCGTCTCGATGACGACCAAATCTCTTCGACCATGCCGATTGAAGACTTGCATCGAACCGCGCCGGCCATTGAAGGTCGCTTTCTGGCAGTGCCCAAGGTGTTAGATGATCATTCGAGCGCGTAAATCGCGCGGCGTTACCAATCGTGTTCACTTTTGAGTCAATCCTCGAGCTCTCCGACGCGATACGACAGCGTAAGGTTATGGCCGTCCACGTTGTGCGAGAGTGCCTGGATCGAATCGATCGACTGAATCCGGCGCTGAACGCGTTCCACGAGGTTACCGCAGATCTCGCCATGAAAGCGGCCAGACGCATTGACCTGCGCGCCTCGGCCGGCGAGGACCCCGGCCAGCTTGCAGGCGTGCCGATTGCCGTCAAGGACAACATCGTGACCGAGTTCGGTCACACCACCTGCGGTTCGCGCATTCTCGAAAACTACCGCAGCCCCTTCAGCGCCACCGCCATTCGCCGACTGATCAACGCCGGCGCGATCATCGTCGGCAAGACCAACTGCGATGAGTTTGCCATGGGCTCATCAACCGAGAACTGTGCGTACGGTCCGGTGCGGAATCCGTGGGACGTCACACGAGTTCCCGGAGGCTCATCTGGAGGAAGTGCTGCCGCGGTTGCCGCGGGAATGTGCCCGCTCGCGCTCGGATCGGAAACTGGCGGGTCAGTCCGCCAGCCCGCCTCCATGTGCGGCGTTGTCGGAGTGAAGCCATCGTACGGCCGGGTCAGCCGCTATGGTCTGGTTGCATTCGGATCCAGCCTCGATCAGATTGGGCCGCTCGCGCGAACGGTGGCCGATGCCGCCGCCATTCTGAGTGCGATCGCTGGCATCGATCGCCATGACTCAACTTCCAGCGACGCAGCCGTTCCCGACTATCTCGAACGCCTCGATGAGCCCGTCGGCGATTTGCGAATCGGTGTGCCTCGACAGTATTGCAGCGATCGCAACGATTCTGAAGTCAACGACGCAGTGCAGAACGCCATCGAGCTCTTCAAAGACTTGGGCGCGACAATCATCGATGTTGACCTTCCACTCACCAACTACGGCATCGCCACGTATTATGTGATCGCTCCGGCGGAAGCCTCCAGCAACCTGGCGCGATACGACGGCATTCGCTATGGCCGGCGCGCCGACCTCGGGGAAGGCGAAGATGTCTTCGATCTCTATGCCAAGAGCCGTGCCGAAGGCTTCGGCCCCGAGGTTCAGCGACGGATCATGCTGGGCACGTATGTTCTCAGCGCGGGGTATTACGACGCGTACTACAAGCGCGCGTTGCAGGCGCGCCGGTTGATCAAGCAGGAATTCGATGCGGCGTTCGCACGATGCCATGCACTGCTGGGCCCCACTTCGCCGACCCCAGCGTTCCCCCTTGGCTCCAAACCTGATCCGCTGTCAATGTACCTGTCAGACATCTACACGGTGAACACAAATATTGCAGGAATTTGCGGCATCTCAATTCCATGCGGCTTCGCGATCAAGGATCGGAAGAGACTCCCAATTGGCTTGCACCTGCAGTGCCGAGCGTTTGATGAGCTGACCATGTTCCGCGTCGCACGAATGTTCGAACGTGGGGCCGAACTAAATTTCCAATTGCCGGAGCTTGAGCTTACTCGCTAGCGGGTGCGCGGATGCTACAGTGCAAGAATGCGCAGCGCTTTACGTGGGCTGGTCGTCGGCATCGACCTGGGCGGCACCAACATGCAGATCGGCGTCGTCGATTCGAGGAATCGAATCGTCGGACGTCACGGAGACAAGACCCGCGCGTCTGAAGGCGTCGAAGCCGTCATCGACCGCATCGTTGGAGGAATCCACATCAGTTGCGAGCAAGCGGGCATCAATCTGAAACAAGTCACGGCGATCGGAATCGCGGCTCCTGGCGCCATCGACATTGCGAAGGGGGTGGTCCTGGAAGCCCCCAACCTCAAGTGGCGCAACGTGCCGCTTCGCGCGATTTTGCGCCAACGACTCACCTGTAAAATCGTCGTGGATAACGATGCCAACGCGGCGGTGTGGGCCGAGAGTCAGCTCGGTGTCGCGCGCGGTCGGGGCGACGTGCTGGGTGTTTGGGTCGGCACCGGCGTGGGTGGAGGTTTGGTCCTCAACGGCCGGTTGTACCACGGCGACTTCTTCACCGCGGGCGAAATCGGACACTCGATTGTCTTTCCCGATCGTCCCCGCGGCCGCCGCACCGTTGAGGAATATTGCAGCCGCACCGGCATGACCCGGACCATTCGCGAGCTGTTGCCAAGCCATCCAGAATCCATGCTCAATCAACTCGCCAGGCCGATTGCGAAGGGCATCGGTTCCAGGGACCTGGCCGAATCCTGTCGAAACCGCGATCGGCTGGCCCTCCTGGTCGTCAACAGTGCGGCCGATCTCCTTGGCATCGCCATCGCCAACTGGATCACGATCCTGGCTCTCGGATCAGTTGTGATCGGTGGAGGCGTCGCGGAAGACCTCGGCAAACCGTACCTGCGGCGAGTCACCGACAGTTTCAAAAGGCATGTCTTCCCCCAACGCAATGGCCGTTGCAGACTCCTGCTGACCACGCTTCGCGAAGATGCCGGGCTGCTTGGGGCCGCGATGCTTGCCAGGGGTTCAGCTGGGAGGTTGTGACTGCATCACGGTAGGATTCTGCCGTTCCAGCCCACGCTCGACTGCCGCTGCCAACCCCGCTAATATGACCTCTTGGCCTTCGGGCTACAAGATATGGACATTCTGGGAACCAAGCTACCTGCAATGGGCCTCCGGAAGGGTCAATCCAGTAATCCTGCCTCTATGCCGCAAATCTGCGAGCCGATATCGTTTTGGGGGCTGGGCCCGTTCTTGCCCCGAGAGCGTAGTGGAGATCGATAGGGCCGCATGTTCAGGTTAAACAAGCCAAAGACCGGTACGGCCACATCAGCCCGCCGACGTGAAGAGCTGCGCCGAACGCTCCCCCGCCCGTCCTTCGACTTCCTGGGGCTGGTGCAGAAGCCGCAGTTCCTTCACAGCGCGCTGTTCCTGGTTCTATTTATGGTCCTGGCCAGCACCGCCGTTATCTGGTCTCGCGATCAAATCAAGGTTCGTGACGGGCAGGTCATGACCAGCACACGGCTTTACCGCCTGGGGTACACGGTTATCGACGAGGAGCAGACCCTCGAGAAGCGGGAGGAGGCTCGGCGATCCTCGCCGCGGCTTTACCGACTGAACGAATCGCACCTGAATCGTCTGGCCAACGCCTTGGGAGAGCTGCCGCGCGCGGTTGCCGGCAAGATGCTTCTGGATGAAATCAGCAAGGATCTCCAACAAGAGTTCGCCTTGACTGAATCCGATCTCCGTGCGCTGCAAACGGTTGTCGTGGACGGCGAGCCTTCGGCCGATTGGACGCGTTGGGTCAGCCGGTTGGTGCGCGACCAGCTTCTGCGCAATCCCCTGCTCAAGAGCCAGGAGTATCAGGTCTACATCACGACTCTGAAGAAAGCGCTGGTGCTGACCGATGGCAAGCAGCAGCAACCCTTTGGCGAGCCGATCGAGCTTCGGACCGACCCGGGCCAACCGCCCGATCCCCGCCTTGAGGAAGTGATTGCCCGTGCCGGATTCCCCATGCAGCTGGTGCCGGTTGTTCTCAAGCGGTTGCTGAACGATGGTCAACCGACGTTCCTCTATTGGGAAGAGGAGACCACGAAGCTCGCCGAAAGCGCGGCCTTGGCCGAGCAGCCTGTGAAAATCACGCACCAGGCGGGCGAAGTGCTCTATCGCAAGGGCGACAGGCTGAGCCCCGAGCAATACAGCGAGGTGCTCACCGAGGCGAAACATTACCGCGCTTCGCTCGGACATGAACTCGAGCGGTGGCAGCAGCGTGCCGGCATCATCGGCTTGCTGGCAATCATCACATTGTTCATTGGCAGCTTTGCCGCAACCGCCTACCCCCTCATCACGCAGAGCCCGCTGCGAATTGGCGCCATGTGCATTCTCATGGCCACATTGCTCGGCGCGGCGGTGCTCATCACCGCGTATGCGCCTATTTTCCTGCTGCCTTCAGCGGTCGGCGCAACTCTATTTGTCGCCGTCATCATGCTCGTCGCTTACGATCAGCGCTTGGCCCTGCTTTTGGGCGGAATCCAGTGCATGCTGGTGACGCTCGCACTCGAGCAGAGCATCGGTTTCTTCGTCTTGCTCCTGGCCGGTTGCGCCACCGCCGTGGCGCAGTTGCGCGAAGTGCGGCACCGCAACAGCCTCATCCGCGCCGCAACGGGCACGGCTGCAGTGCTTGCCTTTGGAACTCTGATGCTGGGCCTGCTCGAAACCCCCATGGTGGCAGGCGCCTGGCCCCAGATCATCGTCATGGCCCTGTCGGCCGGACTCACCAGCTATGGGGTCGGGTTCCTGGTTCTGGGCATTCTCCCGAGCATCGAGCGAATCTTCGACATCACCACCGGCATGACACTGGCCGAACTTCGCGATCCCAAGCGGCCGTTGTTGCGCCAGCTCCAGCAACGCGCTCCGGGCACTTACACGCACTCCATTCAGGTTGCCAACATCGCTGAAGCCGCGGCGGAGGCGGTCGGGGCCGACAGCTTGCTAGTGTACGTCGGCGCGCTCTATCACGACGTTGGCAAGATCAACAAGCCCGAGTACTTCGTCGAGAACCAGGCCGGCGGCTACAACCGTCACGACAAGCTCAGCCCCGCCATGAGCTTGCTGGTGATCATCGGGCACGTCAAGAACGGGATTGAACTCGCGCGCGAGTGCGGCGTTCCCAAACAGATCCAGCACTTCATTGAATCTCACCACGGCACCACGCTGGTTGAGTACTTCTATCACGCCGCCAAGGCCAAAGCCGAGCGGACCGATCAGGGGCTATCGGTCTCGGAGGTCGAATACCGCTACCCGGGTCCCAAGCCACAGACCAAGGAAGCCGCGATTCTGATGCTCTCCGACGCTGTTGAATCGGCCACCCGCGCCATCGACGAGCCAACTCCCAGTCGCATCGACAGCCTTGTGCGCAAGCTGTCGGCCAGGCGGTTGGAAGACGGCCAGTTCGACGAGTGCAATCTCACGTTCCGCGAATTGAATCTCATTGAAGATGCGATCATCAATCGACTGCTGACCATTCACCATTCACGCATCAGCTACCCGGCCGCCAGCGATGAAGGTGGCGATCAACTGCAAGCGCCGCAGACGGAGCAGGCCAAGCCGGTTTCGGCGTAGGTGCCGGCAACGACATTGCCTTTCTCAGCCGAGTGGCTGACGGCTCTTGGTCCAGGCAATCCTAAAGAACCCGCCACTCCCGAAAAACAGAACGATCGCAGCGACCAATACCTGCCAGGGTTCAGTGGCCCCGCCCCATCGAGTCCCCAAAGACGGGGGCAACGAGCCATCGTCAACCTGTGGAGAACGCATAACACGCCAACGCAAGGAGCGCCAAGCCGCACCAGAAAACTGAATTGGCGCAAGAGTGTCATCCTTGGTCGGCTCTGGGCTGCACGAGCATCGATTGTAGGACGCGCTGCTGCGCGGCGCTCATTGGCAAATCTCGCAAATCGCTAATGCGCCGCCAAATTCCGCGCCGCGATTGAGTGCGCGCCCGATAGATGTGGAAGAGTATTCGGCGGTGCGTCGTCTTGTGCTCGAAGCAGCCCCATTCTTCGAGCGACGCAATTGGGATCGAGAGTTTCCGTTTCAATTCGGATGCGCTGAGTTCACGATGACTCTCAATCGTGGGCACTTGCCACATGCCGGACCACATTCCGCCGTCGCGCTGTTCGATGAGAATCTTGGACTGACTCGGGTATTGCGGCCTGCGAACGACAATCACGGCGTGATGATTTGCCTTTTTTGGCGTGGTCCGGGGCTTTGGCGCCGGAATCAGCTCTTGCAGCCCTTTGGCTCGCGCGCTGCAGAGCCGGCGGACGGGACAGCGATGACATCGCGGCGATTTTGGCGTGCAGATCGTGGCCCCAAGCTCCATGAGGGCCTCGTTGAAGCCACCCGGATCGCGCGCTGTGTTGACCAAGCGCGCCGCGGCGCTCCAGGTCCAGCTGCTTGCGCCTTTCTTATTCTGATCTGATTGATGAGCGAACCAACGCGCCAGGACGCGGCGCACATTTCCATCCACAATAGGCTCGGGGGCGCCGAACACGATCGATGCGATCGCGCCTGCGGTGTAGCGGCCGACTCCAGGAAGGCGCCGCAGGTCGGCGATCGACCGGGGAACCCGGCCGCCGAACTCCCTCACAATCATCTTCGACGCCGCATGCAGGTTCAGGGCACGGCGGTAGTACCCAAGCCCATCCCATAGCACCAGCACCTCGCGCTCACTCCCAGCGGCCAGGCTTCGAACCGTCGGAAAACGCCTCATGAATGCTCGGTAGCGATCCACAACGCGCGAGACTTGCGTCTGCTGGAGCATGCTCTCAGCAACTAGCGCCGTGTATCCGTTCCGGTGCGTGCGCCATGGTAGATCGCGCCCATGGCGACCAAACCAATCACACAGTGTGGTAATCATGCGACGAGTCTCACCGCGGCGCTTGATCGCGCTTTGGCCGACCCGAGCCTTCACCCGGACCGGTCGCGCACGGGCGGTCGGTCGCACCGCCGCTCTTGCTTGCCCTGGTTTCACGGCGTGCTATGCTACACAACTTCGCGGGTGTAGCTCAGTGGTAGAGCGTCACGTTGCCAACGTGAAAGTCGACGGTTCAAATCCGTTCACCCGCTCTTGATGCCTTTCTGTCCCGGTGGCGTCAGATGGCGCCGATTGTCGGCCATCGCATCGACACCTTCGGCCCTCGTTGCCCGCGAAACATGGCGAAGGTTCATCCGAGACGCGGATGTCAGACGTGAGTTCGTGCCGCTGCTGTATCAACAGTTCGACGCCACATCTAGCGCCCGGCAAGCGAGGAAGCGGTCCGTGAAACACACGCGCATTATCGTTACTCACTACGGCGGGCCCGATGCAACTTGCGGTGCTCGAAGAAGAGTGCCCCATCTGCCGCGGACCAACCTGCCGACGAATCAGCCGCAGGAGCTGACCGCGGCGGCGGTATGATCCACCGTGTGGGACACGAGCGAGGCCGACTCATGTCATATACGCTCCGTAGCGGAATCGCGATGCTGGCAATGGTCGCGTTCGCGCTCAACGGAGACCGTGCCGCGGCGCAAGAGCCGACGAAACCCGCAGAGCCTCGCGCCCCACGACCCAACATCGTGCTGATCGTGCTCGACGACGTCGGCTTTGCGGACCTCGGCTGCTACGGTTCGGAGATCCGCACGCCGAACATTGACGCCCTCGCCAAGGGGGGCCTCCGGTACAACCGCTTCGACACGCGAGCGATTTGCTCGCCCACGCGGGCCGCGCTCCTGACCGGTCGCAACGGCCACACGGTGAACATGGCTGGCCTGCCGCGCGACGGCGACCTTACCGACAAGACCAGTTGGCGAGCGGAGATTCCCCAGAACGCCGAGATGCTGTCGCTGGCGCTGCGGTACGCGGGCTACCGGACGGTCGCGCTCGGTAAGTGGCACCTCGCTCCGACGTACGAGGACGGAACCGAGGGTAAGCGGGCATCGTGGCCGCTGCAGCGCGGGTTCGACGAGTTCTACGGGTTCGGGTTCGCCGTCGGCGCCCAAAGTCAGTACCACCCGGATCTTATCGAGGGGAACGAGAAGATCGCCAAGCCGGACCGGAAGGATTACCACCTCTCGATCGATCTGACAGATCGCGCCATCGCGGCGCTCCCGGGGGCGGACCGGCCCACGTTTCTGTACCTGGCATACCGTGCGGCGCACGCCCCGCACCACGTCCCGGCCGCTTTTCGCGACCGATATGCAGGGGTGTACGACAAGGGCTGGGATGAAATCCGGCGCGAGCGGTTCGCCCGGCAGAAGGAACTCGGCATTATTCCCAAGGATACGGTGCTGCCGGAACGGAACGTGGGGGACCGAAGTTGGAACGACCTCACCGCACAGGAGAAGAAGGTCTTCGCGGCGTTCATGGCGAACTACGCCGGATTTGTCGAGCACACGGACGAGCAGATCGGACGGCTCGTGGCGCACCTGAAGGCCACCGGCCAGTTCGAAAACGCCCTGCTGGTCGTGCTGTCCGACAACGGCCCGGCCTCAGAGGCCGGCCAGACGGGCGGTTTCTTCCGGGCCTACCGCGACACGACGCCCCTCGCCGAGATGGAGAAGAATCTCGACCTGCTTGGCTCGGACAAGACCGAGCCGCTCTACCAGCGCCCGTGGGCGATGGTGGGCGCGACACCGTTCCGGCGGTATAAGCTGTGGCCGTTCGCCGGCGGGACTCGCGCGCCTCTGATCGTCTCCTGGCCGCGAGAGATCAAGGACGGCGGGGCGATCCGCAGGCAGTTCGTCGAGGTCATCGACCTCGCGCCCACCCTGCTGGACGCCGCTGGCGTGCAATTCCGCTCGGTGATCGACGGTCACGAACAGATCCCGGTCGCGGGTCGCTCCATCCGCCCGTCCTTCACCGCGGCCGATGCGAAAAGCGCCCGCGACGTTCAGTACTTTGAATTGTACTGCAACCGCGCCATTACGTCCGGGCCGTGGAAGGCCGTCGCGATGCACGTGCCGGGAACGGACTTCGAGAAGGACCAGTGGCTGCTCTTCAACACCGACACCGACTTCTCCGAATCGACCGACCTGGCGGCGCGACACCCCGAGAAGCTCGCGGAACTGAAGACGCTCTGGATGGCTGAAGCGACGAAGTACAGCAACCCGCCACTGAAGGAAACGACGGGCAATCTTAGGGATATTGTCAACCACGTCTTTGAGGACGGGCTTCCGCCTCCCAACCAGAGGTAGAGGAGAACGACGAGCGGCGCCTTGGGCCCTCGTTGCCCGCGAAACACAGCGATGCCGCGCCAATCGCACGCTGCTCACGCTTCAATGGCGCTTTGACCGAACACACCGCGGAATCGTGCCGGCCGATACCGCTCGAGGATCCGGTGTGTGTCGGCTGCATACTGGCATCGATGGACTTCAACTTGCCTTCAGATTGTCGCCACCAAGCGTCATGGGCTTGGCGGGATAGCCCTTGTCAATCCAGCGGATCGACGCGGCTTTGCCTGCTCGAAAGATGATGACCAATTTGGCGTTTCGGGCGTACTCTCGAATGATGTCCCAGTGCGATTCGGCGAATCCGTATTCGGGACTGCACTGGGCGTTGGAGTCGGTGAGCATTGGTAGACTCCTGAAAAGAGAACTGCTGGCGCGGTGCGGCACAGCCCGCAACCACGCAACTTCATCCAATCAAGACCGTTGGACACCCCGGTCCGGCAATGACTCCGCCGTGCGCGGTTGGGTCACCGACGCGCGCCGCAGGCATGTTGCCGATCAAAACTGTGGTAGAGCCCATGACGATCGAATCGGGCGGCCCGACGCAAACGCACATGTCTCCGACGCGCGCGGCGGGCACTCCCCCGATCATCACGGTCGGACATCCCGGCGGCAGGATCGGCCCGCCCACATGCGGCACTGGCGGCGTGCCAGGTGTGACCATCGGGCAGACGTGCATATCAGAAACTCGTGCGGCGGGGAGCATGGCAATTCCAATCTGAGATCTTCCCTATCTCATTCAAGGTCTTCGATCGTTCGAGCAGGCCGACCGTCTGGCTTCAGGGGATGAATCTGCTCTTGAGCTGCGTCCGACCGCAGCTCGCTGTTCTGCTGGTCTGTAAGAGAGCCTCCGAAGAACACAATTGCGTTGAGACATCGAATTCGGTGAAACGTTTTCCACTCATCATCGATGCCGGACCTGTCGACTTCGGGAAGAACCGCCACCAAGGTGTCGGCGGCGAGTTTGCGCGATTGAAGCTGCTCCTCAACGGGTGGAACCGGGAGCTTCGCCTTGCTGTCGGGCCGACGCGTCGGCCAGTGAGCCTCGCGCCGCAACATCAACTCTGCCCAGTCGCACAAGTAAGGCGTGGTTCCGCCTCCGGGCGCGTCCAGACCGACATAGATCTTGGCGTAGGTTTGCACGCGAGCGGCACGATCAGGGAGCCCTGTGGCTCGCCCCTTTAGCACGTTGAAATCTTGAATTCTTTTGACATCGTTCTGTATCAAGCTTTCCAGTTTTCGTGCTTCCTGTCCACTGGCCCAAACTTTGTCCCGCTCAGGCGTGAGCGCGGCCAACCGTCGTTTGGCCGCATCGCGCAGGCCGTCGACGGGCTCATCGGGCCCTAGGGCCTCCAGTGGCTCCAGCAGTGGATTGAGACGGTCGTATGAATTGCTGTTTTGGAGCATGTAGCGGTAGTAATCTCGCGCGAAATCCCGGTCCGGCCCGCGGCCAACTCTTGCCAGAGTCGCCGTGCAGAGCGCCGACCTGTTCCAATCCACTTGGTTCACCTCGCGTCGTTTCAGAAAACTCTTGAGATACTCGGCAGCCTCGTACAAGTCGTAAAACTGCACAATGTGCTGCATCCGTTTCAGCAGTTCGTCCGGGGCCGATTCGCGAACTCGGAGGCTGAGGATTCGAACCAAGTCCGCAGGCTCAAGATTCTGCGGCGGGTACCAAATCGTCGCCATGTCTGCGTTGGTCAAATAGTTCTCAAGGCGCTCGGCGGGGGTTTGCATTGCGAATGGGCGGGAGTGTGCGCGGGTGACCATGAAGAGCCCTCCGATCAGAATCATCGACATTTGGACGAGCGGACGTAATCGCCTCTTTCTGCGCATAGGCATGCTCACCATGGCACGACGGCGCCGCCGGAGTGCGTGCGCAACCGCTGCACCAGATTCACGTGGATGTCCGCGACCATGCCTGCCCCATCATGGACGATCGGTCTGTCGGCCAGACGTTTGGGTCCGCCGGTTGTATTGGTGACTGGCTCAGGACCAGCGCGTCCCATCATCAATTGCGTGCCGTCGGCCGTATGATCCACATCCATGACGGCATGACCTCCCTCGTGGGCCGCCAACATGGGAAATGTGTCGGTGGCATCAGCGGCGGCCGCGATGCAGAAACAATTGCGGCGCAATACAGTTTCAGGACGTTTCGCCGCAGGCACGTACGTGAGCGGCATGATGCCCTGACCGGTCCGGCCACCTGCGTGGTTGCCAATGATGAACATGTCGAGTCGATCGTCGCCTGTATCAAAGTTGCGCATCAGACAGCGATGATCAGATGAACCTGTGTTGAAATCGAGGCCGTCGGTTTGGACAATCGCCGCCGGATTGACAGACACGCTGCTGAGCAATTGTCGCGTGCCCGTCGAGACAAGGGCCTCAATGGCGACACCTCCGCCACCGGGATCATGAATGACGATATCGGCAGGCCGTCCGATGTTTGGCACCAACTGCACATTTCTGGTCACGGTTGCGGTGAACCCGGCGGCGCGTATTCGATCGGCCAGTGCATCGGCGGTATCGGTTGGCCTATCGCCGGCGGCCGGTCGGTAGGGTGGGTCTGCGGCTGAAGCTCCACCGGGTGTGATCGGGTTCCGGATCTCAGCCGCAATCACCGTTCCGTCGGCGCGCGTGGCGCGCAGGCGAAAGCTCATGCTTTCGTCGCCGGCTGCCAAATTGCCCTGGCGTTCAGAGACAACCAGCATGTCATCGGGCGGATCCACTTCAGCCTCGGTAATGATCGATGGCGCGACGTTCGCCTGCGCGTAGTATCGCCGAACCCATTTACGAACGCGACTTCGGACGTCCGCCATCGGCACCACGGGCGCCCCGCCCGGTGCTGAGCGCAGGACATGGAGGGCGATTCGGAGCCGCCGCTGCTCGGCGTCATCTCCAACCGGGACTGTCGCAGTCACTCGGCATCGGCTGGCGGCCGAGGCGGGGCAGTCGGTGAGGATATATGTTGCTCGCACTTGTTGATCGAGTATTTCGATGCGATCATCGCCGCCGGCTCGCACATCGTCGCTCACCAAGAGTGTTTGCGTCGGGCGCGCTGCTTTGTCTTCATCATCAACAACCAGTCGCAGGTAACACGTGCGAAAACATCGAGTGCTCTTTTGTTTGGATGCAGTCGCGTCCAGGCTACGACGGTTGCGCTGCGTTCCCGCAGTCGCTCGATCACCGGGGAATTCCGTGTGCCCGGTGATGTCTCCCGTCGGGCCAAACGTCGGCTGAAGCACATCCAACTCAACCGGCAAATCCGCCGAACTCGTTCGAGGATCCACAACCTCCACCTTGAACGAATCGACATCAGCATCGGCATTCGCATCGAAGGCACGATGGCCGTCCCCAACCCACGCGGCTGTTTCCGTCCTCCCCGCTCGGTCGGTGACGAAGTTGCTGACATTAAGGAATGTCAACGTGTCATCAAGCCGGTACGGCTTGGTCCGTGACCCATGGACAAACCGGATAAAGACCGGTGGAGCTGATTTTTTGACGAATTCGTGAAGCACTTCGGCGGCTTTGTCCAGGACCGCCATCACAAGATCTGGGATCACGACCTCGTCGCCGGGAGCCAGAGGTCGTGTGAGGAATTCCTTGCCCTGGTTCTCGGCGAGGTCGCGAATGGGCTTGCAGTCGAGGAACCCCGCTTCCATCGCCAATCCGCAAAGGGTGTCTCCGATTTTGGCTGTGATTGTGGAAGGCATGTGCGAAATTCTCTCGTGAGACCTCGAGGCCCGCCCTCTACGCCTTGGCGTTCCATACACTCTTATCAAGGTTGGGAAAAGTCACCTTGCATGATCCGGGGTCAAATCCCTCAACCCGCGCAAAACCCTTTTCATCCAGCGTCCCGCTCGAGACCGAGCCATCCGGAAGAGTGATGTTGAAAGCTTCACCCGGAACCGGCTCGCCCTCAACGTCCACGAGCTTGATCTCGACCCAGCTTGTCTTCTTGGCCTTTTCCTCGGCAGTCTTCGGAGGCTTGTGCGGCGTGACTGGCACGGCGCCGTACTTGCCCTTTTCCTGCTCGATTTGCTCGGCCTTTGCCTCGGCGACCTGTCCCGGGTCGGCGACATCGGCTTCCTCGGGCTCGGTCGGAGCGGCTGGCGCGACGGCACTGCCAGCCTGGCCCGAACCGGCCGCGCCGCTGCCGCCGGAGTTGATCAAGACGATGCTGCCGTTCATTCCAAGCATGGCGCTGGACGTGGCAACGACGCTTGCGGGGCTGAGCACCACGCTGTTACCACCGACCTTGAGGGTGAGGTTCGCCGTCGCTTCAATGACGACGTTCATCCCCTTGATATAGAGGTCGCCGGTCACGTCGGTCGATTGCTTGCCTTTGAAGACCTCGATCACATCGCCCTTGACCGTGAGAGACTGGCTCTCCCCCACTTCCTTGGCTTCCTTGCCGACAACTTTCAGGTGGCGATCCTTGCCGATCTCTTCCATGTGATCGTTGGTGACCATCTCGTGTCGGTTGTTGTCAACCTTTTCGTACTGGTCCTTGACGACGAAGAGATGGCGATTGTTGCCGATCCACTCGAAGCAATCGTTCTTGATTCGGATGTCCTGGTTTTTCTCGCCGTGAATGAAGATCTGCTCGTCGCCCTTCTTGTCCTCGAAGCGGATCTCGTTGAATCCCTCGCCGCCCTTGCTCGACGACGTCTTGATCGTGGACATCGTCATGTTGGTGGGCAACTCGTAGGGCGGCATGGACTCGGCGTGATAGACTCGGCCGGTGATGATGGGGCGGTCAGGATCGCCTTCGAGGAAATCGACGATCACCTCCTGACCAATTCGCGGGATGAACATCGCGCCCCACTGCTTCCCCGCCCAGGTCTGGGAAACACGAACCCAGCATGAGCTGTTCTCATCGGGCTTGTTGTATCGATCCCAGTGGAAATGGACTTTGACGCGTCCAAACTTGTCCGTGTAAATCTCCTCGCCGCTGGGCCCAACGACGATGGCGGTCTGGCTGCCGTGCACAAGTGGCTTGGGCGTCAGGCGCGCGGGGCGAAAGGTCAGTGAATCGGGAATACACGTGAACGTGTTGCTGTACTCGATGTTTGAGTCTTCGCTTCCAGTCTCAAAGCCCTCCACCGCCGCAGAGTGGTGAACTGATGTGATGACGTAGCTCTTGCCTTCTTCGGCCGGGTCGTGATGCGCCGCCATGGTGAAGCGCCCGCCGGTGAAAAAGCTGCGGCATTTGCTGGCGCCGCGCACGACATCGTGCGGAATCTCCTCCTGCTCCATGCGGATTTTCGCCAGTGTGTCGCCGTCGTCCTTGACGACGTGCTTGCCTGGATAGTCAAAGAGCTCGTAGGCACTGACATTGTCCAGCTTCAGAACGGTCGGGGAGCTCGAGAGCATCGGAGCAGTTGGCGCCTCAAAGTTGTAGTCCGTCTGCGCAAATTTGCCCGATCGAAACTCGTATTGATGTTCCCAGCCCGTGATCAGATCTCCCCATTCAGGCGCGCTCAGCGTGGACTTGAATTCAACCTGGCTTTCGGGGCAATCCTTGTACGCGGCCTTCCCGTCGGCCAGCACCAGCACGTGTTTGCCGTTCTCGTGCCGGAAGTAGTAGAAGATGCCCTCTTCCTCCATCAAGCGCGAAACGAAGTCGAAATCCGATTCGCGATACTGAACGCAGTATTCGCGCTCGGGATGCTTCCCCTTGATCTCCGTGGTTTCAAATTCGGTGAAGCCCAGGTCGGTGAACACCTGCTCGATGATCTGCGGCGCGGTCTTATTGGGCGGAAAAATGCGGCAGTCGGTGGTTCGGGTGAGGAACCACAGCCAGGGAACGACCTCGGCGGTGTAGCGATGCAGCCGGTCGTCCTTGCCTCGATAGGTGAAGCGACGAACGTAGCCGTTGAAGAAGCGCTGCGTGTGGTCTTCGTCCATCAGCTCGAGCGCAAAGGTAACATTCTTCCCGACAATGTCCTTGGCGGGAATGGAACCGCGCTCTGAGAGCATTTCGAGGTTGAAACTGAACAGCCGCGAAATCTCCTCGGTACCGGAGAAACCGCTCAGGAGCAGTGCGTCTTTGCCCAGCGGGGTCTCGATTGCCAGGCGTCGGTTTTCTTGCGTGTAGGTGGCCATGGGTGAGCCCAAGCCTTGTGGTGAATTCGGCCGAACGGGTGAACGAGGCTTTTAGCGGCGAGGCCATTCTGACATTGCCAAGCCGCTTCACAAACAGAAAATGCGGACCCGGGGTGTTTCCCCGGGTCCGCGGTAAACGTCAGCGCCGGCGGCGCGACGCGACAAATTTCCGGCCTTACCCGGCCTTGCCCGTGCTGGGATTGTACTTGGCCGGGATGTTGCCCTTGGGCTCGCCGGTCTTGGGATCGATCAGGACGTACGTCCATTCGATTTCAGAGAAGCCCAGTGTGACTTCCTCGGTGGGCAGCGGGCTGCCGCTGGAGTTGCCGTGGAAGCTGTAGCTGGTGACGATCACGTCGGTGAGCTTGTACTTGAGGTACGGCTCCTCCTTGTTGTTCACCGTGGAGCAGAAGTGAATCTCGGTATTGGGCCCCTTGATGAAGGTGCCGTTGGCGCACGCTTCAGCTAGCTTGACCGATGATTTGTCAAGCTCACGGACGATGACGATGTCGCCGAGGGTGGTCTCACCGCGAGCGCGCTGCATGTCTTTGGCGCCTTGAGGGATCGAGCGGAAGATCGGGGCGGCCATGGTCTCGATTTTGATCCAGTCCTTGTGACCCTGTTCAGTGATTTCTCCCTTGATGTCTCCGAGCTTCAGATAGGCGGGCATGGCAAACTCCTTTGTGTTCGACGATGTTGGACAAGACGACAACCGGCGGGCTGGGTCTCGCGGCTTCCAGCCGACGTTCACCGGCTATGACTCTGCAGTGGGGTTCGATTCCGTTCGTGCAGCCCCCGAATGCTCTATTGTCGCCGGTTCGGGTGAAAAGTTGCGTGCATTCTTCTTGTGAGGCAAGAAAATCTCCGTCCAACACGCATCGTCATTGAATGGCGTATTCGAAGCGCCCTTCGTTGTTCACCGAAACGTTGACCGAGGTAATGGGTTGACCCTCGGCCATTCGCGAGAGGAACTCGGCCGAAATCTCGGGCAGCAACGTTCGGGTGAGAATGTGATCCACGTTTCGCGCGCCGGTCGAGACTTCCTTGCACCGATCGGCAATGCTCGCCACCAGTTCCGGCGAATAGGTGAACGTCGCCTTGTAGTTCTCACGCACGCGCCGGCGAATACGGCCCAGTTGCAGCTCGATGATCTTGCGCATCACGTCATCGGCCAGCGGGTAGAACGGAACGACCGTGACACGGCCGAGGAATGCTGGCTTGAATGTCTTGAGTAACTCGGGATGCAGCGCTTCGATGAACGCCGCGGGATCGGGTCGGGTCTCGGGGTCGGCGCAGAGCTTGGTGATCAGGTCGGTACCGGCGTTCGAGGTCATGAGGATGACGGTGTTCTTGAAGTCGATGTCGCGTCCCTCGCCGTCGCGCAGCGAGCCCTTATCGAAGACCTGATAGAAAATGTCCTGAACTCCCGGATGCGCCTTCTCCATCTCATCCAACAGCACAACGCTGTAGGGCTTTCGGCGCACGGCTTCGGTCAGCACGCCGCCCTCGCCATAGCCGACATACCCGGGGGGCGACCCCATCAGCAGCGATACCTTGTGCTCTTCCTTAAACTCCGACATGTTGATGACGGTCATGTTCTGATCGCCGCCATACAACAGCTCTGCCAGCGCGATCGCGGTTTCGGTCTTGCCCACGCCGCTGGTCCCCACCATTAGGAAGACACCGATCGGTTTGCGCGGATCGGTCATGTTGGCGCGCGATGTCCGGATGCTCTGGGCGATCGCCTCCAGCGCATGCGACTGGCCGATGATCCGCTCCTCCATGCGTTGCCGCAACGAGAGGATGGTCTTGATTTCATCAGTCATCATGCGGCCGACGGGAATTCCGGTCCAGCCTGACACTACCTCGGCGATCGCCTGCGAATCGACGCACACCTGCATCAGCGGCGCCTCACCCTGCAGCTTCCGCAGCTGCGCCATCAGACTGTCGAGCTCAGAGCGCAGCCGCTGGCGTTCTTCATTCGAGAGCGAAGCCGCAGGCAAGGGCTCAGATGGCGCGGCCACGGCCGGCGACTGAGGTGAAGAAGTTGACGCGGCGCCCGGCGTTGACGTGGCGCTTGTCACAGTGGTCGCGTTCGGTTGACCGTTCGATTCTGCCGAGACTCCTGCGCCAACAAGGGTTCCGGCCTCCAGCTGCTGGCGAATCGCTCGAATGCTCGCGACCGCCGCGCTTTCCTGCTTCCATCGCTCATCCAGTTCTTTCAGCTCAACCTCAGCCTTGGCCTTCGATTCATCGAGCTCCTTGAGCTTCTCCTCATGGTTCACGCCCGCGACTGCCTCACGATTGAGAATCTCGATGGCAACCTGCAACTGCTCAATGCGCCTTCGGCAATCCTCCAGCGCCGGCGGCGTTGCCGTGTCGCTGATTCCCACTCGCGCACATGCCGTATCCAGCAAGCTCACGGATTTGTCCGGCAACTGGCGTCCGGAAATGTACCGATGCGACAATCGCACCGCGTCAACCACCGCTTCATCCAAAATGCGCACCTTGTGATGCTTTTCCAAGGTATCGACAAGCCCCCGCATCATTTGCACGCCGACCGCTTCTGTTGGCTCCTCGACTTTGACAACCTGGAAGCGCCTCGCCAGCGCCGCATCCTTCTCGAAGTACTTCTTGTACTCGGCCCAAGTGGTCGCCGCGATGGTACGCAGCTCGCCACGCGCCAAGGCCGGCTTGAGCAAGTTGGCGGCATCACCCTGACCGGCCTGACCGCCCGCTCCGATCATCGTGTGCGCTTCATCAATGAAAATAATGATTGGTTGAGGCGAGGCCTTGACCTCTTCAATCACGGATTTGAGGCGATTCTCGAACTCGCCTTTGATTCCCGCGCCGGCTTGAAGCAGCCCGAGATCCAGACTCCGCAGCGAAACGCCGCGAAGCGATGGAGGCACATCGCCATCGGCGATCCTCTGCGCAAACCCCTCAACCACAGCCGTCTTTCCGACACCCGCCTCGCCGGTCAAAATCGGATTGTTCTGACGCCGGCGCGTGAGGATGTCGATGATCTGCCGTATTTCCGAATCGCGGCCAAGGACCGGGTCGATCTGGCCTTTGCGCGCGCGATGGGTCAAGTCGATGGTGAATTGATCGAGTGAGGGTGTCTTTCCGGAACCCGGGCGGCCCGCCGGTCCTGCAGGGCCGCCGGCAGCGGTCGCCGCCGCCGTGGTTTTCGATTCGTCGGTCTCCGCCGTGATGTCCGCCAGGTCGCGACGGAGCGATTCGACGGAGATCTTGTCCAGCTCTTCGGATATGTCGCTTGCCATCCGCGACAACGAATCATCACTCAGCAGCGCGCACAGCAAATGGCTCGAGCGAATCTGCCCGGCATGAAACTGCACTGAGCACACCAGCCACGCCTCTCGCATCAGGTCAACGACAGTTTGCGACAATCCCGGGGGTTTGGCGTTGCCGGGCTTGAGCCGATCCACCGCCTTGGTCAAATCGCGATTCAATCGCGCCGTGTCGATCTCGTAGTACCGAAACAGCGCCGTCAGATCAGTGTTGGGTGCATCGAGCAGTTTGAGCAGCCAGTGCTCGAGCTCGACGTTGTAGTGCGTGCGCGACAGGCAGAAGCCCGCGGCAGATTCGAGCGAAAGGCGACACGTGTCGTTCAGCTTACCGACCAACGACTTCAGCGGCAGAGTTATCACGGCGTGCCCCAGCACAGCAGGAGCCGGCGCAAGAATCCTGCCTCGCGGGCGTCCGGACTATTGATCACCGCTTGTTGCCGCAGCTTCCGTTCCGCTGTAACCACGCGGTGCCCGCAGGCGATCCGGGCCGAATCAGTATAACGAAAACGAACGTGTTTTGAGGGGTTTCCAGCCATGGTTGCACAAATCTCACATCGCACGATTGCCTCAAATGGACTCGCGCGAAAACGAAGCGTCCGCAAAATCACGATCAAACGCCTGCGACTTCAACCACACGTTCCACCCCAGCATCGGTTTGACCTCCAGCACCGACCCGAGCTGGGTTGCCGGCACTGCTTCAGCCTTCAGTATTGGTTGCACATCAAAATCAAACTGCGGTCCCACATAGGTCCGCGCCAACTGGCAAATCGGCTCCAGGCCATCGCCCGCGGGCGTGAACCGGCAGTATTGCTCATAACTGAGCGGACCAAGTCGCACTCGGAAGCGACTTTGAACATCCCACACTCGATCGCCCAGCACCGTCGTGACACCCAGTTGATGATTCAACCCCTTGGGATGCTCGCCGCCGGGGAGCCGCGAAAGGTCATCCGGCCCGAGATTCAACCATTGTCCCTGGAACTGATCGATAAATGCCGGCAATTCGAAGTAGTCCGCGAGCGTACGCTCCAGAGCGACCGCCGAACGATGGGAGTCGGCAAAGAATCCACCATAGAGAAGGAATGACTCATCATCCACCGTCATTCGGTCACGCAAGCCGTCGGTCCCCATGCCTGTCAGGCAATGCAAGCACGACGTAAACAAATCCGCTTTGGCCCCATTCGCGACCGACGACTGGTCCGACAGCCGGGAGCGTTCATAACCGCGCAGAAAGCGGTATTTTTCCCACGAGCGGTAGAACAGCGAGATCAATCGATGATTGAACAGATCGAAGAAATCGCGAATCGAATAGTCCTTTTCGCGACTGCGCTCAATCAGCATTCGCGTGTAGTGGACGGGCAAGACGCCGCTGGGACCCGTTAGACCCATAAAGGCAACGGTCATGTGAGCCGGGGACGCGGAAGCCGCGGAATGAGGCTCGGCTGAGGCGGCGGGAGGCGGCGCGGCGCCGTTGGAGTTCGAAGCGCGAAGCTCGACAATAGAGCCGGCTGGAAAGCTCAGCGCGGGCGCAGCGCGAAAACGCGCGACCTCGCGCGCCGGCGCGGAGTCATGCCCCACCGGCGCCGACGTGCCGGCGCCATCGACCGCTCCGGCGGCACGTTCCAGAAGCCTCACCGCTTGAAAGAAATCGAATTGGTACGGCTTTGAGAAAAGCTGCTGAATTACAGCAGGGCCTTTTCCGCCGCTCGGGGTGACCATTGCCGATACGCTCCCTGCCTTTGCTTGGTGCGCGCCACCAGCCTTGAAAACGAGTTGACCGAGCAATACAAGCCCAGGAATCGCTCGATCACCGACGCGAAGAGAAACAATCCGTTGTCTGTAAATCGATCTTCATCAAACAAGACCGCGACCTCGATGCCGCGGCAGAACCCCCCTGCTGCCGCGCCGCCCGCCCGGCCGACCACGCGCCGGCTGCGCACGTCGAGGATCGCGGCGATTTTCGATTGCGTGCTCGCCGTCGATGCGTAGTCGTACAACTTAAGAATCTCGCGCAGCGCGTCGGGTGATCCGTTCTCATCGGCGATCGAGAGATGATTCAGCGAAAGGTGAGAAATGATCCGCCACATCGCTTGGTGGCGATGTGCAGCGCGCAACGTCGGCGTGGGCGGTGTCAGGCACGTGAGGCGCGAAATCGGCCCGCCGGTCGCCAATTGCAGCCGAGGCTGGCCCCCGCCGAACGGCAAGCGATGAGGCAAATCTCGATTCAAACAGGTCGTTTGCACATCGATCGTCCAGTTCGGGGCTGCGGCCGGGTTGAAATCCAGATCCACAAACGACAGGTACGCTTCCGTGCCTTCATCGGTGCGGCGCTCGCGCGATTCGGCGGGCTTTCGCGCGGCGTACCAGAATGTCTGCTGCTTGTGCCGATCGATCGCGTGCTTAAATGAATAGAACGGCACATACTCCACGGCCTCGCCGCTGGGCGCGGTCGCGGTGACCTTCTCAACCGAATACACTTCGGTCGCCAGCGGCCGCCGCGCGTCCGGCACGATGTGGTACTCGGTGTCGGTTTGCGTGAGCCGTATCGGTTCGGCGCGTTGTTGGAACAGGTTCACAACCGGCGTGCAGCCCAAGCGGAACATGTCGGCCGACACGTTGTGCTCCAGGTCGGCTGACGAGCGATTCAGGTACAGACAGACTTCGAGCTTGTTCCCAATTCCGTTCAAGAGACTCGGACTCAACCCGGCCAATTCAAAGAAGAGGAACTTCTCCGGAAAGGCAAAGTACTCCGTGAGCATCCGATATCCCGGGAAGGACCGCGCCGGATAGGGCAACATGCCCTCATCAAGATTGAAGCCCACCTGTTGAAGGCATTGAGTTCCCATCATTCGCGGCGCGGCGCCGCCCGAACCGATCGAGACCTCCAGGGTACTGTTGAAGATCAACTCATGCAGTGCCTGCACGTGCTGCGGCTGCCCTTTGAGGAAGAAGCGCAGCGCCGGCATTTCCAGCTTGCTGAACGTCATGTCCTTGGCGTAGCACTTGAGCTCCAACCGAAGCACGGTTGAAACCCCAGGCGCCGGCGGCGGCTTGCCCTCGGAAAATGGCGCAGCGCCCAACCGCGCCGAGACCAGCTCGATGGGCCACAACGTCACCGGATAACAGGTGCGAAAGCGACACGGCTCGCCGTCTACCGGCTCGGTCTCGATCACCGTTTCGCGCGCCAGCCGCAAACCCTTGGTCAATCCGCCTTGCCCGCGATCAAGGACCAGCTCGACGATCGCCATCGACGGAATCGGCGCCAGATAATGCGGATAAAGCACGCTTAACAGCGCGCTGGTGATCTCCGGAAAGTCGTCATCCAGCTTGTGCCGGATGCGTGCCGTGAGATACGCAAACGCTTCGATCATCCGCTCGACATGGGGATCATCGCACGTGTCGGCGCTGATACGCAATCGCGCCGCATCGTCGGGATGGGCATCAGCGAACTCGGCGCCCAGACGGCGCAGGTACGAAAGCTCGCGCTGATAGTATGGAAGAAGCTCGTCAGTCACCGTCCGCCTCCCTTGACTTGAAAGTTCGCCGTCAGCGGCTCCAGCGCCGAATCGAACACCACCTGCTCGGGCAGAGGGTCGGCCTGAACCATTGCCGTGATGCGAAACCGCAGGATTCGATCGATGGCTTCGGCATTCTTCAAAAGTTCCACGCTCACGTTCTTCAAGCGGGGCTCGAACCGCCGGATCGCCCGCTCGATGATCCGCCGGAACTCCTCTCGATTGACGGTCGAACCAAGGCTGGAGCCGCTGAAATCGGGAATCCCGTAATCCACCAGCGATTGGCCGAGCTCATCCAGATTGGGCGGCCACGCTGTGCAGCGCCAGCGCGTATTCAGCAGGTTTTCCAGATCGCGGCGGATGCTCTGTTTGAGATCGCGAACCGAAAACATCGAATCGCGGCCAGCCGAGGGCCTGCGATCCTGTAGCGCCAGTCGATCGAGCACCGAAGGCATCAAGGGTTGGTTGTCGGACACGCGCGGCATGATGAAGTGGTCTTCTTGTCTCGATCAATTCAGGTTGTTGACGATTGCTGAAACTCGATCTTGGTCAGTTCAAGGATCGATCGGTCGCCATCGCCGACCAGGAACGATCGCTGCCCGCACCCTCGAACGATCGGACCGGCGGTCTGCCGCCAGTCGGTGATCCGACCGAGGCGCACGAGCTCATCATCGTTTGCATGCGACCCGGCATAGAGGACCGGCACGAACACCTGACCATCGGGACCGCCATGCACGACCAGATGCGCCGCACGCCACAGCAGATCGCGCGGCCGCTGCGCCGCTTCGAACTCAATCACGTCAACCTTCTCAAACGGCACCCAGTAGTACTTTCCATTGCTCGTGAGCACCTCGAAGAACGACGCCGTCAGATCATCCATGTCGCGAAAATCGTCAAACGGCTCGCCATTGCAGACGCCGGCGATCCTCGCGCGCTCAAGCTCGGCCTGGCCCAGCAGCTTCGCCGCTTCATCGGGGCGCCCATCGCGCAAGGCGATCGAAGCCTGCAATCGGATTTGGAGATTGGCCGTGGGCGTGTCGAGAAACTCAGGCACGCGGCCCTCATCGTAGAACTGTCGCCGCGCCTGCTCGCCCCGCAACAGCTGCCGGAACAGCGAGACGTCCAAGGCCGTCGTCGAATCCATTTGCGCGATGGCGTCGAGCTGCACATCGGCCCGGTCCAAGTCGCCCGCAAAGCAAAGCATCTCGCACAACAGTCTGCGCTTGGTCACATCACTCGGATTCTGCTTTACCTCTTGCGTCGCGCTCGCCAGCGCCTCCGACAATCGCCCGGCCTTGTAATGTTCTTTCACGGTCATGACTTCACTCCTCAACGAACGTTGGCTTCAACTGCTCAGGTTTCGTCTACTTCTCACACTCACGCCGACCTCGCCGGGGCCAACTCGGTCCGCAATCGAACCGACGCTGTGAGCGCATCAAGCTGATAGTGCGGAAGCAAGTGCATCTCGCATGCATAGTTTCCCGGGCTGCCCGGGCGCTCCCGCACGCGCACCTGCGCTTCTCGAAGCGGGAACTGCGCCTTCACTTTCGCCGGCGCTTCGGAGTCGGGCGTGACGTACTGATGCACCCACCGCTTCAGGTACTCCTCGAGGTCAGTAGCCTCGCTGAATGATCCAATTTTTTCGCGCGCCACCACTTTCAAATAATGCGCGATCCGCGAAGCGCACAAGATGTACTGCATCATGCTCGAGATCTTGCTGTTCATTGTCGCCGCCGGTTGGTCATAGAGCTTGGGCTTCTGGATCGACTGGTTGCCGTAGAACGCGCAATATGGCGTGTCTTTGCAATGGCTCAAGGGCACAAAGCCCAAGTCATTCAACTCCTTCTCCAAATCATCGCTGATGATCAGGTCGGTGGAGCTTTTCAGGGCGATGCCCGCCTTGTCGGTTCCGAACGAGCACGACGGCAAGTCAGCCACCAACCCGCCGCCGTCTTCGCCGCGCTTCACACCGCGAATCTCAGCGAGCCAGCCCGAATCGATGAACGCACGAATCACCACCGCGCCGAACGCATACGCCGCGTTCCCCCATAGGTATTTGCTTTGATCAGGCCCCTCCACTTCCTCGCGAAAACAAAAGGAATCCGGGCGGAAATTGTCGTCGGCGTATGGCAACCGCATGAGCGTGTGTGGCAGCGTCATGCCGACAAACCGAGCATCCTCAACCTGCCGCAGCGCGTTCCACTTCACGTACTCCACTTGTTCGAACACGCGTGAGAGATCCATCGGCCGATCGAACTGCGAAAAGTTCTCCAGGCCGAACATCGCCGGATCGGCCCCGCCGATGAACGGCGCGAATGCCGCCGCTGCGACCTGCGCGATCGAGGCCACGGTTCCCAGATCGTCGGGATGGTCGGGGCTCGGTAGGTGCTGAATCTGATAGTCGCCGATCAGAAGTCCGAACGGCGTGCCGCCCGGCGAATCAAATTCGTCGGTGTACACCTTGCGAAAAAGCTGGCTTTGATCGAATTCCAGCGCACGCTCGGCATCCTTGGTCAATTCCTGCCAACTGACGCTGAGCATCCTGATGTGAACATTCTCATCGGCATCGGCCTGATCCACCAGGTACCGCAGGCCGCGCCACGACGCTTCCAACTGCTGAAACCGCCGGTGATGAAGAACAGCGTTGAGCTGCTGGTTGAGCATGGCGTCGATGGCGGCGATGTCCCGCGCCAACATCTGCAGCCAGAGGTCGCGAGCCCTCGGTCCCGCCGCAGGCGCCTTGCTTCCGGCCCACATTCGCAAGGCCCGCGCGCCGGATGACTCTTGGAGAAACGCCTCCAGATGAGTGCGAGCGTCAGATTGATGACTTGCGGTCGCCGCCACCACCGAGTCGAGGAGGGTCGGCGCGGCATCCACCGGCGCGGAAGTCGCTTCAACGCGTGACGGCTCAACATCAACATGCCACGTCGCCGTTTGAGCCGGCGCGTCGGCAAGCGAACTAGCCCGCTCTGAATTCATGACACAACCGTTCCCTCCGGCGCCCGGATTCGCCGCGCCAGACGCGCGCAATCCATTTGGGATTGGCGTGTCTGGCGCGGTTGAACCCGCGCTCACGAAGACAGCTTCGGAATGCTGGCCACCATTCGCAACGACGTGGTCAGTTCTTCCATTTGCAACCACGGCCGCAGCCACGCCACCGCGTTGTAGCTGCCGGGCGCGCCGGGCACTTCCTTCACTTCGATCTTCGCCTCAGCCAGAGGGTACTTCGCCTTCATCTCCGCCGTCGGCTTGGCGTCGGCGCAGATGTAGTTGGCGATCCACCGATTCAGCCATTCCTGACAATCGCTAGCCTCCATGAACGAGCCGATCTTGTCGCGCGCAATCACCTTCAGATAGTGCGCGATCCGGCCCGTTGCCATGATGTATGGCAGGCGCGCTGAGATTGCCGCGTTCGCCGTTGCCGCGGGACGGTCGTACTTCTTGGGTCTCTGCGCCGTCTGCGCGCCGAAGAACACCGAGTAATCCGTGTTCTTATAGTGACACAGCGGCAGGAAGCCCAGCTTGCTCAATTCCGCTTCGCGCCGATCGGTGATCCCGATCTCGGTGGGGCACATCAGGTCAGGATCGCCATCATCGCTGGTGAACACGTGTGCGGGCAACCCTTCGACCTTGCCGCCGTTCTCGGCGCCGCGAATCGATGTGCACCAGCCGTTCTTGGCGAACGAATCGGTGAGTCGCGCTCCAAGGACGTAGGCGGCGTTCATCCAGCAATAGTGCTCGTGCGCGACTTTCTTGGCCTTGCCCTTGCTGTCCAAGGTCACTTCTTCGAACCCAAATTCCTCAATCGGCTTGGTGTTGGCCCCGTAGGGCAGGCGCGAAAGCACGCGCGGCATCGCCATCGTTACAAAACGCGAATCCTCGCTGTCGCGGAACGACTTCCACGACGTGTACTCGACCGAGTCGAAGATCTTCTCCAGATCGCGCGGCTTGGCGAGCTCCGTGTAGCTGTCAAGCCCCAACAGCGCGTGAGACGCGGCCGTGATGAATGGAGCGAAGGCCGCCGCCGAAATATTCGACATCTTGGTCAGCAGATCGATGTCCTCGGGATGATTCGTGATCTCGTAATCGCCCACCAGCGCGCCGTACGGCTCACCGCCGGGCGATCCGAACTCGTTCTCATACAGTTTCTTGAAGACCTGGCTCTGATCGAATTCCACCGCGCGGTCCAGGTCTTTGAACAAATCGCGCTTTGACACGTTCAAGAGCTTGATCTTCAACTGCGCGCTGGTTTCGGTGTTCATCACCAGGTAATTCAGCCCGCGCCACGATCCTTCCAATTTCTGGAAATCCGGATGATGCATGATCGCGGCCAGTTGCTTGGAGATCACCGCATCGATGGCTTCAATTCCCAGCTTGATCGTCCGCGAGACGTTCCTGCTCCAGCTCACCGTGCCTTTGGTCACTTCGGCGACCAGAGTCTTCACCATCTCTTGAGCTTGTGACCGTTCGGTCTGCTTGGTGGCGGAAATCGCCTGCTCCAGCAGGCTTGCGCCGGCAACCGTTGTGGCGGCGCCCGCGGCTTGGGTTTTCTGTTCGGCTGCACTCATTGGGTTACGCTCCTGTCGCTGGCGCTTCAACGCCCAGCTCGCTTGATGCCTTCTTCAGTTCATCAGTGTCCTGCAGGATGCGCTCCAACACGTTCTCCAGCTCATCCGAACGGTCCACCTTGGTTTGCAGATCACGAAGCTTGTTGCGCGTTTCCATCAATTTGCGCAGCGGCTCGACCTGTTTGGCCACGTTGGCCGGAAGGAAATCGTCCATCGATTTGAATTTCAGCTCAATGCCCAACTCACCGCCGTCGCCCTTCAGCGTGTTCTCCACCTTGAGGTTCAATCCGGGCGTCAAGCGGCTCATGACATCGTTGAAGTTGTCGCGATCGATCTGAATGAACTTGCGATCCTTCAGCGGCTTGAGCGGCTCGCTCGGGTTGCCCGAGTAGTCGCCCATGACGCCCACCACAAACGGCAATTCCTTGACCACCATCGCCCCTTCGGTTTCCACCTCGTAGGTGATGTGAACGCGCGGCTTCCTCACGCGCTTGAGTTTGTCATGTACAGATTCGGCCATGTGATGCTTACCTCCATTGGATGAGGCCCGCCCGTGAAGTATCGCGCAGCGAGCACGGTGTGTTGTTCAGTGTACCGAAGACGATTTCGGACCACTACGGTTGCCTTGCCTTCCCTTTCAATTTCAATGCGCCGTCGCCGGCGCATGTGCATGCCTGTGACCATTCGTCAGCTAACTGTTCGGACCTTTCTCTGGAACAATGCCAACGAGCTTGAACACGCTCTCGCGGGCGCTTTGATCGGGTATCAGCTCACCCAGCAACGCCGGCAGCGGCATCTTCGCCCAGCGCACCGCCTGCTCCAGCGCGTACGAAATCGGGCTGTGCGGCTCGGTATCCTTGAAAAACTGCGCCACGCGCAGCAGCGATTGCAATGCTTCCTGGCGATTGTGA
Source organism: Phycisphaerales bacterium (assembly GCA_022616475.1). Lineage (GTDB taxonomy): Bacteria > Planctomycetota > Phycisphaerae > Phycisphaerales > SM1A02 > JAKEEP01. The sequence continues at coordinate 34,049 of JAKEEP010000056.1, read as the reverse complement.
ATCTGCCGCGCCACCGCGCCGCCCCCAGCGGCGGGTCGCGCCTCGTCGGTCGAACGCGCCTCGCCTTCGGCGCTCCCTGCCGCATCATCTCCGAATACGTTCTTGCCCAGCGCCAGCACCACATCCATGCACTCAGCCAGCGCTGAGCGAATGGCCGATGAAGGAGGCGCTGCCGGCGCTCCGTCCGGTCCCCTTCCACAGCGTTGATCCATCACGCCGCAGAGCAGATCGAACTCTTCGCTGCATTGCTTCAAGTCGTCGCGCACATTCCGGAAGAACTCCGCGGGCGTCTCCAGCGCCGCGCGCTCCAGCATCTCCATGCTCACCGCGCCGCGGGCCAAACGCTGGCTGCGCCGATCCGGATCCGTGACGGCCTCCAAGTCCGCCGCCTGCTTGTAGTCGGCCCTCGTATGGCCCCGGCCGTCTTTTCCAATCGCCAACGGAACGCGATTGATGGCCGCGATCAGCGTCCCCTCGCCTTCCACGCCATTCAGTCCCGCCAGCGCCGCAACCCGGTCCGCGACCCCATCTTCGTTGGGCAACGGGTACAACTGGTCCCAGAATTGTTCGGCGAGCTCGCGCGCCAACCGAAATCCATCGCGCATCCCCGCAAAGCCGTGCTGCCTCACCAGCGCCTCAATCAGCCAGGCCGCCAGCTCGATGTCCTTGGATTTCTCAGCGATGACCTTCGGCGCCTGCTCGAGGATTGGACGCCAATCCGCCTTGACACTTGACGATTCCGAATCCTCGGTCAAAGCCTGCCGCTCCGCCGCCCGAGCCTGTGTTCGGCTTGCCTTGATCGCCTGGTAGATCGAAACCGGCGACCGATCGTCGCGCAGGTTCGCCCCAGCAGGGTTGCCTCCGGGAATGGGCTGCAACAGATCCTTGATTTCAAGAACTTGTGCCGATGGCATCTGTGCTCCGTTTCCAAAATTTCAGACCGAACATACCAACCGTCTCCTAGTCCGCAACCCCCGCCAGCCGCAACGACTTCGCCAGCCGCTGAAGCGTCTTGGCGTGGAGCCGGCTTGCCCACGCCTTGCTGATTCCCAGTCGCTGGCCCGCCTCCTGCAACGTCAACCCGTCAAAGTACGCCGAGCGGATCAACAGGCCTGCCTCCGCAGGCAACTCATCGATGAGTTGTCGTAGCTTCTGCCGAAGCTCCTGTTGAATCGTTCGCCGCTCCGGCTCCACCTCCGAGTCTTCAACCAGGCCCTTGACGCCGCGATCATCATCGCCGCACGCCAGATGCACAACTACCAAGCTGCTCCCGACATCTCTCAACCAGTGCAGCTGCTGCTCGACATCGTTTGACGCCACCATGGCTCCATCTTCGCCGTGCAGTCGCAAGAACTCGTTGGCCATTTGCTCGTAGCGCGACCGGTGATAGTCTTGGCGGTTGAACCAGGCCATTTGCGACAGCCCGTCAAGGATCGCGCCCCGGATCCGATGGTGCGCGTAGGTGATGAATCGGTGCCCGCGGGTCGGGTCGAAATCATCTGCCGCTTGCGTCAAGCCGACATCTCCATAGGCGATCAAGTCTTCCAGTTCGACGTGTGCCGGCAGTTTCTTGTGAATCTTCCACGCCAGCGATCGAACCAGACCCTGGCACGACTCGATCAGTTGCTGTCTCGCCGATGTGGCTGACTTGCTCTCCACAACCGGTTCGATCACGCGCTGAACAGTCATTTGCCGGGCCGCCGCCATGCGCTTAGCTCCCACCCAGGTTGATCCACATCGCCTGCAGCCGGTCATGCGAGACCGGATCCTCGTAAAGCGTCGCCGCCACCTGCTCGACGATCGTCTCGATGCCGCCGGTGGGCACTCCCAGCCAATCCACCAACACGGCGCGCAGCAGTTCCACCGTGATCGGATTGAGTGACAGCCGCTCGCCGGCATAGCGCCGGGCGACCTCCGCCACCGCCGACCTCGAGGTCGCGCTCAGCGGCGTTGAATGGTCGGCCGAGGCCGGTTGCTGCTCAACGATTCGGCTCAATAGGTCCTGCCCAAGCTCCGACGAACTTCCCGATTGATGGTTCATTGACGCGTGCATGATGCGGCCAAGCTCAGTCTGCCATCGCTTGCGTGCGAGTGTCCGGCCCTTGCTCAAATAATTTCTCGATCACTTGCTGCATATCAGCTGGCGTGATTTCGTGAATGATGGCGCTGCGCGGATTGGCGGCCTCCCAGGAATTCAGCCCCAGCAGGCTCAGCGCCTCAAGGAATTTGCGCAGGTCCGCCACCATCCGGGGGGCGGCGTCGGTTTCGGGCAGGCCCTCGATGTAAGCGCGGAAGCCATCGATGGGTGGCTCTTCAACGCCAGCTGCCGTCATTTCCTCGTAGTATTTGGTCCAGGTTCGCTGCAACATTTCCTTCACCACGATCCAGCCTTTTTTGTCGGCCTGCTCTGGATCGGTCGTCTCAAGGAATGCGTCGCGCATCGCCAGCACTCGTGTCACCAATTCCCGATCGAGACGGCCCTCCGCGATCTCGCGGTCGGCCGATCCCACTTTCGATGGAACGTCTTCGAATACGTATTTGCCCGCCGCCAGGCTGGTTTCTTCCACCCACCGTCCCTGGTCCGGCCAATTGCGCACTCGAATTCGCAGTTGCGCCAGGTGCTCGCGCTGCGCTGCCGAAAGCTCAGCACCTGGCGGCACAATTCGAACACGACTCTCCAGCGGAACAGTGCTGGCGAGCGCTGTCGATGGATCGGTCTCAGTGGGCCCTTGCGTGCGCAGATCGAGCACACTGCCTCCAAACACAGGCGAATCGGTGCCATTAAAGAACGACCCGTAGACGTTGCTGAGCCGACGGAACGAATACCGATTGCCATCGGACGGATCCAGCGCAAACGCCAACTCAAGATTCACGCCGTTGATCCCCTCGACGGTGGCAAAGGTCGGCCGCGGATCGCCCGCCGATTGCGGCGCCAGCGTGCCGAAGATGAAGTTGATTTCGCCGCCGGCGACGAAATCGACTCCCAGATCCTCAACCAGACTTCCATCCGCTTCAAGCACATTGCTCGCCAGACGACGGAGAATCAGAATCGTCCCCGCGCTCGTTGTGTCCACCGTCATGTCGCCCAGAGTGGAGAGATCGCTCAGCGTGGCGTTGTCGGCGTGAATGGCCAGATCGCCCAGCACGGTGAATTTCTCATTTTGCCCCATGATGAAATCGCCGCCGACGTTGATGCTGAGGTCGTCTCGGCCGACGATCGTCGCCGCGAGAGGCACTGAGGCGTGCTGGTTCTTGTTCAGCACCAGATCCCCCGCCACGAGCACGTGGCCTGATCGGAAATCAATGATGCCGTCGCCTCCGGCATTGATTCGCAGTGTTCCTAGCTGGTTTGCTGCATTGGTTCCAATGCTGCCGCCAAGAACAACATCGCCATCCAGGCTCTTGATTCGCAGATCATTCGTCTCATTCGCTTCGCTTGTGATTTGACCGAGAAGTCTGACGCTTTCCCCGGCGTTGATCTTCAACCCATTGGCCTGGATTTCAATATCGTCGCGGAAGTGCACATTGACGCTCGCGAACACATCGCCGCCCAGGAACGCGTCGCCCTGCACGATCAAGCTGGCGTCTTGAACTTCAACGTCGCCCCCGATGCTGACGCCCAAATCGCCGATCAGTTTCAGATTGCCTGCAATCCCCCCGTTGAGCTTCTCGACGTCCGATGCGAAACTGAGCAGGCCGCCCGAGGCGCTGATCTCTTGCTTCCCTTCGCCGTCAAAGTGCGCATCGTCGGCGAACGTCAGGTCGCCATCGGCGGTTTCGACGTTTTCGGAAGCGAAGATGCCATCTGTCCCGGCAAGAGTCAGCGCGCCGCCCGTGGTCTTCTCGACCTCTCCATCAAAATCGAGCGTGCCGCCGTTCGCCAAAACCTCCTGATCGCCCGCGCCATCAAACTCCGTATCGTTGTTCAGGAACAAATCGCCGTTGCTTGTGCTGGCGTTGCCTGCCACTTCAATGCCGCCTGCTCCGATCAGCGTGAGATTCCCATCCTCTGTCCGATCGATGTCTCCCTGAAAATCCAGCGTTCCATCGTCGCCGGCTTGAGCGAGTTGGTCACTCCCGGCGCTCGCATCGAACTCGACATCACCGTCAAACACCAGGTCGCCATCGAACGTCGTGGCATTTCCCGCCACTTCGATGCCGTCGGCGCCAACGAGATTCAGATTCCCCTGCTGGGTTCGCAGCGTGCTCCCGTGGAAGTCGAGCATTCCGTCGCCAACACCGGTGCCCGCCTGCGCAACTTGATTGACGCCTGCGGCCCCGTCAAACTCCACATCGTCCTCAAACACGAGGTTGCCGTCGCCCGTTTGGGCGTTTCCGGCCACGTGAATGCCGGTATCGCCGTGAAGGCTCAAGTTCCCCGCCGAACTCTTGACCAGCGAGCCGTTGAAATCGAGCAGTCCACCATCGGCATCGACTGACTGATGACTCGATCCATCAAATTCAGCATCCATCTCAAAGGTAATGTTCACGCTGGCAAACACATCGCCGCCAAGGAACGCGTCCTGCTGGAACGTCGCGTTGTTGCCCGCGGTAATGTTGCCATCGATGTTCGCCTCGCCCTCGAACAGCGCATTGCCACCAGTCGCCTGAACGAATCCACCAACTTCTGAGGCGTCGTGGAACGTCACGTTCCCACCTGCGTTGACGTTGCCTCCCACAGTCGCCGCACCGTCAACGGTGATGTCGCCACCAGCCAACAGATTCGCCTCGGCGTCGATGGTTCCGGCAACCACAAGGTCGCCGCCATCACCGGTGATCGCCAGGTTGCCGCCATCGTTCACGTCAACTGTTCCGTCGAGATTGACCAGCAGTTCACCGTTGAGCGCGAGGTTCCCGCCGTTGTTCTTGGTGACCGTTTGCTTGGCCCAAAGCGTTCCGGTTTGGGCCGTCACCGTTTGATCAACTAGGCCGTTGAATTCGGTAGCGTCGTCGAACGTGACGTTGCCGCCGCCAATCACATCACCCATGAACACAGCAGTATCGTTGGTGTCGATGTTCTGCCCGGCTTGAACAAGGCCCGAAGCCGTCAGCGCGCCGGTGACCTCCAGGCTGCCAATATCAACGACGATGTTGTCGTCGAGCTCGACTGATCCGCCGACCAGATCGAGGTTGCCCGTGTCCTTGTCAACGGTGCTCTGCGCATGCAGCAGACCAGCGCCCGCATCCAGAGTCTGCAACCCCGCGCCTGTCAGCACCACGTTGTCGGCGAACGTGATTCCGTTTGTGGTCTCAATGTCCTGGGCGATGTTCGTCTGCCCATCGGCGTTCGTCGTCAGGCTCATCAGAGCGAAATCCGTGCCCACGTCGCCGTTGAACGTTGTGTTCCCGCCGCCAGTTGTGTTTACGACCAGGAATCGATCTGTTGCATTGAACGAGTCCACGGTCGAAGCAAACGTGATGTCGTTGGCCGTCAATGTCGTGTTGGCGCCGAGCCGCACCGCGTCGTCATACGACTGATCGCCGCTCGTCATGACTGATCCGCCATTCAGCCGCGTCTCTCCATCGGAATTGGTGGTCAGACTCGACAGATCAAAGGTCGCTCCCACAGCGCCCCCGAATGTCGTGATTCCGCCTCCGGTCGTGTTCACGACCAGGAATCGATCCGTCGCATCAAACGAGTTGACGGTCGAGCCAAGCGTAATGTCGTTGCCCGTGAGCGTTGTGTCGGCGCCCAGCCGCACCGCGTCGTTGAAAGTCTGATCGGCGCTCGTGATCACAACTCCGCCATTCAGTCGTGTCTCACCATCGGAGTTCGTCGTCAGGTTCAGAAGTTCGAAGATTGATCCCACAGCGCTCGCAAATGTCGTGATTCCGCCGCCGGTTGTATTCACGACCAGGGAGCGATCCGTCGAATCAAGAGAATCAACAGTCTGGGCGAATGTGACGTCGTTGGCCGCCAGCGTCGCGTTGGCCCCCAGCCGTACCACATCGTTGTAGGCCTGGTCGGCGCTGGTGATGATCGAGCCACCATTGAGGCGCGTTTCGCCGTCAGCATTCGTGGTCAGACTCAACAAGTCAAAGCTCGTTCCAACCGCGCCGCCGAATGTCGTGATGCCGCCGCCGGTCGTGTTCGCGACCAGGAATCGATCCGTGGCATCAAACGAGTTCACCGTTGAAGCAAACGTGATGTTGTTGGCCGTCAAAGTCGTGTTCGCGCCCAGCCGCAGGGCATCGTTGTAGGTTTGATCGGCGCTCGTGATCACTGAGCCGCCGTTGAGCCGTGTTTCGCCGTCGGCGTTTGTGGTCAGGCTTAAGAGGTCAAAGCTCGTTCCAACAGCGCCGCCAAACGTCGTGACGCCGCCGCCTGTGGTATTCACGGTCAAGAATCGATCCGTCGCGTCAAACGAGTTGACGGAGGCGGCAAACGTCACGTCGTTCGCAGCCAGGGTCGTGTTCGCACCCAGCCGCAGCGCATCGTTGTACGTTTGATCGGCGCTCGTGATCACCGACCCGCCGTTCAGCCGCGTCTCGCCGTCCGCATTCGTGGTGAGGCTCAACAGGTCAAAGATTGATCCAATCGCGCCGCCAAATGTCGTAATTCCGCCCCCGGTTGTGTTCACGACCAGGAATCGATCCGTCGCATCGAGCGAGTTGACCGTGGACACAAACGTAATGTCGTTGGCCGTGAGCGTTGTGTTCGCTCCCAGCCACACCGAATCGTTGTAGGTTTGATCGCCGCTCGTGATGATTGAGCCGCCATTCAAGCGAGTCTCGCCATCGGTGTTGGTAGACAAACTGAGCAGGTCAAAGCTTGCTCCCACCGCGCCGCCAAATGTTGTAATTCCTCCCCCGCTTGTGTTTACCACCAGAGATCGATCCGTTGCATCGAACGAGTTCACGGTGGAAGCAAGCGTAATGTCGTTGCCCGTGAGCGTCGTATTCGCGCCCAACCGCACCGCGTCGTTGTAGGTCTGATCGGCGCTGGTGATAATCGACCCACCGTTGAGCCTTGTCTCACCATCCGCATTGGTGGTCAAACTGAGCAAGTCAAAGGTCGATCCAACAGTGCCGCCGAATGTCGTAATTCCGCCACCGGTCGTGTTCACCACCAGGAATCGATCGGTGGCATCAAAAGAGTTTACGGTCGAGGCAAACGTGACATCGTTGCCCGCCAGCGTGGTGTCCGCGCCCAGCCGCACCGCATCGTTGTAAGTCTGGTCGGCGCTGGTGACCACCGAGCCGCCGAAGAGCCGCGTCTCTCCATCGGCATTCGTCGTCAGGCTCAACAGGTCAAAGGTCGATCCCACCGCGTCTGCGAATGTCGTAGCGCCGCCGCCAGTCGTGTTCACCACCAAGAATCGATCCGTCGCGTCGAAAGAGTCGACGGTCTGTGCGAATGTGACGTCGTTGGCGGCCAACGTGGTGTCCGCCCCCAGCCTCACGGGATCATTGAAGTTCAAATCGGCGTTGGCAGTCACCGCGCCGCCGTTGAGTTGTGTCTCGCCGTCAGCGTTCGTGGTCAGCGCCTCCAGCAACGCCGTGCTCCCGATCGCCCCCCCGAAAATCGTCGTCCCGGCATTGGCGCTGTTCACCTGCAGAACCCGCGGCGTGCCGATCGCGTCCGAATCAATCGTGCTTGCAAACGTGATGTTGTCGGCGTTCAACGTCACGTCCTCGGTGAGAATGACCGGGTCATTGAACGTCAGGTCGCCGCCGCCTCCCACCAACGCCTCGACACCCGCCGAAATGTCCGCGCTCAACCTGATCTCCGCGCCGCTGAAATTTCCGCTGCCGCTCAGATCGAAATCAATCGGCAGATGCAGCGCTCCGTCGCCATCGTTGTCCGCATCCGCCGTGGCCGTCAAATCATGCGCGCCATTGATGGCAGCGTTGAAGAAAATGTCCCGCCACGCCTCCAACGTGACGTCGTTGCTGTTCACAAGGTTAACGTCGTCATTGATGAAGATGTCGCGCGTGGCTTGAAGCGTGATCTCACCCATCACCTGAGTCAGTGCGTGCACCGACACAACGATGTCCGTGGTCTCGTCGGGCTCATCAAACAGAATCGAGCCTTCGGGATCCAGGTATTTGCTCCCCGCCGGATCGGCCTCGTCATCCAACAGCTCAATCGTGATGTCGCGCGGATCAATCAGCAGGTGGCCACGGTCATATCCCCCCTTGGCCTTCAGATTCACGTGTCCCGCGTAATCCAGCCACTTGCCCGAAACTTCTGCAAATCCGCCGTGACCACCCTGATATCCCCCCGACACATCGACCACCGCGCCGTCCTCGAAAACCGTCAATCCGTTGTAGCTGTGGATCAAAACCTCGCCACCATTGGCAGAATCGTTTCCGCCCGCCGCTGAGACCAGGCTTCCGTCCAGCAAATAGGTGTGATTCTGGCTGGTGACCTCAACTGATCCGGCCTGTCCCTTGTCCGAATCAGCGCTGATTTCACCCGAATTGACCACGCTTGGGCCCCGAACCGTGACCGATCCAGCCGTGCCGCCGTGCGTCGAAGCGCTGATCAATCCGGTGTTGTGAATCACACCGTCGGCGGCGGCGACCGTCACATCGCCGCGCTTGGCGCTGATGGTTCCGGAATTGCGAATGGCCAGCGAGTAGAGATCCCCCGCTCCGACGACAACCTGGCCGTCATGCGCGCGAATGATGCCCGTGTTCTCGACTCCCGGGGTAGCCTGAACATCGGGACTGCTTTGACCCGCGGCCGCGGCGTTGGCCAAGTTGTGGCCGTCAATGCGCACCAGAATGCGGCCGTTTTGCTTGCCGATGAAAATGTCGTCCCCCGCCAGCATGCTAACAAGGCCACCATCGGCGACGATCACCCCGTGATTGGCAACGTGTTTTCCAATCAGATGGACGATGTCGCCATGGATCGTCCCATGATTCACAACGTCGCCGGTGACGTTCGGGAACCGGTTGATGTCTTTGATGAAGCGCGTGTTGGAGATATCCGCCGCCGCGGCGTAGATGCCACCGACATCCACCACCGAACCATTGCCGAAGATCACGCCCGCCGGGTTTACTAGGTATACGATTCCGTTGGCCAGGAGTTGACCATCGATTTGCGTTGGCCCGGGACCTGTAATTCGGTTGAGCACGCGCGCCAATTCGTTGGGCTGAATGAATTGAACCGTCTCATTGGCACCAATGTTGAAGCTGCTGAAATTGATGATGCTCTTGTTGCTGGCCTGGATGATGTAAACGTTGCCGTTCTGCTTGAACACAACGTTCCCATTGATGACCTGCATGCCTTGCGGACCGCCCAACGCCACCAGCGGAGCGATCAGAAGGGAGAACGCCGCCGCGAAGGCCGCATATGGCCTGGACAACCGATTGAAACGCCGAAGAGTCGTGTGGTCCATGAGACCTCCAAATTCCCCGGTTGACCCGCATTTTGCAGGCTTTTAGAGCGATGTTAAACCAACCACCAACCAATCAAAAGAGAAAAGTCGCAACAAACTGAACGCGGTTTGACCCGCTGTTCACGTCCAAGTCTTCAAGCGCGCGTAACACAAATCCCCAATCCACCCGAACCGTCAGGTTGCGCTTGAACAAGAAATCAATCCCCACCCCCGCACTCAACAGCGTGTGATCGGATTCAAAGAAGAACGGCTCGCTGATCCCGGCCCAACCGGCATCGAAGAACGCTTTGAGGACCACGTCCCAATCCGCCGTGCCGTAAGGCGTTTGTGGCACCCATCGGAACGGCCCGCCGAAGAGTTGGGGTTCAGGCACAGTTTCGCGACCATCGGGCCGCTGATAGAACGCTCGAGGAACGTGAAATCGGTATTCCAGGTTCCCGATAACTGTTGAGTCGCCCGCCACGACTGACTCGGGGTATCCGCGCACGGTGTACAAGCCGCCCACCACCTGTTCGAATTGAGGGATCAGTCGGCGGTCAAATGCATACTGCCCCTTGAACACCGCCTGGATCTCATGCGCTAGTTTCGAACCTTCCGCCTCCGGGTCCTCCCAATCGGGGTCAAGCAACGGCTCCAGAAAGAATGAGTGCGTTGCATCCCAACGAAGAACGACCCAATCCTCGCTCGGTAGAAACCGTCCCAATTCGGTCAGCTCAGCCTCGTCGACGCCGGTCCACCCGGCTGAGCAGAATTCAAGGAAAACGGCTCCCATCGTGTTGTCGATCTGCGTCGTGCGCTCGAACCGCGCTCCGATATTGGGAATGAGCAACCCCGCTTCACCCACGATTGCAACCGCCTGGTTGTCCACTTTGATGTTGTCAAACCTCAATCCGGCGATCGCGTCGATGAAGAACTCACGATATTGAAAGATGTTGGTCGAGACTTCGCCGCCGATCGACCACGATTCGCCTTCAAAATCTTCGCCCGCGAATCCGACGTCCGACGCGGTGTATTGGCTCCAGGACGCAAACCCCCGCGCCCGCCAGGTGCGATCATCGTCGAGCGGCCATTCATACGATCCCAGCAGGGCGTTGGTGTCCTGGAAACCAGCCGTGATGTAGTCCAGCGTCAAGGTATCATCTCTTCCGGTCAACTGATTCTGGATCAATCCGAACCGCTCGCGAACAGATTTGGTTTGTGAGGTGCCGGTGTTCGATACTTGGGTGTACCAAAGCCAGGGATCGTTCTCCGTCACGATATAGTCGAGCACCGCCCCGCCCGGCACATCCCCCTGCGAAAGGGCCATGTCAACCCGGCGGCCCGGGTGCCGGCTCAGTGCAAACAGGTATTCCTCCAGCAAGTCCTGCCGCAGCAGCGATCCACGCACCGCGCCGCCTTCGGTCCGAGGCTGCACCGGCGAGTGGTCGCGAATCCACTGATGCGCCGGATTGTTCTCGCGCAATTGCGGGTTGATTCGCTCACCCGCGGCTAACGTTCGAACCTGAACGACCTCGCCAGTCGAGATAGTCAGTTGAAGCGCAGTTTGACCCTGGCGCCGGTCATCGCCGTTGGGCTCGATCTGGTCGGTCGAAACTTCAATGCCGATCATGCCGCGTTCATTCAGCGCGCGGACCAATTGGCTGCAGATCGAGTAGATCGCCCTGAGGCTGTAACGGTCCTTGGGCGCTTCAATGAGCTTGAATTCCGTGACGTCGGCGCCGGGGGGAACATATCCGTTGGCGGTCTTGGTCAAACGGATTTCCGTTTGCGCAAGCTCAAAAATCGGAACATGATCCGGGCGAGGAGACGCGTATTTCAATTCAAACCGATCAATCCGGTACCACGGGCCCGGATCTTCTGCGACGCCCGGTGCGATCGCGGGCTGGGTCGCCGCGCTCGGAGTGGACGGCGCCGCTTGCGGCTCGGTTGCCAGCGCACTGCTCTTTGCCGTAGTCCAGAGCGCCAGCGCTCCGGCTGCCACCAGAAGCGCAGATCGCGCTATCTTCGCAATTGCAACCCGCTCCGCTTCGCCACGGCGCGCAGGCTTGTTTTGAATGTTCATGATGGTCCCGACCCTGAGACAGGTAATCAACTGTGACCGCCTTGATTCCAAGGCGACAAAAACAACAAACCCGACAGCGCTTCGCGCCCGCGCCCTCCTTGGCCTGGCATGCTTCTTGATGCCGCGATTCGACGACTAGACAGCAACAGTCCAGGTTGCTTCCCCCGTTGCGGCGATTACCGAAGATAACGACCCGCATGGCTTCGTCAAGACTCTTTGCCTCAGACTCGAACAAAGGCGCCAGATTTCACAAGCTCTCATAGATAGAGAGCCAAGTCGCAACGATGCGCGCCAAAAAACCAGTTCGAAGCACGACTTCTGGTCGCCTGCCTCGACTCTACGGTTGAACCAAGGCAGAAGTCGATATTATCGGCCACCCCTCGCACTGACGTTGTCGTGGTGAACTTGTCCGAACCGTTCGGCGATGCGCTTCAGGGCAATCCCCCGGTCACGATCGCAGACGCAAGATTCGCTGAAGCAGTTTCGGCTCCCGATGAACGCTGCCCATCGCGGGCGAGACCGAGAAGCTTAAGCCCTCACCTGCCCTTGCCTGAGCGATGAACTCACCGGCGCGTTCGATGAAGCCTGGCTCCAAAGTGAACGGAATCTCAGTCACCAAGGGAATGGCGTCTTGCGTTGCCCGCAGGCAAAACAGTTGCGCCGCGCCCGACTCACCGACAATCACATCCACCCAGGTCTGATCCACAGGGACCAGCACCAGCACCGGCGCTGCCGCGTGAACCTGCGTGAGCATGAACGCCTGCCAGAGAAGAGCCTCGTCCGCCGGTCCTTGGCCGCACTTGGGGACCCTTATCTGCTGTGCGCGTTGGCTGGCCCCCTTGACTCGGAATGCGGTCGTACCCGGAGCCAGCGGCTTGAACGCCGACATTTCCCGTTCAACTTGATACAGGATGCGCAGCAGTCCTTCGCCCTGCGAGCCCATGTTCGCATGGCCCGCGAGCCGTTCAATTGGATTGATGCGATTGGGCGATTCAAACGCCCCTTTCCCCGCGGCTGCCAGGGCGTCGCGAAGCTGCCGTCGCGTCTGGTCAACTGTGTCGCGGACCTCGCGGGCCGATTTGGTCGCCACGCAACGAGCGCGAAGCGCTTCCAGCCTTGGCAGCGCTTCGCCAACGGCCCAATCCAGGGCTGTGCCGGTCGCGTGAGCCGCCGCCACCATCGGGTATCGCGTGCGTCCCTTGCCATCACTTGACGACCAGAGGCGGCCAACGACCATATCGCTTCCGTTGCGCCAAACGACCAGGTGATCGAATCCTTCGGTCCGCCTGCGTTCCTCCAGCGCCTCCCACGCGCCCGAGTCCACGTTGATCCCCACTCCGTCGGTGTAGATTGCTCGTTTGATCGCGACCAGGGTATCAGTCTCCAAACCCAGGTCGTCGATGTGGTCATCCCAACCCGGATGCTTGCCAAAAGCTCCCAGGAACAGTGCCGGCGAGTGGTTGTTTGGCTTACGGTGCAACAAAGTTGGTGCCAATCTCCTGACAAGCGACGCTTCAAAGAGCCCGTGCCGATCAGCGGCTCAAGCCAACCCAGTCCTTGGCCTGTGGCCAGGCGTCCTGTTTGGGAACATCGCGATTGAACTGCAGGCCGATCCAGTAGAAGTAGGTTTCCCCCTTGCCTGGCCCTTCCTCTACGACAACTCGGAGCGGCGCCCGCCAGACTCGCTTCTCACCGTCGCCCTCATATTGGTCGTTGGTCAGCCGAAGCGCCCCCAGGCCGGTCCAGGGCTTTGGAAGAGTTGCCACGGCTCGAACGGCCGGCGGCTTGCCGGGCGAAGGCGCTTCTTCGTAGAACGTGAACGTCACCTCCTGGTCCTGCGGCAGCCGTAGCTTGAACCTGTCTTGCTTCAGCTGTTGAATCTTCAGCGGGTCGCCTCCGCTGGTCTTGATCGCGTCGGCTGTCTCGGCATCCCCGATCTTCACCTTGAAGAATCCGAATCGCCCCACCGCCGCAACCGCCTCATTGCGCCCCGCTTCGTCGTCGAGGTAAAGCCGGGCCGGCGTTGCTCGTTGCAGGCTGTCGTCGGAGACCACGACCAGGCTGCAAGTGAAGCCCTCGCCCTTGGGCTTCTCAAACAATTCGAAGATCGGCTTCGTTTTCAGGATCCAGTCGCGTGTCGGCTGATCGAACAAACCCACGCCGGCAAGGCGCCGAAGTTGTTCGTTCACCAGCTTCCACTGGGTCTTGTCGGTATCAGCCCCTGCCTTTCCAGCCGCAGCCGCGTCGATCGCTTGGAACCACCTCTGGGCGTCGGTGAACTCCGCCTCCGACAACTCCGAATGGCTGAAGCAAAGCGGGAACTTCTGGCTGGCTTGGGCCGTCAACTTCTTCTTGGCGTCCAACGTCGATGCGCTGCCCTCATTGGCGAGCATTTCAAGCGACTTCAACCCCAGATCGCTCCAGTATCTCACCGCGCCGGTTTGAGATGTGCACTCATCCTGATACACCTCAAAAAAGGTGTTGTCCAGATTCATGCTGCGCAACAGCGTTCCTTTCGCCTGTTCAAACGAATTCAGGCTTCTCCAATGGTCCAGGGCGGTGTTGCACCCTTTTTCGAAGCCCGAATCGGTCAGCGTCCTGATTTCACAGCGAATCTGCTCCAACGTCTTCCTCGCCGCCTCATTGAGGGCGGCCTGGTCGACTCGCTCCAGCGCGTCGCGTGTGCGCTCGGCGACAAGCTTCAGATTCTTGTTGGTGTCGGAAATCTTGACCGTCTTCAGTTGATCGCGGATCCCGGCCGAGCCCGGCTCCCCTTCCCATTTGGTCGCGCTTCCAAAATCGATCGCGCTGCGGTTGCGAACCTCGACAGCCCAATAATTCACGTAGTCGTCGATGTACTGGTTGACAGCGCTCGCCTTGCCGTCGTACGCGCTTTTCAAGGCCGCCCGATCCAGCAGCGGCTCCGGCGCCGGCGGTGCGACCGGCTTCAGCAACCCTGTGAGCGTCTTCCACGATTCGAGAAAACTCGACTCGGCTCCCTGAATGTAGGCCGCATCGAGTTGCCGCTTGGCTGGATTGTGCGCCAGCGCCGTCAACGGAATCTCAGGCAACTCGTTTCGCGGACCGGCGTCATTCCCAGCCGGAAAACTGGCGGCGTCCGATTGATCCTTGATCATCTGCGCCAATTCAGTCGCGCGTTCGGGGAGCGAGCTCAAGAACGAGTGCGCCAGATTCTGAGTGGCCAGTCGTGACGCCAGCGCCGCCGCACCCGTCGAGACCGCTGTCGCCGGTTCCCTGAGCGCCAGCGGAGTCAGCGCCGCGGCGTCCCCTCGGATGCCGTCCATCGCCGCAGCGCCTGCCCGCACAAATCGCTCTATTTCGGCCTTGAGATCCTTGGTTTCGCCGGAACTGGCCGCTCGTTTGATCTCATCGTCAGCCAGGCGGTACATGTGATTGCGGATCTCAAACAGCCGCCGCTTGCTCGGTTCCTCCGCCCGCGCCAGGTAAATCTGATCGAATTCCCTGAGCCGGCGCGCGATTTCCTCCTGCTGGACCGCGCTCGGACTGAACGCCTGAATCTCTCCGATGCTGCGATGCACCGTCACAAAGAACGGGTCAACCGGTTCATGCTTCGACTTGGCCGAACCGGCGTCATCGGCCGGAATATTCAGCGGTTTGAGCGCCGTGCGAAGGTTCTGGAGTTGTCCATCCAGAATGGCCTTGTCTCGCTTCAGCAACTGATTGTTCAAGTCTGTCAGGGTCGACGATCCCAGGTTCGCCGTGTTGCTTTCAATCTCCTTGGCTGCAGCCTGAAGCGCCGCCAGCTTTTCGTTCCACTCCCGCACCAGTGCATCCGCATTGCCCGTCTCAAACTGGCCCGACATCGCATGGAGCCCGCGCTCAATCTCAGCGAATCTCGAAAGCTGTTCAACCAGCCGTTGCACGTCCCCGTGAACGCCACCGCCGTATCGGCTCTGCGCATGCGTCTTGAACGACTCGATCGCCCTGGTGATGCCATCACGCGCGTCTTTGGTGCCCGCGCCTAGGTCGCTGGGCGGCCAGGGCAGGCTCAGCTGGTCCTCGGCCGAGCCATACAACCAGTTCATCGTTTTCTGCAGGCTCTCGGCGTCGCCAAGCGCCTTGTCGCGCTCGATGACATCACTTGACTCCCCATCGGCAGCGGCCGCCTCGCCGCCGGTTCCTCCATCGCTTTCGGTAGGTCGCAGCGCGTAGGCAAGCAGCGGTCCAAGGGCCATCGGCTGCTCCTGCGGCCCCTCCACCTCCGCCGCCACCTCCATCCGCACGAGTTCTGTCAGCGCCTGGACCTCAGCATCGCGATCGCCCCATTGCTTCTGCTTGTGCAAGCCCTGGCGCGTTTCCTCAACCAACGGTTGCAGGACGTTCGCGCTGAAGAACGCCTCCGCAGCGGCGTGCCTCTCGCTATCCAGCAACTGGCGCGATGCAAAATTCGCGGGATAGAAAATCGGATGAACTTTGATGTTCTCCGCCGCTCGCTCGTGCACTCTGGCCACGGCTCCAGCCAGCGTTGCCGGCTCTCCCACAATGATCGGCTCGCCTTTCTCCTCGATTCGATCATCCCCGCCATAGACCAGAATGTCGTCAACCCGCGCCAGAATCTTGCGCTGGTGCTTGGGCTCCATGGCCTTCGAAACCGATCCCCAAAACCGCCCGGGCTCGACCACGCTCTTGCTGAGCGCGAAGACGCCCCATAACGTCAACGCCCCGACCAGGAGCAATCCGCCGCATGCCGTTGCCAGCAGCGCCTGCCGGCGCCGTTGTTGCAGCTTCTTTGTGTTCCCGGCGCGCGTCACCAAGCCCTTCTCGCGGAAGACTTTGTTCAGGAACAGGTCGCGAAGGAAATACGCCTTGTCGCGCGACCAGGCGCGGCCGCCAGGGAGCGCCTCCACCGCCACGCCGTACAAGTTCGCCAGCGCTTTGTCGAGCTCCTCGCCTTCGCGCATCGCCGATGTGAAGTAAATCCCGCGCAGGAACAAGGGCTTGGTCGCCCATGTTCCGGCGACAAAGATCATTTCCAAATACCGCCGCAGGCGCGGCGCCAATTGATTCACGATCTCGTTCGGGAAATCGTACATCGAGTCAATCTGGTCGATCCGCCGGCCGCCTTCGTCCTCGCTGTGTATCGGATCGCGCAGCAAGGCCAGGCGCCTTCGAACCAGACGCGTGCGAATCTCCTGCAAGCATCGCTCGACTTGATCCGGCTTGAATTCCTCATCGAGCGGCGCCGGATTCGACCAGCCAAAGATCTGGTGTTGCATCTGCGGATCGCCGATGTCATCAAAGAAATCCCGGAAGCCGTTGATCTTGTCGGACTTGGTGATGACCACGAAAACGGGGAATCGCACGCCCAGCGCTCGCTGAATGTGGTCCAGTTGCCGCGCCAGCTTTCCGCCCTTTTTCTCGATCGCCTCCGCCGTGTCGTTGATCAGGCTCTCCGCCGAGATCGCCAGCAGCAGTCCGTTGATCGGGCAATTTGGGCGGTGCCGCGCCAGCAGCTTGAGGAACTCGGTCCATAGGCTCGTAGCCGGGCTGTCCACATCGGCCATCACCATTTTCCCGGCCGTGTCCAGAATGACCGCGTGATTGGTGAACCACCAATCCATGTTGATGGTTCCGCCGGTGCCCTGAAGCTCGTTTTGCAAACCAGGCGGGAAACCGATATTGCAGTGCCTGATCGCTTCGGTTTTGCCCGACCCCGGCTCGCCGACAAACACGTACCACGGCAACGCGTAGATGTTCTTGCCGTGCGTTCGAAACGTCGCCATGCCCGACTCGAACTTCTTGCGCATGTCATCCATGCTGGCTCGGGCGGCCGCTCCGCCGGCCCCTTGCGGAACCGCAGAGGTGCTTTCGGCGATTTCCCGCACGAACGGTGCCGCCTTCACCTTCTGTCGCCATTTCAGAATCGATCGATAGAGCAACAACAGACCGGCCAGAACCGCGAAACCGATCAGGATGACTGCCGCCACGATCGTGTATCCGCCCATGGCCAACAACACCACCGCCACCACGCTCCCGCCCGCCGCCAAGCTCGAAGCCGCCTGCAGCGGCTTGGGCAGATTGAAAAACGATGAGAGCAACCCGGTCATGGCTGGACCTCCCCCGCCAACGCGCTTGGGTTGCCCTTCCGGGTAATCTCCTCCAACGAATCCTTCAGGTCATTGCGCGTGGTTCGAAACAGCGTGAAGTTCGCCGCGAACACGATCACAATCAATGCGGCGACTGCAATCGCCCACCCCGCCAGCCTGACTCCAGGCGGCTCTACCAGGTCAGCCGTGTTGATGTGCTCATAGGTCTCGGGGCAGATGCGGCTCGCCAACTCCGACTCGCTCACCCCTTTGAGCCGCGAGGAAATCTCGTTCATCTTCCGCCGCAGGTATTCCGGCTGTCCCGCATAGAAACCCGTAAATCCCAGCCCCAGGCACGTGTAGAAAACCTGCAGCCGCTCGCTTGCCCCATGGCTCCGGTCCGCCAGCGCTTCATCCAACAGATCAAAGAATCGCTCATCGCCTCCCAGTTGCGGCGGGTGCAGATTCTCCGCCAGTCTCTCGGCGTTCCATTCCGACGCAAAACCAAGCTTGCTCTCGGCGATCATTGAATCAACAAAGAAGATCAGCGCCAGCTCCACCTTCTCATACTGGTCGGCCACTCCCGGCGTGCTTTGCGCCCGCGCCTTCATGTCCGACAACAGCGCGTTGATCTTTGCACGCTCATCGTGGAAATTCGGGTTCAGCCCCTTGCGCCCCGACCGGTTCAAGCGACACACTGTCTGAAACAGCGGCTCGCAAAGCTCAAGCAGCGTCATCATCAACTCCCATCAGCCACCGTCATGTACAGCGCCACGTTGTCCCGGAAATCCGAGCCCTCGAGGTTCGGCCACTCCAGCGAAAGCTTCTTCTCCGACTTCACACGGTCCCAAATTCGATCGCTGTCGGCACGCGACAATCTGAAATAGTTCAAGCCGATTTGTGCCGGCAACTCCAGCGGCGGATGACGCTCCTCCACCAGCCTCACGCCGTAGATCTTCTTGCCCGCCAAGCTCAGTGGCATCAGCTTGAACTGATCCTTGTCCTCGACCAGGCGCGCCAGTTGCCGCGGATCCTGCCCGGTCTTGATCGCCAGGAAGTACTCGTTGGGCTTGGAGAGATGATCTTCGCTGAGTTCCGCCGCCAGCACCTTTCCATTGAGCTTGAAATCGAGCTTCAGCCACGTCGCCCGGCCTTCGGGCTTCAGCAGCGGTCTGATCTTCTTGTTCAACTCATAAAACGCCACGCCCGGATTGTCGTGATCGTATTTCGACACTTCGTATTGATCGCGATCCGGCGCCAAAGCCGAAAGCTCGGCCAGCAACTCTCTCAACTCCAAATAAATCTGGAATGGCGTTGCTGCCGGAACCTGCCACACGCTCGCCAGTCGCGCTCCGTAACGGCTCAATGTGCGCAATCGCAGCATCTGCGAAAACTGCACGCCCCGCATCGTCTCCAGACTAAAGCCGCCGCTGGTCAGCTTGATCCGCTGCTCGGAGCGGCTCGCTTCAACCTGATTCGCCAAGTCGCGCACCAGCTCACGCAGCGTCGGCGAGCCCGACAACACCAGGCACGGCGGAATGAACGAGGGATCCTGCTTCGGCAAGCTCACCTTCTCCCCAGTGGCGTACCCGATCTTCAGCAGAGGCATGACTTCCAAGTCTGTCTGATCATCGTTCTCAAGCAGCAGCCGCGCGTTGATCCGCCGCACCATCACCGGCTGCAGGTTCTGCCCGGTGTTCTCATCCGGACGGTCCACCTTCTTCACCCGATACAGCCGCCGCTCGCGCCAATTGTCATCGCTCTCGATCGTGTTCGCCCGGTCCGCCGACCACCGTGGAACTCCAACATAGACCATCAGTGATCCGCTGCTGGCCGTCAACGCGTGCTTGATGTCCAGCGTCGGCAGGTCGGCATTGCCCGGCACATCCACTTCCACGCCGTTTGGCATCACCAGGTGCAGTCGATCAAACCCAACCACCATGTTCTCCAGCCGATCCGCTGAGAGCTTTGCCTCGATGAGGCCGTAGGGATATCCCCATCCCACCCGCCGCTGCTCCTCATGCAACAAATGCAACTGATGCTGCATCAACTGCAAATGATGCGGCTGAAGAAACAAGCCCTCGTGCCAATGAATCTGTTCCGGTATCGCCATGTGTTAACTTCTTGCTCTGGCATTCATCGACGGTGTCCCAAACAGCTCTCGGCATATGTCGCAATTAACTGCCGAATCGTTGACTCAATCGTTGCCTCATCCAGATCGCTCGCCAGCTCCTTGAATTTTCGCCAGCACGCCGCATCGAGGGATTCGGTGAACTTCTTTTCAATCCGAGCCAGCCCCTCGATTTCCGTCGGCGCGTACTTCCGGAACCCTTGCGCGAACTGTTTGCCCACCGAGCCCACCGCCTGGATCAGCGCCGCCGTCAGGCTTCGAAGCACCTCGAGTTCCTGCTGCACCTGACCGCGCGGCACGTTCTCGTCGCCAAGTGCAAACTTCCCCATGATCTTGTTCAAATCCCCTGAGCGCCGCACGGCCGATCGCGGCGCAATTTGCTTCCACGCTTCGCGCACCACCGGATCGAGCAATCCGGCCATCTGTGCCAGCAGCGCCGTCAATTCCATCGTCCGTGCCGCGTGAATCGCCGCCTCATCTCCCAATTTCAATTGCTCGCGTACCAGCTTGGTCGCCGCGCTCGGCAAGCCTCCTTGATTCGGTGGCGTCAGCCCCCCTTCCTGCAATCGATTGATCACTTGCCGACGCTGCTCCGCTGAAAGCGCGCTTGCAACTTCAACCAGCCGCGAAACCAGAAAGCTTGGATCGCGCAATTCGCGCTCATCGGTCAAGGAGCGCGCCGACGGCTTCACTTCAGTCGAAACATCCACCCGCGCGTCCCAGGTCGGAAACAGTGCTTCTAGATTCTTCAAAAACCCCGGCCGATCATCCGGCGCGATCGCCCGCAGCGCGCGCTCAATCTCATCGGCAAGCAATTGTTGCCGCGCCTCGGGACTTTCATCCGCCAATTCCGCTTGGAGCAGGCGCAATCGGCCCGCCATCGCCGCCGCTGCCGGCGGTTTCTTCCTCCCCGCTGGCGCTGCTGCTTGTGTTTCGTTGAGCATGTTCGTCGACTACTGAGCCCAACGAGCGATTATAACGCTCGCGCCCCTAATCAACAGATCATGCTCTCAATTTGACGCGTTCGTCACCGCTTCGAACCGCACGCCAAGGCGAGCGATCGCCCCATCATTGTGCGCTCGTTCTCCCGTTTAACCCAACCCATCCACTTGTTCCGGTTGGGCAACCTCGACCCTCGATCCGCGTTCGAACTCCGCCTTCAGCATCAGGCGGTTTGGATCGATGGTTTCCGGGCGTTTGTTAGGGATGTGTCCTTTCTAGTTATAGAGCTCGTTCAGGGGTTCAATCATGCGCCGATTCATCGTTGCTTGCTTGCTCGGATTGGCGGGCTGCGCCGCCCTCACCGGATGCTCTACGCGATTCGAATCGATGGTCGAGGATTCCACAACCTCGGCTGAACCGCTTTGGCAGCCCGAATCTCAATTCGTCCAGGTTTCCGACGGCAAAGTCGGCGCCGGCGATGCACTGGGCCACGAGCTTTTTGCTGGATATGCGGCCGGCCGATCCGCCGAGCTTCATCGCATCCGAGTCACCGAAGCCGGACGCCTCAACGCACCGGGCGAGTAACCAACCCAATCGCTTCACTCCAGAACGATCCCCGGCGACCCCTTCATTGCGCTGCCAGGTACCAATCCTCTTTCTCGAGCAGGCTGCGCACGCGCGTCAGCAACGGCCGCTGCGCCGGTCCCGCGCTGAACGCCAGCCGCATCCCAACGTCCGAATATCCCGAACTTGGAGGAAGGCCGGTTGACGTCTTAATGGTTCGCATCTTATCGACCGCATCCACCGAGACATCCTTGCTCGTGAGGGCCGAGCCACCGATCACCCCAAGCTTGTCCCATTTGCCCTTGAATCGATTGTTGATCAGTTTGAACGGATCGCCCTCATCGAGCTTCAGGTCGGTCACAAGCTGCACATCTTCGCAAACGAACTCCGCCACATTTCCCACCAGGTGAAAAAAGCTCGTGTTGCCTTCGCGCTCGTCTCCCTGAGTCTTGACTCGGTCGAACCACAGCGTGCGATCATCGGCGTTGACAGCGATCTGAGCACCCTCGCCTTCCTCTGGAAAGGCGCGATCGTCAGGCCAGTTATTCAACGCCCTTCCCCTTTCTTGCCCTCGGCACTCCTTGACATAGTCGTGCTGCATCTTCCACGTCAGGTCTCTCAGATTCGGCTTGGCGCCGGTCTCGCTCTGGCTCTTCCAGGCGGCCCGCCATTCGTCAGGCGTCGGCAATCGGCACTCCAGCGACCACGCCAAGTAGAGCGTCGCTTGAAGCGGAATCCCCTGAATCGGATGGCTTGGTGTCGGATCACCACCAAAAGCAGGGTTGAGGCTCATTCGGTCCCCTCCTTGCACCCTCAAGGCCTCTG
This sequence comes from Phycisphaerales bacterium, assembly GCA_022616475.1. GTDB lineage: Bacteria > Planctomycetota > Phycisphaerae > Phycisphaerales > SM1A02 > JAKEEP01. The sequence goes on along the minus strand of JAKEEP010000056.1, from coordinate 12,110 downwards.
GGTATTGTTGACCCGCCGGCCAGAGCATGTCGTCCCACAGCCAGTGCGCGTTGGTTGTGAAGCCGCGCTTCAAGTCTTCGGGATACCGCCATGTCCAACAGCGCGGCCCCTTCCACCCGCCAGTTTCGGGGTTGGGCGAATTCATGCTCTCGTAGAACCTCGCCCAATCACCACGCTCATCAACCCAGTCAATCACCATCCCAACCGGCATTTCGGTCGTGCACAGGTAGCTCGACGATGTACTTCCGCTGGCCGAATTCTGGGCTTCCACACGCGCGAATGTCAGCTCGTGCTTTCGACCCGAGCCGCTGGTCCACGCATACGTCACATTCTCTTCACCGTTGGCCCGCTCGAATTTCCAACCCGCCGCTCCCGCCGTGCTTGTCCGCGCCGGTCCCAGCAATTTGAAATCGAGCACTGGCCGCTCGTCTTTGATCTCCGCATCCAATCCGGCGAGCAATCGCTTCACCTCGTCAACACCGCCGATTCGATCACCTAACTGGCGAACCCTGTCGTCAAACCCCGCCAGAACCGCCTTCAGCTGTGCGTCTTCGAGCCCTGGTTCCGTTCCTATCGCCAGCGTCAAATCGCAAAGCAACAAGTCATACCGCAATGACGGCTCCGCGTCACCCTTGTGCTCGCCCAGCTTGTCGAGCGCCGCTCCGGCCGCATTGACTGTTCGCCGATCGAGTTTCTTGAAATCCAGCCCACGGCAGAATCGATTCCACCTCTTTGGAGCTTCGCGCGCCAGCTCGTTGCCAATCGTCTGCGCTACCGCCCGGCGTCGTTCGCCGCCGCCGGCCGCTTTCTCCATCTCGCCGCGCAGCTCTGCCCACATCTCCGTTTCCCGTTGCAGGTCGTCCAATCCCTGCGGCCAGCTCTCCACGGCGCCTAATTGGATCCACGCCGCCACGCGGGTGGGCACATCTCCTTGAAGCAAGTGCTGTCGAAGCGTCGCGGAGTCGTGGCCGGCCCGAATGTCCTCCATCGCCTTGAGACGGCGGTTCACCAATTCCAGCGACTCAGCCAGCTCGCTGAACGGCTCCCCCTTTGCCTCCGCATACAACGCAAGCACCGTCTTGTCGCCCTTCAGATCAAAACCCAGCGTCTCCTGAAGGCGATCCTCGACTGCCGCAAAACTCTCAACAACCCGCGCGGCATCGCGCTGCCAACGTTCAAATTCCTCGCGGGCGATGCTCGCCTGGTTCGTCAGGTCACCCTCAGCCGCGCCCTCAGCGCTGAGCGCCGCGGCGATAATGGACTCTCGCTTCTTCGCAGCCGCCGCGTTCCCTTTCTCCGCGTCGTATGTTGTTGGAGCTTTTGCCGCAGCCAACCCGCGCGGCAACTCTTCCTCAAACTTCACCAGCTTCTCCCGTATCGGCCTGATCTGCGACCTGGCGTTCTGACACGTAGAGGCCCCGGCGATTCGCTCATCGCGAACTCTCACCCAAAAAGCGTTCACCGCGTCTGATGGCGAGATGCGCCCTTCCCGCTTCGCGCTGGCGATGTACTCTTCGCACCCGCCGATCAACTCCCCCTTCATGTGTTCCAACGACAAGCCGACCGAGGCCATCGAATTGCGGAGTTCGGCGCTCCGGCTTTGGATGACATCTTTGTTCTCGCGATTCCACTCAAATCCAGAGAGTTCTGCAATCCGCGCCTCAAACTCGTTCAACTTCTGGTTCGCGCTCGCCAAGTCCGCTGCGATCTTGGGATCCGGATCCTTCGAATTCAACGCTTCCACTTCCGAGGCTTCACGCCTCGCCATGGTCAACTCTTCCGGCCCGTTCCAGCCGCTTCTCGGATCGTCCTTCGCAGCCAGCAGGCCGAAGTCATTCATCGCCACGCGCTCGATCCAGCGAGCGAACGTTCCCTCGCCCATCACGGTTTCGCCGTACACATCGGCGTGCTTCTTGAAGTAGGCCTGGTCGACCTTGGGCCATCTGTCCTGCACCGCTTTGGCCAACTTCTCCCCCAGCGGATGCCGATCACTGAGTTTCTGCAGGAATTGCTGCGCCGTCGCCTCACCGCCGGCCTCTTTCAAGACGAATTCAGTGAACCTCGCTGCAACGGCATCCCCGGATCCCGCAACAAGCTGAAACTGCCCCGGCAAAGCCTTGACCGCCTCGCGATGCGCCCAAATCAGGGCCGCGATCTCTGCCACATCCGGCTTCGCCAATTCGCTCGCCGCCTCTCCCACCAATCGCTCAGGAATGTTCGCGGCTTCTTCCAGAGGTTCTCGTTCCGGCGGCGCGCTCTGCTCCAGCAGCTCTTCCAGATGCTTGGATGCATCGCCCAGCTTGTTCTGCTCCGCGACCACCAGCAGTTCTTGCAGCGCGCCACGCGCTTCCCATCCCTTCAGCTCCGCGCGCACTGCGTCAATCGTCTTGAGCGCGCCGGTGGCCTTTTGAATCAGCCGTGTGTCGAGCTGGAGTCCAGCCAGCTCATCAATGCGCGTCAAACCCTCGCCCGCTCCCATGCGGTAGGGATTCAGCGGATCATCACTTTTCTTTTCCGCCGGGAGCGACCGCAGGGTCTGCAGTTCGCCAGCCACTCCGCCTAATTGCCGCAGATTCTCTGATCTGCGAAGGTTTCTGAACCAACTCTCGTGCTCCAGGCACAGTCGCCTCCAAGTCGGGTCCCCTGGGGCTACCGGCTCCGGCGGCGGTTCCATCCTCAAAATCAAGATCACGGCGATGGCCGCCGCCGCTGCGGCTGCGCTCCCGCCGGCCACCCAGGGCCACGCTTGTTTGCGCTTCCGCCCCAGGCGCTCCGCTTCGCCCGCGGCCGCTTCCAGCGTTGTGCCGGGCTCCGCCGCCGTCGCCCTCAACAGCCGCAGACACAATTCCCGCCACGCCGCACTGTCCTTCCCCAGTCCCTTCCATGCGGCCGGCGAGCTGTTGGCGACCTCCTCCTCGCCCACGCCTGCCCGGTGCAGCACCAGCGCGCCGATCAACCCGCCCAGCGCCTTCAAATCCACTGCCTCTGACCGATCCGCGCCCAACCGTCGATCCGGCAACGGATCGCTCAGCACGATCTCGCACGTCTCCAAATCACCGCCCCCGAAGAGTACGTTGGAAGGTTTCACATTCCCGTTCGGCCGCTTGCTGGCTTGCTGAATGTGCCGCAGCCCGGCGATGACCGCTCCCACGATCCGGGCCAGCTGCCACGAGGACAGTCGCACGCGACCCCCAACAAGGTCCTGGGCCGACCTCGCGTACAACTTGGTCACATAGAACGCTTCGCCTTCGGCGCCGAACTCAAGTATCGGAGCCCAGAAGTTCGGCTCGGTCTCCGCCAGACGCTTCTGAATCCGCGCCGATTCGAGAAACAGTTCCGTTTCGCCTCTGGCCCAACCGCCGCCGCCATACGCCGGTGTGAATGTTTTTACGGCAAAGCTCGGCGCCTCCTGCGTGCCCGCCATCCGCGCCGAATACAACGACCCGCGCACGCCGCTGTACAACTCGCGAACCGTCTCGTAGCCACCGTAGGTCGGCATGAACTGTTCCCGCGCCGTCGCTGCTCACTCGGCCCTTCCATCGGCCCAACCGAGCGTCACTGCTTCTGCGCCGACGTCACTTTTCCTCCGGCTTGGGTTCAGTCTTGTATTGCAGGCCCGCTCGGCGAACCGCAATCTCAATCGCCTGCCCGCTCTCCCAGCGGCTCGTGTCGATCGGCACTATCAGCCGTCGATGCAGTCCCTTGGCATCGTCGGCATCGCTATACCACCTCAAGTCCGCGATCACGAACATGTTCTGCTTGGTCTTCCAGTTCTTCCAGATCGGGTCGTTGCGTGTGAGCGTTTTCGCCGCGTCGGCGCTGGAGAACCTCAGCGTGTGCGCTTGCCCGTTCGCCCTCGCATCCGCCCGCAGCGAATCTCCGGACGAAAAATATTCGTCGATCGACTTGCTCTCCCATTGCGCTCGCTCGTGATCCCCAACGCCCACCAGGTCCACTTCCACCGAGCGCCATTGGTTGTTTTCCTTCAGACCCGGATCAAGATTCAGCGAAACTTGATACGGTCCGTACTTCGGCGGGCATCCGCCCAAGACCGACATCGCCGCCATCATCGTCGCCACGCACAAAACCCTTCGCATTGTCGTTCCTTTCATGATTGTTTGTCCCACACGAATGAGCACGCCTTCCCCGCTCCACTCCTTTCCGTTCACGCCTTCCCCGCAGTCTCGCCCGTCATCCCCGCCACAAGCCGCCGGATCACGCTGTGAATCTCACGGTTGAATCGCCAGTCAATCACAATCAGACTGCGGCTGCGCACCAGCAGCGTTTCAAGTTCCTGCTGCGCCCCATCAAACACTTTGTGAATTCCGCCCGCCTGCGCATCGCTGTAGTCCAGACAGAAGCTATCGGGCCCGACCCCGGGCAACATGCGCACCACCAATCCAACGGTGTCCCACCACAATTCACCCGGAATCAAATCGAACGCCTCGCCAGGCTTCACCGACTCGTGCAACAACCGATGCGGTCCCAGTGAGCCCAGCCAACGCTTGTCTCCGTCAAACAGCGATTGAATCCGCAGCCGCAAGCCCACTGATTCATCGTGCTCCAGAGCCAACTGCCGCGCCAGGCTCAGAACCTCGTCCAGCGCCTTGGGCAGCGAGGTCTCTCCGTTGACAAACAGCGCTCGCACCGCCAGCACCGCCAGCGAATACAAATCGCACGGACTGCTCAACAGCGGAATGATCTCAAACGATGCATTGGCAATCGGCACTCCCTCCGCAGATCGCAAGCTCTTCACCAGCGCCGCGTCGAATCGCAGAGGCACGCTTCGGAACCGAACCTCGCCGCTCGCCATCGCCGCATCAACATCCAATCGCGAATACACATCCACACGCTGCCCCGCCAGGTTCAGCCGAATCCACAACAGGTCATTCCGCGCCGGCGCGATTCGCTCGTGCGTTGTCAACGTGCCTTCCACCACCACCCCGCCGCCGGTGTCGTTGATCACCTGCCGGATTCGCACCGGCCCGCGCCCGCTCACTGCTCCGCCCGCTGAATCCGGCTGATAGATCGAAACTCCCGATGAACCACCGCGCACGAAATATTGAACGTCGCTCGCCTGAATCGGCAGCGCGATCGCCGTGCCAGGGTCCTTCAGGGCCGTTCGCGACGTCCACAAATACGGCAGCCCCAGCCCCGACTCGCCCAATCGCACCGCAAAGCTCTCCGGCGTGATATTCAGCAGCGGAGCCTGCGTTCGCGCGACCAGTCCCCGCACAGCGGAAATCGCATCGGCAATCAACCTCAGCTTCAAATGCAGCGACTCGATCAGCCGCCCCGACCGCCCATGTCTCTCCAGGAACAGGCTTCCATTCGAGGTCACTCCATCCGACCGCTCCGCGCCGCCATCACGATCCTTCTGGCGCCACTGAATCGCCGTGCGCCCATGCTGCAATCCGCTCCACGCGCCGCCACCAAGAATATCCAGGAACTGCTCGATCCCAACAGGGCTGAATGGCTGAACCAGGATCAAACCCCCGCCGAGATTGAACCCAATAGCATTCCCCTTTGGCACAACGTCGGTCAGGGCCTTCGTCACGGCGTTCGTCGGCGCATCTCCGGTCACCGCCACGAACCCGCTCTTCCCCTTGGCCTGCGCCACATACAGGTATCGCGCCAGCGAACCGCCGTACTTCGGCAGACCTTTCTCCGCCAGAAGCTGATCGTCCTGACACAACTCCCAATGCCCGCCCGACTCTTGGTCCATCAGCTTCACCGCGCACTTGCGCCCAACATCCAACACCACCGGCGCCGGATGAGCGCTCTCCCAACCCGTCGTCACCACGGCGCTCCGATCGTGCGCGCTCAGCGCCCGGAAAAACTGCTCCCACCGGCGGTCCAGCGCCGCATTCGACAGCGCCTCCCGGCATGCCGCCGCGCTCCCAATCACCCCATCCGGATTCTGCACCCACACTTCAACCCACTTCACCGCTTGCGATGCCGCATCCAGAATGCATCCCAGAAATACTTGCGCATCCAGCGTCTCGCGAAGCACAACCAGTCGTCCGCCAAGATCATCCGGCGCAATCCGCACCAGCACCGACAATCGCACCGGCGCGCTGCTCAAATCCTCCGAATTGATCGGAATGGCGACATAGCCGTCCGGAATCTCCAGCGGCGGCTCAAATATGTTCGGGGAACCCATCAGACGTTCGCCCCAGCGTTCAATGACCAACATCAGGCGCGCTGCGACAAAGACGCCGGCCGACCCGCGCGCATGAGATCTTGCCGGCCGCCCAAGCTCGCAGTCTATCACAAACACCTTCTCCGCTACACAAAAGTCCGCGCGCAGCGCACACAAAATTACGCTGGTTCTGCTTGCCCGGCGCCCAAAGCCGCGAGTCGTGCCAAATGCACGCTCCAGGTTCCGATATCTCTTGGGTCGCCGCAGCCTCTTGGCCCAACCCCGGCCCGCCCCCCAATCAAACGCAGCTCCGTCGCCCCCCTTAACGATGCTCGCCACTCGAACCACCCTGTGTCGCTTCGATCCAACCTTGAACATCGATCAGCGGCTGCTGCGTCACCGAAACCAATGGTGTATTTGGGCGGTCCAAGCCCTCGATCAGCGTCATGACCAGCGCAAACGACACCGCCAAGACTATGATCGTGTGCGACCGCCTCGAACCGGCGATTCCCGCCTGGTAACCCATGGCCACCATGCCAAGAACCGAAAGCCCATACATGATCATCCAGATTCCCATGGGAATGCGGGTTTCGATTGCCACCGCCACGCGCAGCGCGTGAACATTGATCATCTCGTTCACAGACTCAACCACGAGGGCGCCTATGTCGGAATCCAGGTCCGTCCTCCCATGTGCAACCACATAATCCCAGAGCTGCCCTTGCATGTCGGCGACCTTGGCCATGACCTCGGGGTGTTTCTGAAAGTCCTTCGGATGTGCGAAGTCTATCCGCAGATCGAGATAGTCCTTGAGCACCCGCCTGAATTCGGTTCGATCCGGGTCAGGCATGAAATCCGCTCTCAGGTACGCGGTTCGGATCGAATTGGCGTCGTCGCGCACCAGTTGCTTTCGAGTGTCGAACCGCGCGGCGGCGATGCCGAAGGTGAAGGCGAGCAAGAATGCGACCAGGCCGAGCACGGCACCCCCCATCGCAGCGGTTGGTGACTCCTTTTCATCGGAGAAACGCCGGATAACCCGCCTCCCAAATAGAAACCCTGCTTCCAACGAGAGAAGGATGATGACGATTGTTCCAATGAAGAAGACCCACAGCGGAATGAAATCGAGGCCCATTGAGTTTGGCTCCAACACCCCTCGAACTATCGTTGTCCCCTTCACATGTGACGGTCAGGGGCCGCGCGATGCAGTCTGCGGTAAATCATAAGCAAGCCGCGATTGGCCGCAGCCAAAGCCGAGTGTTTGGGGTTGTTTACTGATCGGGCTGGTGCCGAGCACGAGAATGGCGCCGAAGCACAGAGCGGCAAAGCCGGCGGGCGGTGCTAATGGCGGCAGAAGGCGAGGACGGGCAGGCTCAGCCTAAACGTCGGTCTTGCTGGTCATAGCATGGCTGCGCGAGGGAACTGCGGGCAACAAGCGGCGGAAGGCCCTGCGCAGCTCGCTCAGCCGGCATGAATTGCCGACGCGAATCGCGCCCAGCTCCGACCAACGGTCGTCGGCCTCGCCGAAAACCGCCACGCGCCGATCTTCGCGCTCGGCCATAAACGCCCGGGCCGTCTCCAGCCCTTCTTCGCCGGTTTCCACCACCAGCACGTTCGCATCCGACCCTGGAGACGAAGTCTCTTCGCCGCTGGCTCTCACTTGATATCCGATCGACTCGAGCACGGTGTGAACCAGCGCCTTGAACCGCTCGTCGCCCAAGGCGAGCGCGGCGACCGGCCGTGTCACGCCACGCATGCCCGAGGGCGAAGCCGCGTCCCCGGCCAGCGGCAGGGTCAACGCGATCGTTGTTCCGCGGCCAAGTTCAGAGTCGATCTCGACCGTCCCTCCCGCCGCATCAACAATGCTGTGCACCAGCGATAACCCCAAACCCGTTGAGAGCGCGCGCCGCTTGGTCGTGAAGAACGGCTCCACAGCGCGCCGGCGCACATCATCGGACATGCCCGGCCCGGTATCGATGACCGACAGCACGCCCATCGACTCGTCGGCCGTGGCGCGAAGTCTGATGCACACGCGGCCTCCGCTCTGCTGCCGCATGGCGTCGCATGAATTGTTGACCAGATTGAACACCGCTTGGGTCAGCCGGTGGGGTGCGATGCGCAGCGGCGGAACACCATTCTCCGGAAAATCGAACTCCAACATGATGCTTCGCGGCACGGCGCTCTTGAGCAGCGGCTCGAGCGAGACCCGCCACGACGCCAGTTCAGTCACCGGGGAGCCGACATCATCTTCGTCAGGGTCCAGCGCCAGCATTCGAAGACCGTTGGTGAGTGTCTGAAGGTAATCCATGCACTTGCGGACCGCATCGATGTGGCTGCGCATTTCGGATGTAGCCGGCGCATGCTCATTCTGCATCGCATCCAATCGAATGCGGATTGGAAACAGCAGGTTGCCCATGTCGTGTCCCAAGCCCGCCGACAGCGTGCCGATCGCCGCCATCCGCTCCGAATGCCGCAGGAGATGATGCGTGCGCTCCAGTTCCTGCGTTCGCTGGTCCACGCGTTGTTCGAGTTCCGCGTTCAGGCGATCCAGTTGACCCTGCGCGCGTCGCCGATTCGCAATTTCCTCCTCCAAGGTGGCCAAATGTCGCTGGATCTGCTCGTAACGGATCGCATTCTCGTAATTGACGGCAATCTGCGCCGCAAGGCTGGACGCCAGCCGCCGTTGCGACCCGTTGGGTTTCTCCATTCCGATGATGCCCCCCAGGCACAGCAGTCCGTAGTGCCGCGTTGATGAGGCGATCGGCGCCACCAGGAGCGAATGCAGGTCCTGATACTCTTGGGGAAGTTGTTGCGACATTGGATCGTTCGCGCTGTCTGTGATCAGCACCGCCGAGCGGCTGTTCGAGAAACAGCGCAAGAGCCCTTCGACCGCTGAGGTCGAAGTGATTTGTCCGACGGTTGCAGGGTGCACGCCGGTCGCCAGCACGTGGCGCAGGTGTGAGCCGTCGTCGTCTAGAACCGCTACCACCGTGTAATCCGCTTCGACGATCTTGCCGGCCACCGGGCAAAACAGTTGGAGCAATCGCTTGGGATCGTGCTCAGCCGCCATTTGCTGACCGAGCTCGATCAACGCCGTGAGCTGCCGATTGCTCACCTCGAGGTCATTGGCCTTCTTGGCCAGGGTATCGGTGAGAAGCCGCGTATGCTCGCGCTCAAAGGCCCCCGATGCGCGACGCGCCGCAGCCGGCGCCGGCAGACCCAGCACCTGCGAGACGGTCGAGAGGATCACATCGGGCTCCACCGGCTTGGTCATGATGTGAAATACGCCGCAGCTCTCCGCCAGGCTCTTGGCGACCTCGTCGGCATAGTGGGCCGTCAGAAAAATGACTGGCGTATCGGCAATCGCCGGATCGCGCCGAAGCTGCCGGCAGAACTCGTAGCCGTCCATGGTCGGCATCAGAATGTCGGCGATCACCAGATCCGGGCGCGTTTGACGAACCTTGGCAAGAGCCTCCGCTCCATCGACGGCTTCCACGAGTCCGTAGCCACAGGCGCCGAGCAGAGTCCGAAGGTACTCGCGATTCAGCGGCCGGTCATCAACGATCAGAATCGTTGCCATGTCAAATCTCAACACGTTGCGCCAAGCAGGCTTCAACTTGATTCAGCAATTCCTCAGGCTCAATCGGACGCAGGATCAAGCCGGCCGCCCCCAGTGCCGCGATGTTCCGTGCGTCGATGTGACCCGACGAGGTCGATGAGATAATCACGACCGGCGTGCCTTTCATCTTTGGATCCGATTTGATCACGCGGATCAACTCGTCGCCGTTGCCATCGGGCATGTGCAAATCCGAAAGCACCATGTCAACCGCCTGGCTACCCCCGGCGCTCAGCGCGCTCTCAATGCTGTTGGCGACAACGAGTGTGTATCCCATCGGCTCCAGCGTGCTGCGGATCAGGTCGCAATTGATTTTGGAATCGTCAACCACCAGGATCGTTCCCCGTCGCGAAGCCACCACAGGCGGCGATGACCTCGTTGGCGCGAATTCGCGCGGCGTCGATCGCTTATTGACAGGAAGGAAGTGATCCAAGTTCTGTATGAATTGATCGGGAGCGATTGGCTTGGCAATGTATCCGTCGAAACCCGCCGCAATCGCCTTGTCCCGGTCGCCCGGCATCGCAAATGCCGTCACCGCGATGAGTGGGATCGATCGCAGCGCCGCATCCGCCTTCAGTTGCCGCGCCACCTCGTATCCGTCCATGGTGGGCAGCTGAACATCGCAAATGATCAAGTCCGGCAGCAATGCCGCCGCGGCCGCCAGCCCCTCTGATCCTTCGGTGGCGCTGAGCGGTGTATGCCCGAACGCCGCCAACAGGTACATCATGAGGTCAAGGTTGGCTGGGTTATCCTCAATGACGAGAATTCGGGCGCCCATGTGTCAGTGGCTCCGTTTCCAAGAGCGCGTGATCGTTCAGGCAGAGTGAGCGTGAAGACGCTGCCAGCGCCGATCTTGCTCTCAAAGGTGATTTGCGCTCCCAGCATGTGCGAGAGCTTCTGGCTCAGATGCAGGCCCAGGCCCGACCCTTCATACCGGCGCGCCGCCGAGGCATCCACCTGCGAGAACGCCTGAAAGAGCTTGGCTTGATCCTCGGCCCGAATGCCGATGCCCGTGTCGCGCACGTGAATCTGGACTTGCCTGCCCGCCCCGTCTCGCGTTTGATCCAGCTCGATCTCCACTTTTCCCCTCTCGGTGAATTTGATCGCGTTGTTGGTCAGGTTCAGAAGAATCTGATTGAGCGCGCGGCGATCGGTCGTCACCGTCACCTGCTGTCGCGGCGCCTTGACCTCGATCGTCAATCCCTTGCCTTCCGCCAGCGGGCGCATGGAGCCCGCCACCTCGTCGATCACGGTCTGGCACACCACCTGCTCAAGATGCACATCGACCTTGCCAGATTCGATCTTCGCCAGATCAAGCAGATCGTTGATCAGCGAGAGCAAGTGACGCGCGCTGGATTGAATCGTGCGAAGCTGCTTGTCTTGCTCCTGCGTCAGCGGGCCGGCCAGGCTCATGAGCAGCGTGCCCGTGAAGCCGATGATCGCATTGAGCGGCGTTCGCAGCTCATGCGACATGTTCGCCAGGAACTCGCTCTTGTACTTGGACGTCAACGAAAGCTGAGCGGCCTTCTCTTCCAATTCTTGCCGCGCCAACTCCACTTCGCGGTTCTTGCGCTCAACTTCGGCGTTCTGCTGCACCAGCAGCCGCGCCTTCTCCTCCAGCTCCTCATTGGTCTGGGTGAGCTCCTGCTGACGGCTCTGCAATTCGCTGGCCAGCGATTGCGATTGCTGCAGCAGCGATTCGGTTCGCATGTTCGCTTCGATCGTGTTGAGCACGATGCCGATCGATTCGGTCAGTTGATCCAGGAACATCTGATGCGTGGCGCTGAACCGCTGGAAGCTTGCCAGCTCGATGATCGCCTTCACGTGTCCTTCGAAAATCACCGGCAAGACGATGATGCTCCGCGGTGACGCCTGCCCCAGGCCTGAGTTGATCAAGACATATTCATCCGGAACGTCGGTGATCAGAATCGGTTCCTTCTCGAGCGCACATTGACCGATAAGCCCTTCGCCCAGCTTGAACTTGTTGGCCAGATGCTTGCGGCCCCGGAACGCATAGCTGGCAAGCATGGACAGTTGTGGCTCATCGGCTGACGAATCCAATAAGTAGAACACGCCATGCTGCGCCGACACCAGTGGCGCCACCTCCGAGAGGATCAACTTCGAGACGGTCATCAAGTCCTTTTGACCTTGGAGCATCCGCGTGAACTTCGCGAGGTTGGTCTTCAGCCAGTCTTGATCGCTGTTCTTCTGCGTCGTGTCGCGAAGGTTGCGAATCATCTCATTGATGTTGTCTTTGAGCACCGCGACCTCGCCCAACGCCTCGACCCGAATCGAGCGGGTCAGATCGCCCTTGGCCACGGCGGTGGCGACCTCGGCAATCGCTCGCACCTGCGCGGT
>JAKEEP010000055.1 GCA_022616475.1 Phycisphaerales bacterium | reverse complement strand
TTGCAGCGGCTGCAGAGCCTTTCGCCGCCAGCTTGCGACGATCCGGCATGCGCTGCGGGGCCGCATGAACGCGTTCGACGAGGCTTTCGAAACGTCCGGTCTGAGGCTGAGCGCAGAGGCGCGGAATCGGATACGCCGCGTTCTCCAAGAGCGTTTGCCGCCCTCCTGAGCCGGATATCCCCATTTTTCAAATTTGATGTAAGGGACGCACGACTGATGCGACCAACTCCGGCGCGGGATGCGCTCGCGTTCGATTAAGCGATCGTCCTGCGCGTCGACTCCCATTCGATTCCTAATGGAAAAGGAGATTTGCTCATGAAGATTCAAAGAATCAGTTCGACGGCCGCCTGCCTGGTTGCGCTGTTGCATGCGCCCGGTTTGTGCCAGGCGGTGCAGGTGAGGGTCACAGTGGAAAACCGCGCCCCCGAACAAGGCATTTTCTTCACCCCCATGTGGGTTGGCTTCCACGATGGCAGTTTCGATTTGTTCGATCCCGGCGTGCCGCTGGCGCCCGGAGGCGGACTGGAGAACGTGGCGGAGGACGGCACGGTTTCGGTGATCGGGGCAGAGTTCGCCGCCAGCGAGCCCGATGGCTTGGGCGGGGTCATCCTCGCGCCGGCCGGTTTCCCAGGCTTGCCCGTGTTTGACCCGCAGGACAGCGGCAACGCCGTGTTCGACCTCGATCCCAACGTCCATCGCTTCTTCAGCTTCGCGAGCATGGTCATCCCATCCAACGATGCGTTCATCGCCAACCCAAGGGCTACAAGGCACGAGCTGTTTGATGAAGGCGGTGAGTTCCAAGGCCCGATCGTGATCAACGTCCGTGGCTCGCAGGTCTGGGACGCCGGCACGGAGGCCAACACCGAAATGCAGGCGGCGTTCTTCAATCAGGCGGCCAACAACACCGGCGTCACCACCTTCGATCCGGTGCTGCCGCATCCGGGCTTCATCGGTTCCAACGACAACCCTGGCGGGTCGCCGATCATTCTTGGAGGCATATCGATCATGCCGCCGGGCATCTTCTTCGACCCGATCGCGGCTGACTTCTCCCTGCCGGGCTACAAGGTCGCCCGCATCACGATCGAACTGGTAGAAGTGGGCGACGATGACAGCGATGACTGACGGGCCCTGACCCTGAGTAGGAGCAAGATGAAGAGTAAGAGTAGGAATGAGATTAAGAGCAGTAGGAACAGCAGGAGCGCGCCATCGTAATCCTGCTCCTTCTCGTACTCCTACTCATCTTCATGATCCTAATCTTCATCCCAATCCTACTTGCGCCCGCAAACGCCCCGCTCAAGCGCCCGCACCTCCGCTCTCAGCGCCGTTCCGCGCCGCCTCCACCATGATCTGCGTCACCAGCTTCAGCGCACTGGACCAATCCGCCTCCACGTCGGCCGTCCAGCGCGGGCCGGAGAGCTCCGCGATAGCGCCAATCAGAGTCCTCGCTACGATCGGATAATGCTCCGGCCGCGCGCCATAGCCAACGTGCGACACGCCGAGCTTCTTCAGGGCCGGCAGGACGGTCTGTGGCGCTCGCAAGTTCTCGATAATCAGATTGAGCATTTCAAGCAGCTTGCGCTTTTGATTCTCCATATCCCGCGGGAACATCGAGCGCAGCTGCGGATGTGCGGCGAAGAGCTGGGCGTAAAAGCGCTCGGCCAGTGAAGGCTGCGAATCCAGAAGTGGTCGAAAGCTCTCCTGCAATCGTTTAATCAGCGATTCATCGGCCGCGACCCCATGGGGAAGCGTCGGCGCGGTGCTGAGTGGATGTGCCGTGATTCTCATGGTCGATCGATGCTGCATGGGCAACCGCCTTAAGCGTACACGCGATTCGAACGATTCGCCCTCAGCCGATTTGGTGGATTTCACGCCGTGGCGGCCGGCGGCGTCAAGTACAATCGACGATTGCGGGGCGCTGATCGCGTGGGCCGGATCAATTCATGAATGCCGAGCGTTTCAAACTCGTCGTTCGCCTGTTCGAGCATGCATGCTCCCTGGAGGGTGCTGCGCGCTCGGCGTTTCTGGTCAGCGAGTGCGGCAACGATGCGGGCCTGCGCCGGCAAGTCGAGGCGATGCTGGCCCGTGACCTCGATCCGATCGCTCCGGTGGGAGGGCCCGGGGGTGGAGTGGCGATGCTGGCGGCCGGCTTGGCTCGCGCGGAGCGCGCCCCCCCGGACGCCCCGGTTGGCCAGCTCCACGACGGTGACGACCGAGGCTTTGCCGCCGACACGCTGCCCGTGCTTTCCGGTCAGTATCGCATTCTGCGCATGATTGGCGAAGGCGGCATGGGCGTCGTGTACGAGGCTGAGCAAGTCCGCCCGCGCCGCATCGTGGCGCTCAAGGCCATCCGCCCCGGCATGGCGTCGCAGCGCATGCTGCAACGATTCGCGCTCGAGGCCGACATCCTGGGCCGGCTGCATCATCCGGGCATCGCCCAGATTTACGAAGCCGGCGCCGCGGACGAAGCCCAGCCTGATCAAGCTTTTTTTGCGATGGAGTACGTCGGCGGCACTCCGCTGACCGACTACGCCGCCGAGCGCGGCTTGAGCATCCGCCAGCGCCTTGAGCTCCTCATCAAGATCTGCGATGCCGTCCAGCACGCCCATCAGCGCGGCGTCATTCACCGCGATCTCAAGCCCGGAAACATCCTGGTTCAGGAAGCGGACGGGGGAACACCAACCCCCAAGATTCTCGACTTCGGCGTGGCGCGGCTGATCGGCAACGACCCGCAGCATCCCACAATGCACACGATCTCCGGCCAATTGATCGGCACGCTGGCATACATGAGCCCCGAGCAAGTGGCGGGCGATCCCAGTGAAATCGATGTTCGCACCGACATCTATGCGCTGGGCGTGATCGCCTATCGACTGCTTTCGGGGCAGTTGCCGCACGATTTGTCGAGCCACTCGCTTCCGGAAGCGGCGCGGCTTATCCGCGACCAGGTCCCGCCGCGCCTGGGTCTCATCGATAAGGCGCTGCGCGGCGACATCGAAACCATCGTCGCCAAGGCCATGGAGAAGGACAAAGCGCGGCGCTATCAATCGGCCGCGGCGCTGGGCGAGGACATGCAGCGGTTCCTCGATGATCGGCCGATCATCGCCCGCCCACCCAGGGCGCTGTATCAGATGAGCCGATTCGCCAAGCGGCACAAGCCCTTGGCGGCGGCGCTGGCGCTGGTGCTCTTGGTGGTGATCGCAGCGGTGATCTTCGTTGCCGCGTATGCGATTGAGGCCGACGACGCGCGAGGCAAAGCAGTCCTCGCCCAAAAAGCGGAGGCAGGCCTGCGCTCGGTCGCCGAGACAAACGCTACACAGGCGCGGCGGCAGGCGTATCGCGCCAACATCACCGCCACGGCCAGCGCGCTGCAGGTCCATGACATCACCTTGGCTCGTCAGCACCTCGATGCAATTGACTCGGTCGATCGCAAGAACTGGGAATGGCGACACTTCGATAGCCGGTTGATCGACAGCGTCGCCAGCATGGACATTGGGAATGCGGCTTTGGCGGCCGCTCTCCTGCCCGATGGACAGCACCTGGTGACCGGTACATGGAACGGCGAGTTGACGCTGTGGGATCTGCAGTCGCAACCGGCGACAAAAAAAACGCTGGGCCGCCACAAAACCACGGTGTACTGCGTCG
>JAKEEP010000054.1 GCA_022616475.1 Phycisphaerales bacterium | reverse complement strand
GGTGGATTCACGGCTGATCTTTCCGGGGAAATGTGGTTCAGGTGCGTCACGACTGCGCGAAACGTGGATTCTACCGGAGGCGAAGGCGCGATTGGAGGTGCGGCACAGTGAAACAGTACCGGAGGGGCAACTTTGCGCGCGCAGGGTGGAGGGAACAAAAAAGTAAAAATGGTGATTTTTTGCATCAATTTTGGCCTGGAAAACAAGGGATTTTCGGTTAGTGGGTCATCACTTGCGCGCGCCAAAAGCGCCTTCGGCCCAAGGGTAGAGAGGCACACGACTTTGACCAAAGCGTGGTCGAGCGTGTTCCAACACCGGAGCCCGAAACTCCGGAAACCCGACCCCTGGAGGCGCTGCCGTGCCGTATTCCCTCGAGCCGTTTGCACCCGTTGAACTCGATGAGGCCCTGCTTGAGCTGCTGATCAGCGAGCATGAATCGATCGCACTCCCGCGATTGCAGCGATTGTGGCGCTACTACCGCAACGCGCTGGATGAGCCGACGGAGTCGGGCGGCTCTCAAGGCGCGCCGGCGCAGAAGGCGGGGTTGCCGCCGCGACTCGTGGAGATCAAGCAACTCTATCGCGATGACCGATTCACGCGCGAGATCGTGATCGAGAACGACATCGCCTGGCGGATTCACACGCTGGTGGATTTCATGTTCCCCAGCGCACCGAAGATCATCAGCAAGGCGAACTCGTCGAAGCGCGCCCAGATCGAAGCGATTCTGGAAGCGGTGATCGACGCCAACGGCGGCATTGCGCTGTGGCAGAACGCCGCGTTGCTGGGATCAGTTTACGGGTATGTGGATTTCATGGTGGATTGTGCAGGACTGCAGCGAGCCGGGGCGTCCTCGCCCCCGGCCGGGCACGGGGACGTGCCGGCTCGCGGCTCTTTGCCCGGGGCCGCCGCGTCTAAACCATTGGCGGGCGATCTGATTGAGAAGGTCAGATCGAGTGTATTCATTGAGACGGTCGAGGCGCCCCGGGCGATTGCCTTGCTGAGCCGGCACGATTATCGCGTGCTGGACGCGTACATCTTGCATTACCTGCAACCGGTGAACGATGTCGAGGGCGAGGGCATCCTGTCGCGCCTGACGCGAGCGGTGCTGCGGCGCAACGCGGCCAAGAGTCAGCGCGCGTCGGTGACGGTCACCGAGATTCACACCGCGACGCATTGTCAACGATATGAAGACGGCGTGCTGGTGATGGAGACGGTGAATCGCCTTGGCCGGCTGCCGGTGGTGCACATTCAGAATCTGAGTCAGCCCTTGTACTACGAGGGGCTGAGCGATGTGGAGCCTCTCATCCCCCTGCAGGACGAGCTGAATACGAGGATCAGCGACCGCGCCAATCGCGTGACGATGCAGAGCTTCCGCATGTGGCTGGGCAAGGGCATCGATGGCTTCACCGATCGGCCGGTCGGGCCCGGCCAGATGTGGGTGACCGACAACATGGAAGCGACGATCGAGTCGTTCGGCGGCGATGCCGATTCGCCCAGCGAGCGCCAGCACATCGAAGAGCTGCGCGAGGCGCTGGACAAGGCCAGCGGCGTGACGCCGGCCGCGGCGGGCCACATCAAGGCGCGGGTGGGCAACCTGACATCGGAGAACGCGCTGCGCATCAGCCTGATGGGCACGATCGCCAAGATCAAGCGCAAGCGCGTGACGTACGGCGCGGGGATCGAATCACTGTGCGAACTGATCCTGCATGCGCTCGACGTGCATGGCGTGTATCGCACACTTCCGGGGGAGCGGCGCGTGGAGATCGCGTGGGTGGACCCCTTGGCCAGCGATGAATCGCGGCGCATTGCCGACGCGCTGGCCAAGGCGCAGCTTGGCGTGCCGGTCAGCGTGCTGCGGGCGGAGCTTGGGTACCCGGATGAGCAAGCAAGCGCAACGTCAAAGGACGGTTCAAAGGACATTTCGAGTTTTAGCTAAAAATCGAAATGACACCGTTGGAAACATCGGAAACGGAGCGAAGTCATGGCGAAAACCGCGAACGTTCAAGAAGAAGTGGGAAACAACATCGATCCGGGGGGCGCGCAAGGCAGCGAAAGCACGATCAGTCCGGAAGATGCGCGCGGCGCCGAAGATAGCGGCCCCGTGGAGCGCGACACCGAGGAGCGCAACAGCTCCGGCGCGGTGGGGGAGGCGCGGCGGTATCGCAAGCGAGCGCAGGCGGCCGAGAAGGCGGTCGAGGAGTTGAAGAACGATCTGGCCGAGCGTCAGAGGACGATCGCGCAGCATGAGAAGACCATCGGTGAGCTCGAGCGCCGACAGTTGATCGACGATGCGCTACTGGCCGCGGATGCGATCGATCTCGAGGCGGCGCGGATTCTGGCCCAATCGCAACTGGCCCAGATGGATGAGCCAGACATCGAGAAGGCAGTGGGGGAGTTGCGGCGGCGCAAGCCGTATCTGTTCCGCAATAAGCCAGTCAGGCGAAGCGGCGGGACGTTGAGTCCCAAGAGCACGGGCGAAGATTCGCCACGTGCCTCGGCGGTTGAACACGCGGCCGACCAGGCGATCACCACCGGCAAGCGCGGCGATCTGCTGCGGTACCTGCGCCTGCGGCGCAAGACGTAAATAGCCCCGGCCTTGGCCGGGGTAGTCGAACCAATCACCACAACTACCCGGCCCAAAGGCCGGGCTAAATGGAAGGAACTCGAACAATGCCATTTACAGGAAAAGCAACCTACAGCGCGGGCGCGACGCTGCCGGAGATTGTCGAGGACGTCAGCGACATCATCGGCATCATCAGCCCGTTCGAAACGCCGCTGCTCGATCATCTGGGCGATCCGCAGCGCGCGGCCATCAGCACCATTCACGAATGGCTGGAAGACACACTGCTGCCCAACACGGATGCCGTTGACGATCAGACCCTCACCGGCCCGACCACGCTTACGGTATTCACGGTCGAAAACGGCGGTCGTTTCCAGGTCGGCGACCAGATCATGCTCAAGGGCAAGCCCGAGGTCATGCTCGTGACGGGCGTGAGCGGCAACGATCTGACGGTGGTGCGCAACTACGGCGGATCGACCAACACATCGGTGGCGGACAACGATGTGATTCTGATCATCGGAAACGCCGCGCTGGAAGGCGATGATGCGCCGGGCGCGCGGTTCACCAATCGCGTGCGTCGGCAAAACTACACGCAGATCTTCACCTCCGCGGTGGAAGTCTCGGGCAGCCAGTTGGCGACGCAGTCGATCGGCCTGGCCGATGAGCTGGATTTCCAGAAGCAGGAGCGGTTGCGCGAGCTGCTGCGCGACCTTGAGAACAGCGTCATCAACGGCTTTGCGCCCGGCAGCACGCAGCAGGGCTCGAGCACGGTGCGGCGAACCATGCGCGGCATCCTGGCCAGCCTGACCACGCACCTCTATCAGCCCAACCTGGGGCCGATTCCCCCTGGCGACGGCGGCGGCCAGAACCAGCTCAACGAAGCGGTGCTCAACGCCGCGCTGCGCGCCGTGTGGGAGCAGTCGGCAGCGCGAATCGACACGATCGTTTGCGCCGGCTTCCAGAAGCGGCGCATCAACGGCTTCATCTCGGCCACGCAGCGCTTTGCCCAAGACACGACCAAGTTCAGCCAGATGGTGGACGTGTACGAGTCGGACTTCGGCGTTTGCCGCGTGATCATGAGCCGCTGGATGCCGATCGACAAGATTCTGCTGCTGGACAGCTCGCGAGTCGACGTCATGCCGCTCTCGGGCCGCAGCTTCCACTACAAGCCGCTGGCGGCGACCGGCGACGCCGAGAACGGCCAGGTCATCGGCGAATACACCCTCGAGCTGCGAAACGAGAACGCGCACGCAGTCTTGCGCAACCTCGCGACCAGCTGAGCTATTTCGCTTTTTAGCTAAAAAGCGAAATGACAATCCTCCCTCCCATCGCTCGCCGGCTCCCTCGTCGGGGGCCGGCGGGTTTGTGCGAACCAAAGGGCAGAAGTCAGAAGTCAGAAGTCAGAAGTCAAAAAAAAGCGTTAGATCGTCATTGACTTCTGACCTCTGACTTCTGACCTCTGACCTCTTAGAAGGAGCAGGCCATGACTTTAATATCCGATCGTGATCTTTTGGTCCGAGACCCGAGCATCTTCATCGGCGCGACGCAGGGCGCGACGCTTGTGTGGACGGCGACCGATGGCGTGGTCAGCGGGACGGGAATCACCAGCGCCGCATCCAACTTCGTCAACCTCGGCGTCGACTTCGGGCACGTCGTGGTGATCAACGATGTCTCCTGCGAAGTGGTCAGCCGGCTCTCCGCAACGCAATTGTCGGTATCGAAACCGCGTTCGCTGACCTCCGATCCGGTGATCGCACCGGCGGCCGGCAGCGCACAGACCCTAAAGATCCTGACCTTCAAGCGATTGAGCGATCTGGCCGAAGCCTGGGCGCTGGGAACGTTGGGGATCGATTCGACCGATCCGAGCCAGCCGCTTTCGACGGTCGATGTGGTCGATCTGGAGGCGCTGCGGCATCTGGTGGCGCTGCGAACGATCCATCACGCATGGTCGATGGCGGCGGCAGCTTTGCCCGCCGATGCATCGACTCAGCAGCAGGCTTCAACGGCAGCGCAGCGGTTGGCCGAGGCCAAGCAGCACGTGAAGGTGCTGTTGAAGCTGGATGGCGATGAGCACCCCGACGCGATGCGGCGGATGGATGTGATCACGTTTGTCCGAAGCTGACATACACATGATCCAACAGCGCACCAGGAGGTCAGCATGAGTCAGGAACTGCTTACGATTTTGACGCAATTCGGAGCCGCCGGGCTGATTGGGTTCATGTGGATCGCCGAAAGAAAACAGGCGGCGGCGCGCGAGCGGCAACTCAGCGAAGCCCACTTGAGGTTGCTGGCCCAGGGGCACGAGTTGGAAGCACTGCTGAACGTGATCAAGGAGAACACCAAGGCCATTGTGTCGCTCGAGCACACCCAACGCACGCTCATCGAGTTGGCGGCGGGAATGTCGGCCGGATCGGGCCGAAGCCTCACCGAAGCAGCATAATTACCGAGATCGAACGTCGTTGTCTGGCGACTTGTTTAGGCGATAATTCTCTCGACCATGCGATTCTTCTCTGGTGCATTGCTTGTGCTGCTGGCGGTTTGGCTGGCGGGGTGTTCGCCCCAACCCGGCGGCGCAAGATATCCCGAAGACGCCCGCGGCGCGCTCTGGCCGTTCTGGCCAACGCAAATGCGATTTCATCCGTTGACCAGGCTGGTGAAAGAGGCCGGCGCCGGTGTCTGGGTGATCGAGGCGCGCGTCGAGTTCCGCGATGCCGAGGGAGCGATGAGCAAGGCCATCGGCGAACTGGTCATCCAGCTCGAAGATGGCGCTTCGCCCAGAGGGAGCGCATCGGCGGTTCAAACGTGGAACCAGGACCTGCGCGACCTGGCGGTCAACCGCGCCCAATTCGATGAAGTGATTCGCACGTATCTGTTCCGGCTGGAGGTGGATGCGTCCAAGTTTCCGCAGCAGCCTGCGCTGGGCGCGTACTTCGTGGGCTCCAACGGCCGGGAGCTCAAGGCGACGGTCGAGATTCGACAGTAACGGAGGGAATTCCGGTGGCAATTCCGGGGGGAATTCCGGGGGGACCAGATGCTTCCTCGATCACGGTGTATTGATCGAGATTAAGAATGGTCAGTTCCCCGTCATCCAATCGCAACTCCAGACGATCGAGCCAAAGCTGG
>JAKEEP010000053.1 GCA_022616475.1 Phycisphaerales bacterium | reverse complement strand
TGTCAAAGTGCCTTAGGAACATTGCGTTTGGATACCTCTGGAACTGCGGAGCACACAGAATCCCTAGGAGCGTCTTGCCACGATATAGGGAACAGCACCTAATCCATAGGGAATCTGGGTTGGCTTTGGCGCCCCGATGCCGGGTTTCTGGGCGCAGAGCCAGGTGGTCCTCGTTTTCTTTGTTCTGTTGAGTCTGCTTCTGCTGATTGCCGAAACCGTTCTCAGCGGCCGAGCCAAGAGAAGAGTGGCGATAGGTGGACTCGAACCACCGACCTAGGCTTTATGAATGCCTCGCTCTAACCAACTGAGCTATATCGCCGGAACAAACGTCTAAACGTCCAAACGTCTAAAGTTGAACAAGTCAAAATATAGGGATGATTGGCGAAGTGTTCAATGGAGCGCACGCTGGACGCCTGTGCTACGGCGCCTTGTCGCAACGAGACGCCTGAGTGATGCAGAAATGGCTCAGCGGCCAGTGTGGGAGATTACTTTCGGGGGCGATTTTGGGCCGTTGCGCTTGGGAGCAGACGGTTGGGGTCGAAGCCAGCGTGGACTGATTGATTCGCCGACGAATTGCGGATTGGTGCGCGCGATGGCGGCGGCAATCAAGCCCATGAACATCGGTTGCGGGCGCAGCGGGCGGCTGGTCAGCTCAGGATGGAACTGGCCGGCGATGAAATAGGGGTGAATATCCGGCGGAAGTTCGATCACCTGCATGATTGCGTGCTTGGGATGGCGGCCGGAGAACCGCAGGCCTGCACTGGCGAGCCGTTCGACGTAGGCGGGGTTGACCTCGTAACGGTGGCGGAAGCGTTCGCGGATCAATCTCTGGCTCTCGAACAGAAAGCTCAGCAAGGTGTTTGGCTCCACGAGCACATCCTGGGCGCCGAGGCGCATCGTGCCGCCCATACCTTCGATTCTTCGTTGTTCGGGGAGTTCACAGATGACTGGGTGCTCCGCATGGTGCTCAAATTCCGTGGAATTGGCGGTGCGCAGACCGAGAACGTTTCTTGCGTACTCGATGACGGCGACCTGAAGACCCAGGCAAAGGCCGAGGTACGGAATGCGATGGGTGCGAACGTACTGGACACAGGCGATCTTCCCTTCGACGCCGCGCTCGCCGAAGCCACCCGGCACGATGACCGCATCAACATTGCCAAGCAGTTCCTGGACGTTTGACGAATCGACATCGGAGGTATCAATCCATCTGGCATCGACATCGGCAGAGAGGTGTGTCGAGGAGTGCTCGATGGCTTTATCGACGGAGGCATACGCATCGCGAAGCGCGGCGTACTTGCCGAGGATGCCAAGCGAAATCTGATGTTTGCGCGGTCGCGTGCGTATCTTGGAAGCGAAATCAGTCCAACGTTGGCGAGCGCGATCTTCATGCTGCGTATCGACGCGGCCGTGAAGATTGAGGATCGAGAGGACTTCGCGATCGAGTCCTTCGGCCCGCATCGCCTCGGGAATGGTGTAGATCGACTCGCGATCGTGCATCGAGAAGACGCGATTCAGTGGGACATTGGAGAACATCGAGATCTTTTGCCGCACGGTGAGCGTGACCGGATTGTGGGCTCGGCAGCCGATGATGTGAGGCTGAATGCCGGCCTCCATCAATCGCTTGATTCCAAGCTGGGCGGCCTTGGACTTTTGCTCGCCAAGGATGGTGGGCTCGAGGATGTAGGTGAGGGCGACAAAGCAGGTCGATTGCGGACCTTCCTCGAAGGCAAGCTCGCGCAGGGCCTCGATGTAGAAGCTGTTCTCGTAGTCCCCGACGGTTCCGCCGACCTCGACGAAAATGACATCGGCGAGCCCGCCATCGGGTCCGCCGGTCATGGCGAGCTTGCGGAGTCGATACTTCACCTCGCCGGTGACGTGGGGAATCATCTGGACATCGCGACCGAGGTAATCGCCGCGGCGCTCCCGTTCCAGAATTTCGGTGTAGATTTGACCGGAGGTGGCGAAGTTCTGCCGCGAGAGATTCTGATCGAGCATTCGCTCGTAGGTGCCTAGATCCATGTCGCACTCGGTTCCGTCTTCCAACACGAAGACCTCCCCATGGCGGTAAGGATTGAGGGTCCCAGAATCAATGTTGAGGTAGCCTTCAAGCTTGATTGGGGCAATGGCAAGGCCCTTGTCCTGGAGCATTTTGGCCAGTGATGAGCTGAAAATGCCCTTGCCCAGGCCCGACATGACCGTCCCCAACACGACAACATAGCTATGACGGCCGCGTTGATAACCAGGTGGGACGGGAGAGTACAGCTCTGTGGGTTCTTCCGACTTGCCGAACTGCCGGAGAAGCGATGAGGGGTCGTCTGGAGCCCCCGCGGCAACATGAGCAGGTTGCGAAGGAGTTGCCTGACGGCGCGGTGGGAGGGGCATTACTGATCTTACCGCGCTGAGGGGGAAAGCAAAAGGGGGGACTGCAAGGCTGAAAATCTCGATCACTGATGATGGATTGAGAATTGTGGGTGCGGTTATGCTGGTGTGAGCCGTTTGTGGCGGTTTGGAATCCGATCGCCCGTTGAATCAGCCAACGGGCACAACCTGGCAGGAGCGCACATGAATACGTGGCGACTTGGTCGAGCAGTGGCGGGCGCGTTGATTTGTTGCGGCTTGGGCAGCACCGCGCTGGGCCATCGCCATGAGGATGAGCACGAGAACGGCTGCCTCGCCGGCAAGTTGGAGCGGCTGGAGCGATCGGCGACCATCGAAGCGGGAGCGTTCGACGAGACCACCGGGCGCGATCTGCGCAACTACCCGCCGGATCGCCTGGTGGATTTCCGGCACATGAAGCTGCAACTGCGGTTTGAGAGCCTTGATGATCAACGATTCACCGCCATCGAATCGCTGAGCGTTGTCCCCATCGGCAGCGATTTGGGCGCCTTGAAACTGAATGCGGTGGATCTGAAGATCAACAGCGTGAAGTTGGCCGGCAAGGATGTGGAGTTTTCGCACGACGACAAGTATTTGTCGCTGAGGTTTGAGCCGGCACTTGCTCCGGGCGATGAGCACGAGTTGATCATCGACTACATTTGCGATCAACCGATCGATGGCATGACGTTTACGCCCTCATCGCCGGATGCGCCAGACTACAGCGCGCAGGTGCACACGCAGGGCGAGACCGAGTTCAATCGACACTGGTTTGTGTGCCACGACTTCCCCAACGAGCGCATGACCACCGAGCTGATCGTGGATGTGCCGGCGGAGTTCTCGGTGTCGAGCAACGGCAAGCTCGTATCGAGCCTGGTCAGCGGCGATCGCGCAGTCTGGCACTATCTTCAAGACAAGCCGCACGTTTCGTATCTGGTTTCGCTGATCGTTGGCAAGTTTGACATCGTGGAGATTCCGCATTCGCGGGTGCCGATGAAGGTGTGGGCGCCAGAGGGGCTAGGTTCGCAGGTCGCTCAGACGTATGGGCGAACAGGCGAGATGATCGATCTGTTTGAGAAGCGATTTGGGGTCGCGTATGCGTGGGATCGGTATGACCAGCTTTGCGCCAAGAACTTTCACGCCGGTGGCATGGAGAACACCTCGGCGACCACGATGTATCCGACGGCCATCTTGGACAAGACCGCTCTCTTGGACGGCGACCTGGATGGCCTGATCGCACACGAGCTGTGCCATCAATGGACCGGCGACCTGATCACATGCAAGAGTTGGGAGCACATCTGGCTGAACGAAGGGTGGGCAACCTACGGCAGCGCGATGTGGAACGAGCAGCGATATGGTCAAGAGGGATACCTCGATTCAATTCGCGGGAATTTCAACGTCGCCGAGCGCGATCGGACCACCAACGACACAGCGATGGTTTCGCCGGTGTACGGCCAGGCCGGGGAGACGTTTCGGCGGGTTGCCAATCCGTATTCAAAGGGAAGCGCCATCCTGCACATGCTGCGCATGATGCTTGGCGACGAGGTGTTCTGGAAGGGCGTGCAATTGTACATGAACCGTCACGCGACGGGCGTCGCCGAGACGAGCGACTTTCGGTATGCGATGGAAGAAGTTTCAGGTCGAGGGTTGGAATGGTTCTTCGACCAATGGTGCCAGCGCCCGGGCACACCGGAGCTTGCAGTCAAGGTTCGGTACTTCGGTGCCGAGCGCGAGTTGATCATCGATGTGGAGCAGAAGCAGAAGATCGATGCCAACACTCCGGCATTCCGGTTCACCCTCCCGCTGGTGGCTCGCACCCAGAGCGGCGACCACGAATTCAAGATCGATGTGGCGGAGAAGACAGCGGCATTCCGGACAACTCTCGACGGCCCGCCGAGTCTTGTCGCGATCGATCCGTACCTGCACGTGCTCAAGACCATGAAAGTGGAAAAGCCGCAGGCCATGTGGATCGAGCAAGCCAAGCACGGCCCGACGATCGCGGCCAGGCACGAAGCGGTGGAAGCGCTTGGAGAGACCGATTCACCCGAGTCGATCGCTCTGCTGACCCAACTGATCACCGATGAAAAAGTGCGATACACGCTGCGAAACACGGCGGTGTCGGCGCTGGCAGGATACGGATCGCCGGAAGCGAAGGCGGCGCTGCTTGCGATCATCAAAGCGGGCGTATCTGAGGCCAAGGTGCGCGCCAATCTTGTGGAAAGGCTTCGAAATCGCGAGGACGACGGCGTGATCGACATGCTCGCCGATTTCGCGACGAATGATCCAAGCTATGCGACTCGAGTGGCGGCGATCGAAGGCCTGGCTCAGCGCAAGGCCAACGACAAGATCGATCTGATCGTGGAGCTGGTTGAGTTCAAGAGCCAGCATGATCAGGTCAGGAACGCGGCGTTGCGCGCGCTGGCCGATCTCGATGAGCCGCGCGGTCTTGATTTGGGAGTCAAATACGCCGCGTATGGCTATACCGATCGCTCGCGGCCGCGCGCGATTGATACGGTCGGCCGGTTGGCCAAGCACGACAAGGAGAAGGCCGTCGCGTTTCTGCTGAAGTTGCTCGATGATCCGGAATCACGGGCGGTGAACGCTGCAGGCGATGCACTGGCCACGGTGGGCGATGAACGCGCGATCGTGCCCATTAGAACGCTCTCGACCAAACATCGCGATCCGGCGATGCGCGATCGCGCCAGCGCGTGGTTGAAGAAACTTCAGGAGGGGAACCCAGGCGCGGCGAGCCAGCCTGACGATGGCGGACGAAGGCGCCGGCGCGGGTAGGATTCACGTTCGCTTGGCGGCGCGTGGCGTCTTCGAGCGCTGGACAAACGCCTCGTATTGCTCGGGCGTATCGATGCCGTGGAAGTGTGCTTCGCCGATGGCGACGGCGATCGGATACCCGTTTTCCAGAATGCGAAGTTGTTCCAGATGCTCGATCTTCTCGAGCGGCGAGGGCGGGAGGGCGACGTAGTTCGACAGGAACTCGCGTCGATACACGTATATCCCAACGTGCTTGAGCGGCGCGGCCGGCGCGCCATCGCGGCTGAATGGAATCAAGGCTCGCGAGAAATACAGCGCCCGGCCGCGCTGATCGAGCACGACCTTGACGATGTTTGGGTTCGAGGGGTCCTCGGCCTTGGAAAACGGTGAGGCGAGTGTTGCCACGGGGCAGTCCGGATGATCGAGCAGAGCCTGCACGGCGCCATCGATCAGCGCGGGCTCGATTTCAGGCTCATCGCCTTGAACGTTGACGATGATCGGTGAATCGATGTGCCCAAGCGTCTCGGTGATGCGGCTGGTGCCGTTCTGGTGATCGCGGCGAGTCATGATCGCTTCGCCGCCGAAGGCGCGAACCGCCTGGATGATTCGATCATCGTCGGCGGCGACGATCACGCGATGAATCAGCTTCGCCTTGGCCACTCTCTCATAGACGTGCTGGATGAGCGGTTTGCCGGTGCGATCCGCCAGGACCTTGCCGGGAAAGCGAACCGAGCTGTAACGAGCGGGGATGACGGCGGTGGATTTCATGGAGCGAATCTACAGGGCGCTCATTCTAATCGACCTCACGCTCGCCATCGCCGAAGGCGAAGCTGATACGCTACAGCCGATGCGTTCCAAGAAGGATCGTCATGAGAATGACGTAGCCTGCAAGTGTGGCCATCGACACCGACCATAACACTGATCGTAAATTCCATGGGCATGGGCGGCGTCGGTACCACAGCACGACAGCCAATGCACACAACGCGGTGAAACAAAATAACGCCAAGCACAGGACAAAGAACTGATCGGACGTTTCGATGGTAGGTCCAGCATTAACACTCGCCGGTCGAGGTGCGGAAAGATTCGGCTGCCCGGTCCGCGCAGCGCTTCGCAGTTGCTCCGTCGTGATCCTCAGCCCGTCTGCTATGCGCTTCCCATACGCACGTTCCAACGCGTTGTGCCGATAGATTAAAGCTGAGAAACCCGCTGCTATCGCCGTCCATGCGAAAATCACGATCCACAACCAAGCGCTCGACTTTCCCCAGGCCATGTCTGTCGCGACAACTTGTAAGCGAGCGCCGCACTCTGGACAGTGCGTCCCGACACTGCCGCGCAGATCGTAGCGACATAGGGGACAACGTACGCGACCACCGCAACCGGATTCCTTCGTCATGGATTCCTTAGTGCGCTCAATCCAGTTTCACCTTGCGTGAAGAGAGAAAAACTGACGCAAAAGAGATTCTCAGCGACAACCTGAAGAGGAGTGCCGCATTCGGAACAGTGCGGCGTGACACTGCCGCGCAAATCGTAACCCAGACAGAGGGCAACGTTGTTGATTACGGTCTTGGGTGATCGTGATCGCTCCTGTGCCATCCGCATTCCGAACACCCATTCGATACAAGCCGGTACTTGCATACGGGGCACAAACCGTGGGCGAGACGACGTCTTACGCGCAAAGCAGCGGCTATCCACAGGATGCAAATGAGGACGCCCAAATATACGAGAGTGTTAATGGTAAACGCAAGCCAGACTGGGCGCAATGGTAGAGCAAACCGCTCCAAAGCCCATTCGAACCCAATTTGCTTTGTCCGCTGCAATGGTATCCCGAACTCGATTCGCGCGCTTTTCATGTGGGCGATCGAGAAAAGGCAGGGGTATGGCCAACCGCGACAATCGATCACTATGTCGTTAGGAACCGTCGACGTTGATAGTTTCTCTATTGCGATGGCTTTGGCCCAGGGTGCCAGAAGGTTCCGAGAGGTTGTGTCTCTATAGATCACGTCCATTTTTGCGATGTCAGTCTCCGGATACCAGGTGATCCAATAGCGGTGCGCACCAACGCGCTTCCATCGTGCGACCGCCCAAGCTCCCGCATGCGGCGCTGCAATGTGTGTATATGACGAGGTGAACTCCACGGCGGAAGGCCGCGATCGTAGTGGCAACCATGCTGCACACATCCACGCGACGACGATGTTCATGAACACGGAACAGCAAATCAGCAAAATTGTGGCACAGAGACGACGTGTCATGATTTCTACACTAACGATACGTCGTCCCCTCACATGCAATCCCCGCCACAGTCGATGTCGAACTGCATCCATGGCTCATCTGGTGTGTTTGGCCAGTTTGCCAAGAGTTCGAGGCATCGAGCTTTGCAAGCGTCAGGACCACCGTGTGACGCCCATCTCCGGGCGCAGGAGGAACAAATGGCGGTGCAGCAGGCCTGTGCATCACCGGTTGAACATGCGTGGTCGCCACCCGCGCGATATGCATAGTACTCTTGCATGATGCAATTGTCTCGGTGTTTCCAAGGCGTCCAAGGATCGTCAGGGAATTGGTGTACGTATCGACACCATTGGAGCATATGTGTGAGTTCATGCAGTAAGGATCTGCATCCTGATGACCCTTCCGGGCAACCTTTGGTAAAGAGCGGTGGATTTCATTGGAGGGAGTTTGCGGGGCGCTCATTGTAATCGGCCCTCGCGCTCGCGATCGCAGAAGGCGAAGTCAAGCGCTACAGGCGATGCGTTCCAAGAAGGATGCCCATGGCGATCGCATAGGCGACAAGTGTTGAAATCGAGATGGACCACAACAGTGGCCGAAGATTCCATTTGCAGGGTCGGCGTCGATACCAAAGCACGAGGCACAATCCAAGAAGTGCAGCAGCACAGAGCAACGCGAGCCAAAGCAAAAGGATTTGGTCGGCTGCTCCAAGCGAAGCCTCGCTCGCCACAGTCGGTGCGCGTGGCGAAAGACTCGGTTGACCCGAGCGTGCGGCAGCGCGCATTTGATCCCTCGCACGCGATAGGCCGTCCAGAATTAATTTCGCCTGATGGCGCTGTGTCGCTTCGCGCCAATGACTGAAGGCCGAGAATCCCGAAGCGAGCGCGGTCCATGCGAAGACGACCACCCACAACCAGGGGCCAGACGTTCCCCAGGCCATGTCTGTCGCGACGACTTGTAATCGAGCGCCGCACTCGGCTCAGTGCGTCGCGTCACTGCCGCGCAAATCGTAGGTACACGACGGACAAGGTACGCTCGTTAGGTTTATCGCGGTTTTCCGCTTGACTCCGGGCTAGGCCTCCACGGCCAATCTAGATGTTTTGTCTAGAATAGACAATATTCCCCCAGCGCGACCCTGCAGGGCGTCCCATGGGGTGCCCTCGACCCGTGAGCCCCAT
>JAKEEP010000331.1 GCA_022616475.1 Phycisphaerales bacterium | reverse complement strand
CCCGCTGGTGCAGATTGCGGCTGCAAGGGCGATTCTGCGGGTCCAACCGGGCTGATCGGTAGAGGAGGTTGGGGCCAACTTCGGTCGCGAAAGTGTAGTTGGGGTGTTTGTTTGGACGCAACCGAAGATGCTATTGACACGAATCATGCGCATCGGGTACAAGGAAGGGCTGTCGGCGTTGGGAAACTCGATCAATTCGACGGCGGGGCGCCTGGCGGGCGTCCGGTTAGGTTGTGAACCCAACGGGCCGGGACTTGCGCAGAAACGACTGCTCAACTTATTTGCGAGGATTTTGCCGTGCACGTTCTTACAAAGATTTTCATTGTGCTGGTTTCCCTGCTCGCCGTGCTGCTGGTTCCATTGGTGGTGGTGTATTCACACAATGAGAACAGCTACAAGGCAAAGTATCAGGAAGCCGAGTCATCGGCATTGGTAGCGAGAGAGGCGCTCAAGGTTGCACAGCTGAGCGCCGGCGCGGAAACATCCCGCCTTCAGGCAATCATCGACGAGATGCGTGCCGCGAGTACGAAACTGCAGACCGACAAGACGGCTGCCGAGGTGAGCGTACGGCAACTCGAATCGGAGCTGACGCGAACCACGACCACGCAATCGGCGATCACCGGCGACATCGCGATCATCAAGTCGCTGCTGGAAGCGAGCCAGGAGCTCACCAACAGCCTGGTAAAGGAAGTTCGCGACTTGCGGTTTACGGCGGTTGCGCTGGAGCGCGAGAAAGTTCAACTTGATGAGCATCTGCGCGATGTGAGCAGCCAGCTCGAAGCGGCTGAACAAGCGCGGCGCGCGCTGGCTGAGGAACTGGCTCGCCTCAAGGATGAGCACACTAAGGCGATGACCGATCTGGGCAAGGCGATTGCTCGGGGTTACAAGCCGGATGAGGATGTGCGGATCGGCGCTCTGGCCCCGGATAAGACGCTGACGGCAAAGGTCATCCGAGTCGAGCGCAGCTCCGGACAGGTTCTGGCGGAAATCGACGCGGGCTCGCGCGACGGGGTGAAGGTTGATTGGAGCATGACGATCGGAACGGCCGGCAATTTCATCGCCAACCTGCGGATCATCAATGTCGATATCAACCGCTCGACCGGTATTGTGAGCCTTGAGGACCCCAAGAAGGGACGAACCGTGCAGGTGGGACAATCGGCCCATGCCGTTGCCGGCCAGGATTGAATGACTTCTGAAAGAGCCGATTGAGCACAGGATTTTAGGATTCCGACTTCATGACCCAGTTCAGCACTCCAATGGCGCGACGCGGCGGCGAACTTGACGTTTTCACGGGGCTGCTGGCGGCAGCCACGCTTGTCCTGGTGGCGGGCGTCATCCTCATGGCGACTGCCAACATCAAGCATTCAGCGACGCAGGGGCGCGAGGATGGCGGCTTGTTCAAGCTTGTCGGCAAGTAAGGCCCGCCGGGGTTGGGGGCCAACCAACGAGAGGTACGGACGAAGAATCGTCGTTTTGGCGGAGCGATTTTGCGCGCGATGGCCGCGGGGTAGCCAAACTCTTTCGAGAGCGGTGAAGCCAGTGCTGAAGCGGTCGACTTCGCAGCTTGGAAGTTGACAATGGGCGGGCCCGGGGGGAGTTTTCATTTTGATTCATCGATTATCGGGCTGAATGTCGATTGTGCTTGTAGCGCAAGCTTTGCCGACAATCGCGTCGCTTTGCGCATGGACTGCGTTAGAAGCGCATTTTCAGGGAGTAGATCCCGGTGGCCTTTGATTCCTTCCTTGGTTGGTTCAGCGTCGATATGGGAATCGACTTGGGCACGTGCAACACGTTGGTGTGCGTGCGCGGCGAGGGCATTGTTCTGAATGAACCGTCGGTGGTCGCTGTGAAGCGCGGCACCAATCGCGTGCTGAACAATGGGCAGGCGGTGGGCTGGTCGGCCAAGGAGATGCTGGGCAAGACCCCCGGCAGCATCAGCGCGATTCGGCCGCTCAAGGACGGCGTGATCAGCGATTTTGAGATCACCGAAGCGATGCTGAGTTACTTCATCCGGAAGGTGAACGGCAAATCGCGGATCTTCGGGCCCCGGGTGGTGATCGCGATTCCGTCGGGCATCACGGCGGTCGAGAAGCGGGCGGTGCTGGATTCGGCCGAGCGCGCCGGAGCGCGGCGCGTGTATCTGGTTGAGGAGCCGATGGCGGCGGGAATCGGCGCCGGCCTGCCGATTGTCGAACCGACCGCCTCGATGATCGTGGACATCGGCGGTGGAACGACCGAGGTGGCGATCATGTCGCTGGCAGACATCGCCACGTGCGAATCGGTGCGTGTGGCGGGCGATGACATGGACGAGGCGATCATCAACCACATGAAGAAGACCTACAACCTCACGGTTGGCGAGCAGACGGCCGAGCGAATCAAGATCGAGATCGGTTCTGCCGCGCCGGTGGGCGAGGCGACGACGATGGATGTGCGTGGCAGGGACAACATTTCCGGATTGCCGCGCAAGACGGTGGTGACCAGCGACGAAATCCGCGAAGCGCTGCAGGAACCGATTGGACAGATCATCGAAGCGGTGACGCGCACGCTCGAGCGCGCTGAGCCGGAACTGGCCGCCGATCTGGTGGACAATGGAATCACGCTGGCGGGCGGAGGCGCGCTGTTGCGGGGCATGGATGTGGTGCTGGCGAATGCGACGGGCCTGGATGTGAAGGTGGCGGACGATCCGCTGACATGCGTGGCGCGGGGAACCGCCATCTATCTGGAAAACCTCGAGGAAT
This sequence comes from Phycisphaerales bacterium, assembly GCA_022616475.1. Lineage (GTDB taxonomy): Bacteria > Planctomycetota > Phycisphaerae > Phycisphaerales > SM1A02 > JAKEEP01. Next base: position 1,444 of record JAKEEP010000331.1, on the reverse strand, counting down.
GGAAGTCGACCATGGAATCCGACTTGGACGAGGTTTGAGATTCAGCGATAGCCTGATGACGAGATTTCAGATTCAAGACGCAGCCCGGCTCCACGCTGCATTCACCGTGTCTGCGAGGGCCAGTTGCAAGCCGACGTTGCTGCTGGAAATCTGGATGATTGGGCGTAGAGGCTCGCGATCATGCCGCGCTCGCTGATCAGTTCTCAACGAATGTTGGCGTTTGCCGTGGTGACGACGGCGGTTGCATCGCTGTTGCCGCCTGCAGCGTTGGGATGGACAAATGCGCCGGTGAGGGTGTTCAACCTGATTTTGACGCCCTTTGCGGTGGCGGGCAACCAGGTTTCGAGCTGGTTGAAGCCGGCGCCATTGGGCTTTCGGCAAGCGGAGCTACCCGCAACGGAGGGTGAATACATCAAGCATTTGCAGGGAGAGATGGCCAAGTTCGAGCGGCTGTACATCGCTGAGCAGACCAAGGTTGAGTCGCTTGTGCGGCAGTTGGAGCAGTTGCAGAAGGTGAAGTCGCCGAACGCAAGGCTCGTGCGCCCGATCATTGCGAACGTGAGCTTGCGATCTCCGTCGTCGCCATTCGGCGCTGTCGGGCTGAGCCGCGGGGCGACGCACGGCGTAAGACCGGGCACGATCGCAGTGTACGAAGGCGTGCATTTGATCGGTCGGGTTACCGAGGACATCTCCGGGGTGCAATGCACGATGTTGCCGCTGTCGAATCCGAAGACCGGACTGCTCGATGCGGTGGTGCTGGCGAAGGATCGAGCGGGCGTGACCCTGACGGCGGCGCCGAAGATTCAGTTGACGCCGCGCGGAGATGGAACTTTCAGTGGACAAGCCGATCGGATGGCGTTGATTCACCGCGACGATGACGTCGTGCTGATCGACACATCCTGGTCGCCGGCAGCTCAGGGCATGAACATCGGGCGGGTGGTGTCGGTGCAGCCGAGCGAGATGGAGCCGTTGCGGAACACGATCACGGTGCGGCCGAGCTTCCAGATTTCACAGCTGGCGCACGTCATGTTGGACGTCGAGATTGATGAAGCGGGGGAGGTCGCGGCAGCGGCAAACGTTTCGGGGAGCATCGGGGGAAGGCGATGAAGTGGTCGGTCTTCGCGTTGTTTGCGTTCGCCTTCATCGTGCTTCAGTTGAGCATGCGAAGCGTGCTGACGGTGCAATCAGCGGGCTCGATTGCGCCGGACCTGATCGCGGCACTGGCGGCATTTATCACGGTGTTCGCCCATCGAGTGAGCGCGCTGTGGGCATGCTGGCTGCTGGGATTGGCGATGGACCTGTCGCCTGGGCAACAATCGGCGAACTTTCATCTACTAGGGCCGCAAGCACTGGGCTATTTGTTCGGCGGGTATGTGGTCTTGCAGCTTCGCACGATGGTTTTTCGCCAGCGAGCCCTGACGCTGGGATTTCTGACATTTGTGTG
>JAKEEP010000330.1 GCA_022616475.1 Phycisphaerales bacterium | reverse complement strand
CAGCCGCCGGCGGCAGCGGCAACGCCACCGTCTCCCGAAGCGTCATCTCCTCGGGCCCGTCAAGACCGCCAGGTTGGCAACGTGAACGTTGTGGGGAAAGGAGGGAGTCGAACCCACACTCCTCCTCTGAGGAAGGACGCACCGGCCCGAACCACTTTCTACACGCTTGGAACTATGCAGCGAATCTCCACCGGCTCGCTTGCGGTGGGTTTCAGTTGTCAGAAGTTGTCAAGATGTCCCCAAGCTTGCGAATCGGATGCAAATCGGTAGCGATTCGCTACTGTTCCCCATCCGCTTGACAAGTTCGATGTACTGCCGTACAAAATACGAACTAAGTCGGCGTCGAGAGGTGGCGACTGCCGGTGCTGCAATTCAAAGGCAAAACAGCTGTGGAGAACTATCACCACACGGTCGCGCACCATCGGCTTGAGTTCGATGCCAAACTCTCCCTGCTTCCCAAGGGCGAGAAGCCCTCGCTCGATGGCAACCTGATCATCGAGGGCGACAACCTTCTCGCACTCAAGGCGCTTCTGCCGACACACGCTGGAAAAGTCAAGTGCATCTACATCGATCCGCCGTACAACACTGGCAACGAGGGCTGGGTCTACAACGACAACCTGACACAGCCGCAGTTCAAGGAATGGATCGGCCAGACCGTTGGCAACGAAGGCGAAGACGCCTGCCGCCACGACAAGTGGTGCTGCATGATGTACCCGCGGCTTTGTGGGTGTTTGCGAATGGCGCCGAATTGAGCCGCACATGCAACCGCGCCGCATCAACGCCGACAAACCACACTTATGGAAAGCCGACATTGCGGCCTCGGTCGATCAGTTCAATGAGTGGTTCATGCGGTTCGCCCCCGCGGCGTTTCGATCGACTCGCATCAAGACGACAGAACATGTCAAGGCCGCCTTGATTGCGACGCGCGATCTACGCAGTCTCGATTCGGCAACACTGCGAGCGAATCCTGGTGCGCTGCCTACGCTCCGCATGTGCACAGCGCCGCCGTTGGCCGTAGACCGCTTGATTGGCTTGGCGAGCGCGAACAAGTCACTCATCGGGAGCATGGAGGAAGGGCGACTCGCGGCGCGCATGAAGGCGGAACTCCTCGAAGAGAACCTCGCCAAAATCTGTCGCGTCCTGACGAAGCTGCTTGACCGCGACATCTTCCCGTGGCTGGACGGGCGCAAGGACCCGACCGACCACGAACGCGACAGGGCCTCAACGATTGTCGCCGACCGCTTGTGTAGCGCGGTCGCCAATCCGATTGTTCGGAACGCCCAAGAGCAGCGCCAACTCAAGATGATCGGTGACTGGCTGGACAAACGAGGCTATCGGAAACAAGCGCACCCTGCAGGCACCCCGCTCACAGAGATGGCTGCCGGCACCTACACGTTCCGCATGAACCTGCCGGTTGGAAAGACTGTCAAGGTGAACATCCCCATCGATGTCGTAATCCAGCCGAAGAGCCCTCGGAAGGACCGTCTGCCGATTCTGATCGAGGCGAAGTCAGCCGGTGACTTCACGAACACGAATAAGCGCCGCAAGGAGGAGGCAACGAAAATCCACCAGCTTCAGGCGACCTACGGAGAGGGCATACGGTTCGTGTTGTTTCTGTGCGGCTACTTCGGCAGCGACTATCTCGGGTACGAAGCCGCCGAGGGCATCGATTGGGTTTGGGAGCATCGCATCGACGACCTCACGAAGTTGGGATTGTGATCCACATGATCGTGCACCACGACATCACGACCGAATGCCGGCGCCAATCGATGCAGATCGCAATTGATGCATCCAAATCGACGGCAGAACGAAACCGGCTTGGTCAATTCGCCACGCCCAATGCTCTTGCCGTGGATATCGCTCGTTTCGTTGGGTCTCTTATGCGCGAGTCCCGCGGGGGCATCCGGTTCGCAGATCCAGCAATCGGTTCCGGCAGTTTTTTTTCCGCAGCTCTCGCGGTCTATGGTCGCGAACGCATCAACAGTGCTATCGGCGTCGAGCTCGATCCCGCTTTCGCCGACGCCGCCGCTGCGCTATGGGCAGATTCAGGCCTTGAAGTCGTGCGCGGTGACTTCACGCGCGTGGTCGCAAACAGATCGCTGTCGCCCGCGCCAAACATGATCCTGGCCAACCCGCCCTATGTCCGGCATCACCATTTGGATCGGGCCGAGAAGCAACGTCTGCAACGGCTTGTGTTTGAGATGGCCGGGATAGAAGTCAATGGCCTTGCGGGCTTGTATGTCTACTTCGTCTTGCTCGCCACGGCATGGATGGATGATAATGGCTACGCCGCGTGGTTGATCCCGTCAGAGTTCATGGACGTCAACTACGGAGCCGCACTCAAACGCTTTCTCACGGATCGCGTAACGCTCATCCGCGTCCACCGCTTCGACCCTGACGATGTTCAGTTCGCCGATGCACTTGTGTCGTCAGTAGTGCTCGTTTTTAAGAAGGCGTCACCGCCATCCGGCCACGAACCTGAATTCAGTTTCGGCGGCACGCTGGCCGCGCCGCATGCGAGAGTGCGCGTGCGACTCGAGCGTCTGCGCGAGTCCCGCAAATGGACTGTCTACCCGAGCCACGCCAAAAACGACCGGCACACGCTTAGCGACGGCACCGGCGCGACGCTGGCCGACTTCTTCCGTGTGCAGCGCGGCATCGCCACGGGCGACAACAGATTCTTCGTGCTCAATCGTGCTGATGCGGAGCGGCGCCGCCTCCCCGCGAAGTACCTTCGGCCGATTCTTCCCGGCCCGCGCCACCTTAAGGCGACTGTGATCGAACCCGATGATGACGGCTATCCACTCATCGAGCGCCAACTCTGCCTCATCGATTGCGAGCTCCCCGAGCATCTCGTCGAGCAGCGACATCCAGCGCTTTGGGAATACCTGCAAACCGCGAAAGCGCTCGGGGTCAGGGATGGCTATCTCGTCCGCAAGCGCAACCCGTGGTACAAGCAGGAGCAGCGCGAGCCCTGTCCTTTCCTATGCACATACATGGGTCGCGGTGCCAACGATAAACAACCGTTCCGCTTCATCTACAACCTTTCACGGGCGATCGGAACCAACCTTTATCTCATGCTCTATCCGCTCAATGGCATCTCCGCCATGCTTGACAAGCACCCCAAACGTGGCGAGGAGGTGCATCAACTGTTGACCCATGTCACCGGTTACGAACTGCGCGGTGAGGGCCGAGTATACGGTGGCGGTCTGAACAAGATCGAGCCAAGTGAGCTTGGACGGATCTCTGCGGTGTCGTTTGTTGAACGCTGGCCGGAATTGGGTAAGGACACCAGACTCTGTCCTGAAACTTTGTTCGTGTGACCTGGAGATCGGATAATCGCATGTCAACATCCAACAATGATCGCGAACGAGAGGCAGTTAAACGTGTGCTGCGTGCCCGAGTTCGAGCACCGGAGTCGGCGATCGTGGCTTGGGTGCGCATGATCGGACCCGAGGCGATCCTATCAGCCAGGCTGTGCGATATCCGAGCTGTGGCGAGCGCGTTCTGACGGTTGTTTCGAATGAATTGTTCGGCTTCTGCCGCCGAGTCACTGGCGATTGTCGCTGAAGCGTGAAGGAAGGAAGGACTAACGCGACGAAGCCGTCGCGCTGTGTCTCGACAAGCATCCCGAAGTCCTGTGGTGGTATCGAAATCTCGTCGGCGAAGACCAATTCTCGATTCAGGGATACCGCCGCAACAAAATTCATCTGGACTTCGTCGTTCAGAACAACTCACATGGCCGGCCGACACATCGCGTGATCGTGATCGAGAGCAAAGGAAAGCACCTTGAAGGGAACCCGGATACCACATACAAGCGCAACGTTGCGCGATACTTCGACGAGGCAGGCAAGAAAGTGACCTGGCAGCAACTTGGCGAAGACGTCAAGGATCACGTCTTCCGGTTCCAGATTCTGGATGAAGCGCAGCCGCATGGCCGCGATTGGCAAGATGAACTCAAAAGTGTGCTCGCAGCCAGCGATTGACTGGCCTCACCGCCTCACCGCTCAAACCCCTCCTCACGTACACACGAGGAAACAAGCCCCGTCGCGTCATCGCGCTACAGCCAATTCACGACACGCCGCATGGTCTCGATCGGGTCAACATCGCAGGCCAAACACCAGCGGGCGAGCTCGATCGGGTCGATCCGGCGGTCGCCGGTTTCGGTCTTGTGCACGTACGTATGCGGCTTTTTGAGCCGGTTTCCCAAGGCGCGCTGGGTCAGATCGGCCCCTTCGCGCGACTGCCGCAAGAGCTTGCGCAGCTTGCGATAAGAAATGTCGTGTTGGGGCTTGGGGCCTCTTGTTCCCATCCAGGGAACACGCTAGAATCCAGCCGTGTTGTTCCTACATAAGGAACAATCCTTCGCCCCCGGACCCCCGGAACGCTTTGGCCGCGACTGAACACCCGCGCGCCAGGGCGAAAACTCGACGCGGACCTTTCACGCCCGCGTCGGGATTCATCTTCTTACGATCGGCGCCTCCCAAAGGAATCGAACCCCGGCGCGGTCCTGTGCGACCCGCGATCCACAGGCGCGTCGGGGCTTCCTTGCAAGCACCTTGGGTGCTCCTCGCGTACGCACAAGACTTCTTGCGCCCTCGCCCTGACCCGAAATCTCCCTCCGTGTTCTCCGTGATCTCTGCGGTAAAGCCCTCCTCGCGTACGCACGAGAGAATCTCTCGACCCGACCAGTCCCAACCCAAATCCCCCCCGCAGCCTGCCCGCCGTGGCGGGCATGCCGCCGCCCCTCGCCCCAGCTCATCTTTCTGCGTTTCTGCGTTT
>JAKEEP010000329.1 GCA_022616475.1 Phycisphaerales bacterium | reverse complement strand
GCCTGCCCGCCCCCGGAAGAAGCGGCGGACGTCTTCGCGGTGCGCAGCGGGTAGTGGTACCCGCTCATGTTGCTGATGGGCTTGCAGACTTGCTGATACTTGACCTGAATCTTGGTGTCGCTGCCGGGCTCGATGGGGAAGACACGCATCTGCAAGAGCCGCCGGCCGATGAACTCGATCAGGCCCGGATCGCGCGTCTGGCGCACGATCGACTCATAAATCTGTCGCGCCTGGTCAGCGGGAAGGATTTTGCCTTCGACCATTTTGCCATTGAAGCTCATCTGAAAATTGGTCAGCTCGGCGTTGTCGGGGAGGGGGAAGACGTACGTCGCCTCCAGCCGCCGGCTCGTGTCGTTGTGAAAGGTCTGATTGAGCGTGGTGAGCGCGATCTGATCGTGAATCTGGACGTCAACCAGATGCTCGGTCACGCGCAAGGGAGGCAGCGTGATGTCGGTTGGCGCGAGCAATCCGGCGGCCTGCGCAGGCACGCTAAAGGCGATACCGATCAGGCCGATGACCAACGTCGACAACAACCGATGCATGGTGGTACTCCAGAATGAGAGCGTGCGCGTGGCGTGGGGGGGGTGGGGGTCGGGTGCAACCGCCGCGATTTCCAGTCGATGGTTCCTATGATTCAGACGATCGAAGCGCCGCTTTGTTACGAAATAATCGAGGGCGGATCGCGATCAAGATTGCTGTACGCAAGCCGTTCGTATGAGCGCACTTCAGCACATCATTGCCAAGGCCGCTCGCCGCAGGCTGATTCACCGCGGCCTGCGATACGGCGCATGGGGCGTGATTATTGGCCTGGCTCTGGGATTGCTCACGCTACTGGCCGCTCGAACATTCAGCCTGAATGTTCCGGTCGAGGCATATGGCGCCCTGGCCGCTGTTGGGTTGCTCGTCGGCGTTGGTTACGCCTATGCGACGCGCCCGGATCGGCTTGAGCTTGCAGTTCAACTCGATCGGGCGCTGAACCTTCGGGACCGGATCGGTACGGCGCATGCTCTGACGGTCGGCGGCGCAGGTTCGCGCTCGATTCACGATGAGCATTTCGCCGCGATGGTGAATGAGCAGGCTTCGCGCTTGGCGCAATCCATCGATGTGCGACCAGCTACGCCGATTCACATCACTCGCGCCTGGACTGGCGCGATCGCGCTAGCAGCCGCGCTTTGGCTGGGCATCTTGTATTTGCCTTCGCTTGGCTGGTCAGGCAATGGGGGCGCGCCGTCTGAACAGCAGCGCCAGGAGATTCAGCAACTGAATCAGCAAGCAATCGAAATCTCCGATTCGATTCAGGAAGCGATCGAGGAGATTCCGCAGGATGAAATGACCGCGGATGCCTCGGCGCAGGAGGAACTCGAAGCGCTCGAGCGGTTGGCCCAGCAACTGGCGCAGGGTGATCCGGCCAATCCAGAGGATGTGCAGTCGGCTCGCGATGAATCGGCTGCGCGCTTGAGCGAGTTGGCGGACCGGCTGGCGCAGCAATCGGAGCGTGACCTGGCTGCGGCGGACGAATTGGCCAAACGATTTGCGGGGATGGATGCGATCGATGCGCCCAAGCCGCCGATGTCGGCCCAGGAGTTCTCCGAGGCGCTGCGTCGCGGCGACTTTGGCAAAGCCGCGCAGGAGCTTGATGAGCTCTTGCAGCGCAAGCCGGCTGAGCGCGACCTTTCCGAAGCCGAGCGCCTGGCTGCCGCCGAGCACCTGCGCAAGCTTGCCGAGCAAGTGGAGCAGCCGCCCGCCGAGCCTGAAACTGATCAACAGCCCGGCGATCCCCGCGCCCAGAAGCTCGCGCAGGCTCTTGGCGATCTGGGATTGGATGAGCAAGCGATTGATGAGCTCCTGCGCGATCCGCCAACCAGCGCCGAAGAGGCCGCCGACTTCCTCGATCGCCACAAGATCGATCCGGAGACGGCTGCTGAAATGATGCGCGATCTTCAGGAGCGCGCCGATGAAAAGGCCATCGATCAGCAGACGGAGCGCGATGCACAGCAGGTGAGCGATTCGCTCAATCGCGCGGCCGATGAACTGGAGCATCCGCCGGAAGCGCTCCCGGAAGCGCCCCCGGAAGGGTCCCCCGAAGCTGCTCCCGAAGGAGATCAAGCTGCGAACGACGATGAACCGGCGCCGGCATCGCAACCAGATGGAGAGCGTCAACCGCCGCAAGCTGAGCGCGATTCATCGCGGGAGCCGCAATCGCAGCCTCCACAGAAGCAGAATGACCCTGGTCAGCAGCAAAACCAGCGTGATCCATCCGCACAAGGGCAAGACCAGCGGCAGGAAGGACGGCAATCACGTCAAACTCAACCATCGGCGCAGCCATCATCTAAGTCGGGTGAACGCCAAAGCGATCAACGCCAGGCGCAGCGCGACTCGTCTCCTGATCAGCGCACCGCGCAGACGCAGCCAAATTCGGAGTCTCGCGATCAACCTGCCGGCGAGCAATCGCAATCGCAACCAGCCTCGCGACCCTCGCCTGAGTCACGTGAACGCAGCCGCGATCAACGGCAGGCGCAGCGCGACTCATCCTCGAATCAGCGCACGCCGCAGACGCAGCCAGATTCGACGTCTCGCGGTCAACCATCCAGCGAGCAGTCTCAATCGCAGCCGAGTTCGCAACCCTCACCGTCGGATCGACGAGTTCCTCAACCCACGCAACGTCCGGAGCCTTCGAACTCGGGCCAGACCCGCGATTCTCAACCCGAGTCCGACACTCAAGCCCCGCAGCAGCAACCTCAGGACAAGCCCCAGTCAACACCACGGCAGGAACAGGCTCAGGACCGCAGCGGCCGGCAGCCTCAGCAGTCCCAGGGGCGACCTGCCGAGTCGCAGGAGAATCAACAGGATTCGCCGAGCCCAACGCAAGACCCGCCGCAAGGCCAACCCCAAGGCGAGCCTCGGGGACAACCACAAGGCCGGCCGCAAGCGCAACCCTCACCGTCCGACAAGCCATCGCAAGCCCTGCGGCGCTTGGCTGAGCGTCGCGGCGACGACAAGCGAAACGCCATCCAGAAGCTTCGCGATGCCGCGCGATCGCTCTCGGGAAAGATGACGCCGCAGGAGCGCGAGCGTTGGGCCCGGCAGTGGCAGCAACAGCAAGGAACAAAGGGCGCCGGCTCGAACGATGCCATCGCAGATCGTCCGCCGGGCCGGCAATTCAAGCCGACAGCGACCGAGGATGTTGACCTGCACGGCGATGAAGAGGCGGATCAACTCATGGCCGAGTGGCTGAGCGACCAGATGCCCGCCCAGGCTGATCCATCGGCCAGCGACAAGGCCGCTCAGCGCATTCAGCGCGCCCAGGACATTGCCGAGCGAGCCGTCAACGAATCGGCGGTGCAGAAGCGATACCACAAGGCGATCAAGCGCTATTTCGGGCGAATGGGCCAACCCCCGGAAGCGTCCCCGGAAACTTCTCACGAAATCTCCCCGGCTCCGGCAACACCCCCGGAATCGCCACCGACTGAACCCAACAACTGACCACTCGTGCTCTGACGCCGAATGCCCGCCATTCGATTCGATCATCCTCAGTTGTTGCTGCTGGCCTTGATAGCCGTTCCATTGATTCTGATCGGCTGGCGTGCGATGTCGTTGACCGATCCACTCCGCCGCTGGGTGGCTCTGGCGTTGCGAGCCATTCTGATTGTGGTCTTCGCGATTGCCCTGGCTCGGCCGCACATGGTGCGAGAGCACGATCATCTGACGGTGATCGGCGTGCTCGACATCAGCGGGTCGGTCCAGCGATTTGCAAATCTTCCGCCGATCTCACTCAACGGCTCGGAGGCCGAAACCCGGTCCAACATAGCCTACCTTCGCCAGTGGTTCCGCACCGCGACCCAAACCAAAGAGGCGGATGACCGATTCGGCCTGATCGTGTTCGACGGCAAGGCGGCGGCGATTTCCGCGCCCACGCGCGGCCGATACGTTGATGACAACCTCGATGTGCCGATTGCCCAAGGCACGAACATCGCCGACGCGTTGCACCTGGCGTTGGCCATGTTTCCACCCGATTCGGCCAAGCGAATCGTCCTGGTGACCGACGGCAACGAGACCGCCGGCAACGTCATTGAAGCGATCAAACAGGTTGGGCCGAAGCTGGAACGATCGGCTGTCCCCATCGACGTGTTGCCCATCGCGTACCGGATCACGGGCGATGTTCAGGTGGCGCGAGTTGAAGCGCCGCCAACAGCGCAGCCGGGCCAGGTGATAACGATCCGCATCATTCTGGAATCAGCATCGGCCGCGCAGGGAACGCTGACGCTTCGCCGCGAGGGCGTTCCAGTGGATCTGAACGGCTTGGAGCCGGGGAATTCGCGCGCGATCGCCGTTGGGGCCGGCACATCCGTGCATCCGGCGCAAGTTGCTCTCGGCGAGACTCCGGTCAATCGGTTCGAAGCGATCTTTGAGGCCGACGATCCGGAGCAAAACATGCTGCCCGACAACGATCGGGCGGAGGCGTTCACGGCCACGCCAAGCAAGGGTTCGGCGCTGGTGGTCAGCTCTCGGACAAACGTTGGCGAAAGCGGCCTGGCCCAGATTCTGAATGATGCGGGCGTGCCGGCAAAGACCCAACCGCCATTTCAAGTTCCCGATGACCTGCTCTCCTTGCAGAACTACGACTTGATCGTGCTCGACAACATCGCCGCCGCGGAGCTGACGCAACTTCAGCAAGACATGCTGGTGCGATACGTCAATGACCTCGGGGGCGGCTTGATCATGACCGGCGGCGACAACAGCTTTGGGGCCGGAGGCTGGAACGGCACGGGGGTGGAAAACATCCTTCCGCTGGAGCTTGATCCGCCCAAGGAGCTGCGGCTGCCAACGGCGGCGCTGGTGTTGGTGCTGGACAAGTCCGGATCGATGAACATGCCGGTCGCGGGCGCTCGCGCTTCGCAGCAGGAAGTCGCCAACGAGGGGGCGGCGCTCGCGATCGAGTCGCTGCGTTCCGACAGCATGGTTGGAGTGGTCACGTTCGACACCGTTGCCCGCACGACCATTCCGCTTCAAGCCAACGATGATCCCAGGCGGCTGGCCCAGATCGTGCGACAGATCAGGGCCGAGGGCGGAACGAATCTGGAGCCTGGCCTGCGCCGGGCTCAGGCGATGCTCAAGGACGTGAAGGTGGCCAAGAAGCGAGTCGTCTGCATGAGCGATGGTCGATCGCAGACGACGGAGAACCTGCCGGCCATCGCACAGGAAATGGCTGCCGGGGGCATTCAGGTTTCGGCAATCGCAGTAGGGGACGAAGCGGATCACGAGACCATGCGCAAGATCGCGGAGGCTGGCGGCGGCGAGTTCTACGCGGTGCGCGACCCGCGCACGCTTCCGCGAGTGCTGGTGGAATCGGTGCAGGTGATGAACAAGCCGCTGATCAAGGAAGGGCCGTTTGTGCCGCGCGTCTTGCCAACGGGGTCAACGCTGACGGGCGGCATGGAAGCGGCGCCGCAGCTTGATGGCCTGGTCATCACATCGCCGCGAAATGATCCGAAGGCGGCGCTGGAAATGGTGCATCCCGATGGCGAGCCGCTGCTGGCGCACTGGCAGGCGGGGCTTGGCCGAGTGGCGGCGTTCACATCATCGTCGCCGGGAGGGGGGGCCTGGGCCAATCGCTGGAGCGACTGGCCGACCGGCGCGACCTTCTGGACGCAATTGGCCCGCACGATCGCCCGGCCTGCGACCAGTCAGGACGCCGAGCTCCGCGCCACGATTCAGGATGACCGCCTCACCATCACGCTCGACACCGGCAGCGGATCGCTCGACGAGGTCCCGCAGTACATTCAGGTTGATGGCACGGTGTATCTGCCCGACGGCACGACGGCGTCGGTTCGCCTTCGCCAGACCGCGCCGGGACAGTATCAGACGCAGGTCGATGCCAGGCTGGCGGGGAACTACATCATCGCCCTGAATCCGAGGCAAGGATCGCAGCGCCTCGCGCCTGTGATCGGCGGCGTGAGCCGCTCGACCAGTCCGGAGTTTCGGCGCTATGCATCGAATCTTGCCCTGCTGGAAGAGATCGTCCAGTCCACTGGCGGCAGGCGATTGGATGTCGCCAATCCGCTGTCGGAGAACCTGTTTGATCGGTCGAAGGTGCCGCCGAGCGTTTCGTTCTTGCCGGCCTGGCGGACGATCGTGATTTGGATCTTGGCTCTGTTGTTGATTGATGTGGCGTGCCGGCGGCTGGCGTGGGACTACAACCTCTTGCGGAGCACGGCTCAGCGGTTGTTCGCGCGGGCGTTCCCCTCGCAAGTGCGCGGGGCCGAAGCCGCGGCAACGCTGGCTTCGCTTCGCCGCGTGAGCGATGAGGTCGAGAGCCGCACGCCGCACCGCGTGGCTCGTGGCTCGAGTGTGCCGAACGAGGGCGAATCGCGCTTTGACGAAGGCTTCTACGAGGGTTCGGCCGAACCGGCTTCGGTGGAGCGTGTGCCTAAACCGGTCGCGCCGGTCGCCGCGCCCTCTGAACCCGCCGAACCGTCAAAGGTCGCCGCGGCGTTGGATGCGTTGCTAGGGCGCTCGAGCACTCCGAAGGCGGATGTGTCTGATTCCGCGACGGTCGAGCCGGATCCGAGCGCGCCGGCGCGAACGACCGGAAGTCTGCTCGCTGCCAAGCGCCGCGCCAGGCAGCGGCTTGATGATGGTCGCGATCAGTGACCGCGCTGAGTTCACTGAACATCCCGATCGTCGCGAGGTCATTGCGTGATCGGCGCACCACCAACGATCAAATGCACGAGCACGACTGCGCCAATGACTCCCAGAACCGCGCCCGCGATAGCGAACCGCTCAGGATGATCCAGGTGCCGCCGTGCCACGCGCTGTGAAACGCCCGGCACCAGCAAATACAGCGTCCCTTTGATGGTCCATCCAAAGCCGATGATCGTGACGATCACCGGCACATCCATCACCCACACATTGTGGCCGAGCACGATCAGCAATCCAAACGGAAGCGTGAACATGCCGACGACCAACCCGGCATAGGGCCGGCTGAAGAGATCTTTGAAAAGGTCGGTCCAGACTCTTGGTTGAAGAATGTGCGAGAGGCAGATCACGATCAATTGGATGGCCGTGAACCATTCGATGAACCGCGAGAGGGTCATGTTGTTACTTCCTTAAAGCGGCGCTGACGTAGCCGGCTGATCACGCCGTGGCGGGGCGAGAAAAGCGCCGCCAGCGCCAGCACCACACCCAGCGCCACACCGATCATGCCCGCGGCGTTGACGTTCAGCGCCGCCGAGGCGGTGTAACCGCTGATCGATGCGATGACCGCCACCGCCGCGCTGAGCCCCAACATCACCGACAATCGATCGGTGAGCAAGTGCGCCACCATCCCCGGCACGATGAGCATGGCCACCACCAGGATTGACCCCACCGCCTCGAACGCGGCGACCGTGGTCATCGCGACGAACGTCATCAGCAGATAGTGCATCAGACTTGGATTGACGCCTTGCGCGGCCGCCAGGTCCGGATCAAACGATGTGATGCGAAGCTCCTTGAACAGAACGATGACGAACGCGGCATCGAATGCCAGCACCACCAGCAGCATCGTGATTTGCCTGGGGAAGTACTCCCACGATGCGGCAGAGAAGATCGCGCCCAATGAAGTTGGCGGGTTGATCCACAGCACGCTTTCCATCAGGCCATAGAGCACGCAGTCGGCGTCCATGTGAATCTGATCGCCGCCGGTCTGTTGGAGCATGATCACGCCGATGGCGAATAGAACGGTGAACACAACCCCCATCGAAGCCCCAGGCTCGACACGTCCCAAACGATGCACCAATTCGCTCAAGCCGGCCGTCAACACTCCGATGACGACCGCGCCGCCGAAGATGATCAAAGAGAGATTCGCGTCGATCCCACGCTGGTCCAGCCACCAATGTAACAGAAACGCGCCGACGATGCCCGGCAAAACCGCGTGACTGATCGCATCGCCCATCAAGCTCATGCGCCGCAGCACCAGGAACGAGCCGATCAGCGCGCACGCGAGCGACGCCAGCAGGCCAGCCATCAGCACTGGGAAATCCTGAGTCAGAAAGCCGCTCACGCCGCACCTCCCTTGGCCACCAGTCGGTGAGGCGATCGCGGCACGAATTCCCCTTCAGGCAGCGCGCCGTGGGCCCGCAGATCTTTCTCCAGGTCCCGAATCAACTCATCGCTGAGCACGTGCTCAATGTCATCGGCAGCGCGATCGATGTGGCTGGG
>JAKEEP010000052.1 GCA_022616475.1 Phycisphaerales bacterium | reverse complement strand
TAGTGCGGACTGCCGAGAGGCATGCTTTCGAGAGGCGGATTTGTCCGGCGCTAATCTAGAATCCGCAAATCTCACTGGTGCCAACCTAGATCATGCCGACTTGTCTCGGGCGAAGTTGGACCACGCTCGCGTTGAATGGGCATCATTCCTTGGCACAAAGGGGCTGCACGGCGAACTGCGCGCCCTTCAAATTGGGCTGTATGGTAGCGAGCGATCAAAGGTGGGGCAGCAGCGAGATTGGTGCGACTGGGCAAGGCTCAGGTTTGTAGGCACGCTTCGGTTGTTTGGCGCGTCATATGCTGCGTTCATCGGAATCACGATCTATGCGACTGCACTCAAATGGTATAACGCCAGGATCACGGCAATTCATGAGTGGGCCGCGCAGCATGAACCCGCCGACAGCTTGTTGCGGCGGTTGTCGCCCCTGCCTGTCCAATGGGCATTTTGGTCTGTTGCTAACAGCGATCGCGATGCTCGCGATTGCCACAACACTGTTTGCCTTTTTTTGCCCCGAACCGATCAAGGAAGCCACGGAAACTCGCTGGGCGCGCGAGCTGAACCAATCAGTGTTGGAATACCGCTCAGCCAAGTACGCCCACCCCGTCATGCGTCACGCATGCTTGGTGCTGTTCACGGTCGGCGGCGGGTGCTCACTGCTGTACTTGCTCTGGCGTGGTGCTATCGCCCTCGTGTTCCTCTATGGGCTGTGATAGAAGCGGTTGCTTGCTTTCTGCTTGCGCAAGCGTTTCCGTTTCTGTCCATCCGTGTCCGCTGTAGACCGCTAGAATGCCTCAATAACGCCAGGACAGGTGGCAGAGCGGTTGAACGCGCCGGTCTCGAAAACCGGTATAGGCTTCGGTCTATCGTGAGTTCGAATCTCACCCTGTCCGCTACATCGGCCTCGCGCAATCGCGCTAGCAGATGCTGGAGTGCGGGTCTCATCGCGGCCCAAGCAAAGAAGGCGGAGTGGGGCGCGGGCGATGACGACCCGTGCCACCTGCACCCTCCCCAAGCGTCATGACGTGCAGAGGGTGAACTGCATGACGTCGACGTGACCGGCGCGGAAGAGACGAGCGCAGCCGGTCAGGTAGTGCATGTAGCGGTCGAAGACTTCCTGAGAAGTGAGAGCGATGGCCTGGTCGCGGGCGGCCCGGAGATTGGCGGCCCAGCAGTCGAGCGTGCGGGCGTAGTGTGGTTGCAGAGATTGGGTTTGGGCGACATGGAAGCCGGCGTTCTGGGCAGCTGCAATGATTCGGTCCGGAATGCACAATTGTCCGCCTGGGAAGATATAGTCGCGAATGAACTTGGCAAAAAGCACGTACTCGTGCTCGAGTTCTGAGCCGTGGCGGCGCAGAGTCTGCGGATAGGCCATCACGATGCTGTGCAAAAGCATGCGGCCGCCAGGCGGAAGGATCGAGCGGCAGCGGTCGAAAAACGCGGCGTGGCGCTCGATCCGAAAATGCTCGAAGGCCCCGATGCTGACGATTCGATCGACCGGCTCCTCGAACTCCTCCCAACCTTGAAGCCGAAAATCGATGTGGCCGGAGTCGGCCGGCAAATCGCGAAGCGAATCGGTGGCGTATCGATGTTGATTGCGGCTGAGAGTGAGGCCGATGACATCAACGTGGTGCAACTGAGCAGCCCGGCGAGCGACCGAACCCCAGCCACACCCGACGTCCAGGAGGCGAAGTCTCTTTGCGCCGCTGGTTTGGCCGGCCTTGGGCAGGTCGCACTTGCCCAACGACAGATCGATTTTCGCCAACTGGGCTTGGTGCAGCGTCATGTCATTGCGCTGAAAGTACGCGCAGCTGTAGGTCATGCTGGGATCGAGGAACAGCGCGAAGAACTCGTTGGAGAGATCGTAATGCGCCTGAACCTGCTTGTAGAACGGGGCGAGCTTCGTCACGGCGATTCTCGCGAGGTAACAATTGCCAGATGTGGTGGATTGTAACTGCCGGCGGCGAGGCGTGGGCGGTCGACGTGGTGGCTTTGCTGGCCCCGCCCGCCTGCAGAGGATCGTCCTGAGAAGACGGGTTGCCAGAAGCGCGTGAGCCCGCATTCTAACGAGTGATGACAACCCATAGCGTCCGACCTACTTGCCCTTCACATCCGGACGGCCGATGCAGTAGTAAGAAAAGCCGAGCCGCTGCATTTGCTCGCGGCGATAGATGTTGCGCCCGTCAAAGATCGTCTTGGACCGGAGGCGCTTGGCTATCTGGTCGAAGTCCGGGTTGCGGAACTCCGACCATTCGGTGCAGACCACCAGGCCATCAGCGCCATCGAGGGCATCGTACATGCGCTCAACGGTGCGAACCTTGGGGAGCTGCCCGTTGAGGTTGGCCGCGGCGACCGGGTCGTAGGCCTTGACGTTGACGCCCGCTTCGAGGGCGCACCGCATAAGCGTGAGTGAGGGCGCTTCACGGATGTCATCGGTCTCAGGCTTGAAGGCGATGCCCCAGAACGCAAGAGATTTACCTGAAACGCGGCCGCCAAAGTGATCTTCGATCTTCTTCCAGAAGCGAAGGCGCTGATCCTGGTTCACTTCGTGCACCGCGGCGTTGAGCTTGCAATTGAAGCCGGCATCGCGGCCCATGCGCACCACGGCGAGGGTGTCCTTCGGGAAGCACGATCCGCCGTAGCCCAGGCCCGGGTAGAGGAAGGATTTGCCGATGCGATGGTCGGCGCACATGCCTTCGCGGACCGAGCGAATGTCGGCCCCGTAGTGCTCGCACAGGTTCGCCATCTCGTTGATGAAGCTGATCTTGGTGGCGAGCATCGCGTTGGAGGCGTACTTGACCATTTCCGACGATCGCACATCCATAATGTAGATGGGATTGCCCTGGCGAACGAATGGCTCGTAGAGATCGCGAATGATTTCGCCGGCCGCTTCGTCCTCGACGCCGACGATCACCCGATCTGGCTTGAGGAAGTCGCTGACGGCTGAGCCCTCCTTGAGGAACTCCGGATTGTTGGCGATGTAGAACTTGTTCTTGGTGGCCGAGCGAATGAGATCGCGAACGCGGTGACTGGTGCCCACGGGAACGGTGGACTTGACGACGACGAGCTTGGGGGCGGCACTGGGGCCGAGTTGGTCAATGGCGCGAGCAATATCTTCGGCGGCGGCAAGGACGTGGGTGACATCGGCCGAGCCATCTTCGTTGGGCGGAGTGCCGACGCAGATGAAGATGACTTGAGGGTCGCGGTAGGCCTGGTTTTTGTCGGTGGAGAACGTGAGGCGGCCCGCGGAAGTGTTGCGCACTATGAGGTCGCGCAGGCTCGGCT
The DNA here is from genome assembly GCA_022616475.1 of Phycisphaerales bacterium. GTDB lineage: Bacteria > Planctomycetota > Phycisphaerae > Phycisphaerales > SM1A02 > JAKEEP01. Next base: position 3,580 of record JAKEEP010000052.1, on the reverse strand, counting down.
CGTAAATGGGGACCTCGCCGCGGTTGAGGCGGTCGATCTTGGGGCGATCGATGTCGAGGCAGATGACATCGTTGCCGGTGTTGGCGAGGCAGGCGCCCGTGACCAGGCCGACGTAACCGGTGCCGACCATCGTGAGTTTCATGGTGCAGCGGCCTCACTGAATTGAACCACCGAGGCACAGAGGGCACAGAGAAGGAAAGAGAAATGGAAGTGAATTCGGCGCAAGGGATTGATTGTGATTGATCAGACTGCTTGGGCGAACAGGGAATCGGCCGGATTGCGCGAAGCGGCTGGAGGCAGCGCGCCTTCCATTCGGAGCAGGGCGGTTTTGACGTTGAGCTCGGGAGCATCGGCGTTGCAGGTGCCGCCGAAGCCGTGCAGGCGGCCGCTTGAGCCGATGACGCGATGGCAGGGAACGATGATGGGCAGGGGGTTGTTGCGCATGGCTTGGCCCGCCGCACGCGCCGCGTCGGCCGAGCCGGCGCGGTGGGCCAGCTCGCCGTAGCTCAGCGTCTTGCCTCGCGGAATTCGCCGGCACGCGTTCCAGCAACGGTGGTAGAACTCGCCGCCGCTGGGCGTGCGCACATCGGAGAAATCAACATGTTCGCCCTCAAAATAGCTCATCAAGCGGCGAGCCAATTCTGGTAGCAGTTTTGGATCGCGGCGCGAGAGGTCGAGCAGGTGACGAGTGCTCTTGCTCAGCCAGCTTGTGACGAGGCTTCCATCGTCGTGTTGAATGATCGCGAAGGGGCCGGTGAAGGTGTCGAGGATGCGGTGTCGCATAGGTGAATGATACCGCGCTACGAACATCGCTTCACAATGCTGGCAGCGGTGTAGCGCAAGTGGTGGGACAGGCGTCTCGCCTGTCGGCATTCGAGCACAGGTGGGAGCCTCTGCATGGTTCAACATGCTTCCGGAATCACTTCATCGTGCTCACCCAGGCGAGGTCAACAACAAGCGGCAGATGGTCGGAGGCCAACGTGGTGTCGGTGCCCTTGACCTTGTGGTGCGTCAACCACTGCGGAGTGAGGTCCTGGGAATCGAAGGCGAAGGAGTTGACGGGCCTGAGCGACGAGTCGCTGTAGAGGAGGTAGTCCAGCCGGCCGGGCACAAAAGGCTGCTTAGGATCGGACCAGGTCGCGTTCGAGAGGCCGTCGAGTTGGAGAGTTTGGACTGGCGTGAGAGCGGAGCGATCGCGATCGAGGGTGGAGGCGAGCATTTCGAGCGGATCGCGGGCGCCCACGAGGTTGTAATCGCCGGCGATGATGATGCCGTCGATCGTTGATGCGGCAGTCGCGGCGGCAATGGCTTGGTGAATCGCCTGGACCTCGACTTCGCGCTGCGCGTCTTCGTCACCGCCGGCGCGGCCGCAGCATTTGAGGTGGATTGAGACGACCAGCAGGCGCTTGCCGGCGGTTTCGATGACTGCGCCGATCGCGCGCACGGAGCGATCGGGGCGGTCGGGCATGGCGACGAGTTGCAACGACTCGCAGGTTTGAATGGGGAATGTGGAGGCGACGGCGCAGCGCAGATTTCCGCCGCCTGAGCCGAAGGCGACGTTCCACGCGCCGCGGTCGACCGGTGGAAGCGCAGATTCAAGGAACGCGCGCACTTGCTGAGCAGAATTATCGTCGGTCAGTTCCTGGAGCAGGACCACATCAGGCTTGAGTGCGGCAAACACTCGCGTGAACGGCTCGGAGTTGGTGAAGATCGCCCCAAGGTGCGCGTTCCAGCTCATGGCGCGCAGGCTCGTGCTGGCCGGTCGGGCCAGCGGATCGGTCGCCCGGGGAGTGTCTTCCGTCGCAGCAACGGTCTGTGTGCCGAGTTGATGCGCGAAGGAATCGGTCGAGTCGGTCAGGTTGCCTTGGAGATCGATGAACACGAGCTTGGCGGTGAAGTGATCGGCGCGAAAGAGTTCGGCTGAGTTGCGGACCTTGGCGCCGCGGTCGAAACGGAATTCGAATCGTCGGCCCGCGTGAGTGGGCGCGAAGGCAAAGCCGATGTCGTAAGGGTTGAGTGCGGCGACCTTGGCGGACTCGGGTTTCGCGGGCGTGTAGTTTGTGGAGCGCAGCCCGATGCCGTGGCCGGGTGTGCCTGGTCTTTTGTCCTGCGGCGGGCTCAAATCGATGATGAAGTCAACGCCCAGCAGGTCGTGCTCGTCGCGGCCGGTGGCTGGATTGCCATCGGCATCGAGGAGGATCATGGCGGTTCCGTCGAGTCCTTGCGCGTTGACGGTGCGGCCGACATCGATCAACAGATGAACGAATCGATCATCGTGTGTAATGCGGACTTCGCCGAAGTCGATGAAAGCGCTGGGGGCGTCTGCGGGGTCGGTCAGGACCGGTGCAATTTGGGACCAGTCATCGAACTCGGCGTCCAGGACGATTCCTGCTGGCGTGGAGGCCGGTGCGGCGGGTGATTGCAACAGCAAGGCGGCGGCGACGAAGGGAATTGAAGAAAGCATAATGTTTGGTGGGTCAGGTCGTGGAATGAGTTGTTCGGTCAAGCATACCACGAGGGTCGACTACGATGCCATTGACGCTGACAGAAGCTCCACCGCTGGTTGCACCGATGCGACAAATCGGCTGTCCGCGCTGCGGATACGACCAGCGCGGCGTGATGGCCAGGTGGCTGGAGCAATGTCCGCTTGAGGGTGCCTGCGCTGAATGCGGGCTGCACTTCAAGTGGGCCGAGTTGCTGCATCCGGAGAAGTTTGAGCCGCGCTGGTGCGTGGAATTTGTGCATCGACCTTCGAGCATCCCGCTCGCAGGCCCCGCCACATTGTGGAAGTCGTTCTCTCCATGGCGTTTCTGGTCGTCGTTGCGGATGGCGTATCCGATCCGCCGCAGGCGACTGCTTGCGTATCTCGCGCTCCTGCTCTTGCCACTCTTGCTGTGTTACCTTCTCGCGCAAAGCGTGGCGACGTGGCGCGCGTATTCGCAATTCATGCAACAAGCCAACGTTCTGGCGGCCGGGCCGGCAAATCAGCAGGCGACAATTCAGCAAGCCATCGCACAATATCAAGCCCAATTAGCGATGTACGAAGGCATCGGCGCTGACCACTTGCGACGCACATACAACATGTCGGAGCAAGAGTGGCGCGATTGGACCGAGGCCCCCGCCGCGGAGCTCAAGAAGGAGATTGCCCAGCTCCAACAGCAACTTCAGGGAGCCAAGACCGCCAAGGCCGCTCCACCAACCATTCCGATTTTCCAAGAGTGGTTGAAGGCCATTGTTCTGCCGTGCAGCCGAGCGCCTGGTCCATCGCTGATGCTGCCCGGTGGAACAGCGCAGTACCCGTCTCCTGATGAGCTCTACGCGTTCATCAATGGAGCCCAAGGCTCAACTGGCGGACCGTTTGGCTTCGCCTTGGGGTTCTTCATGAACTGGTCCGCGTGGATTTTCTGGTCGACCCTTCTGCTCGTGCCAGCGTGCTTCGTACTGCTTCCGGTTTCACGCCGGCGCGCCAAGGTTCGATGGGTCCACATCGGCCGCGTGTTGGCGTACAGCGCGTTCCTCCCAGTCACCATCTCGTGCGCCGGCATTCTCCTCTTTGTCGCTTCACCGGGAGGCGCCCTGC
>JAKEEP010000328.1 GCA_022616475.1 Phycisphaerales bacterium | reverse complement strand
TCGCGACGGTGTCGGGCTGTTACATCCGTTTAATTTCACAGCCGCTGCGGTAAAAGGGGCCTTAGACCATCGCTATGTGCACCAGTGGATGGAACTGTCCCGGCTAGGGGGACTATTGCCTGCGGGGATTGCGGCTTCACGACCTTGATCATCGACACGATTAACGACAAAGATCTCCGGGACGTCGCCCAGTTTTTCATGACCGTTTTGTCACCCGCATGAAAGACAACGCCGTCTATGAAGTGAGCGTGAGGAGTCGATCAAGCTGGATCTTGCGTTTTCGCGCCGCAACATCTTCACTCGCGGCATGGCGCTCAACCATCTGGTCGGCAAGGAGTTTACCGTGGACCAAGCGCGGCTGAAGGGCATCCGGCTATGCGGGCCATGCGGCCATCTGGCGTCAACAGCGGCCTGACGCACCGCGGCGGCCTGCGGGCCCAAATCCTCACCGAAGGCGTCATACGCGTTGGCGACCCGATCACAGCCGCTTATTCGACTTTCGAGCACCGTGTGCGCATAATGAGCACAGTGATTGACGATCGAAGGTTCGTGATTGACGATGAATGATGTGGTGATTCGGCGATTGGGTGACGCGCTCTTCGAATCGCTAGATCGGCCAATCGCGAGCTTGCTGAATGCTTCTTCTTGATACCATCGGCTGGAAGGCCACCGGCCTGCGAAACCGGATCGCTGATCGGATTTGGGAGCGCCGGCTTGGAATAGACACCTACGGCTCGGTTGAAGTCGATCATCCGGACGCGAACCGCTATGCCACTTTCGCGTATTCCTCGATTCTGAACATCATCGATCATCTGAACGTGCAGTCCGACGATGTTTTTGTGGACATCGGATGCGGAAAGGGCCGCGTGGTCTGTTGTGCGGCGCTGCACAATCTTCGAAAGGTGGTCGGTGTGGACATTCATCGAGGTTTGTGCGAGCAGGCGAAGATGAACGCGGGGCGGATGCAGCGCCGCCGCGCGCCGGTCGAGATCGTCAACGCCGGCGCCCAGGAGTTCGACTACCGGGAGTGCACGGCGTTCTTCTTGCTCAATTCCTTCGGCGCCGCGACGCTCAAACAGGTTCTTGCATCGATCAAGCAGTCGCTGCGAGTCAGTCCACGGCGAATCCGCTTCGCATATGTGAACCCGGTCCACGATGCTGTGTTGTGTGAAGGTCCCGGTTTTGAGAAGTACGATCAATGGCGGCGCCGGCCATGGAGCGGGCTGAAGTTCGATGTGTCGTTCTGGAGGGTCGGCCGCGATGGCCAATGACCAGGTCCAATCGATCACCGCCGCGACCGATGTCTTGCGCTCTGCGCTCGCACCCGGTCGGCACGATGTCGCACTGGCGGAACTGCCGCATGCCGATCGTCAGCGACTCGACAGCGCGCCGCTGCCGTGGCTGACTTCCCTGGGCTTCTGCACGATCTACGACTTCCCCCCAGCTCAGCGCGCTCTGCTGCACGTTGATGACAGCGGTTGCGTCACGCGCGCGGCGTTCTATCGCGAGCGGTCCTCGCTCGGCATCATCCGGCTCATCGAGTTCCTCGGGTGTCCCGAGCTCTCCGACGCCGAGATCTTGGATTTGCTGTCACTTCGACACGTACATGTCGCCGTTTTGTATCGTCTGGAGACGCCCGACCAGAAGAGTTCGAGCGCACGCGTGCGACCGATCGTCAACCACGACGTCATCGCCGAGCTGCCAATATCCAAGGAGGAATATCTGCAATCGCTCGGCAAGCAGAAACGACAACAGTTGCCGCGCTACTGGCGTCGGCTGCAGCGCCAGTACAACGATCAGATCGTGATGCTGTACGAGTCGGGCCAGCGCATCGAGCTTGATGAAATCCTGCAGCTCGTGGGGTTCAACCAGACGCGTATGTCGCGGCAAGGCAAGGACAACGCGACCGCCTTCGAATCAGCGCAGCAGCGGCTCTGGCCGCTGACCCAATCCGAGGGCCTGTTGTGCAAGATGGTCGGTCAGGGGCGGCTGCTTGGCGGCACGTTCAACTATGTCCATCGCGACGAGGCGTTTCTCATCGTCATCGCGCACGATCCCGCCCTCGAGCACCTGAACATTGGCAACGTCAGCCTGTGGAAAACGATCGAGCACCTGATCGATCGCGGTGTGCGCCGCTATCACCTCTTCTGGGGCCGCATGCGATACAAGACCGAGTTCGGGGGAGTCGATCATCCCGTGGTCCTCACGATCATAGCGAGGAATAGTTGGCTGGCGAAACTCTGGAGAGCGCACCTGCTTCTCAACCGGCAGATTCCGCGCGCGGCGCGATTTATGAAGCGCTCGGCGTGGAAAGTTCTGCAAAGAGGCGCTACCCTGAGTTCGGAACGATCGCCCGGCTATAACCCTCAGGGGTAGGCAAATCGTGGCGCGCCGACGCCAGCTGAAGGCGTTTCGCGAGGAACAGCGAGATCGCCCCGAACGCGGCCAGGCATGCGGCAGCGCCGATCGCCACGTTCAACGCAGCTTTCTCCTCGCCGGACAGTAGTGCGGTATTGGTCACGAGCGCGGTCATGATCGCCGCGTTGATCGCAGCCGCCGCGCCGCACATCGCGCCAGTTTTTAGGAACTATTTGCCCAGGAGTTTGCGGAAATAT
>JAKEEP010000051.1 GCA_022616475.1 Phycisphaerales bacterium | reverse complement strand
GGTGGTGAGCATTGAAGTTCACAAGGGTGTGGAGGACCGCAACGGCCGGCGGAGGGGGATTCGACAGGGTTCGGGCTCGGGCTTCATCTTCACGCCAGATGGATTCATTTTGACCAATAGCCACGTGGTGCACGGGGTGGACAAGGTGGTCGCGGTACTGCCGGACGGAACCAAGCACGATGCGGATCTGATCGGCGATGATCCGGAGACCGATCTGGCGGTGATTCGGATTCACGCTTCGGGTTTGAAGGCGGCTGAGCTTGGCGATTCGCAGTCGATCCAGGTCGGACAGCTTGTCATTGCTATCGGCAATCCATACGGATTCCAGGCGACGGTCACTTCGGGCGTCGTGAGCGGGCTCGGGCGGTCGATGCGGGCACGCACGGGGCGGTTGATCGATGATGTCATTCAGACCGATGCGGCACTGAACCCTGGAAATTCCGGGGGGCCGCTGGTGACTTCGCGAGGCGAGGTCATCGGCGTGAACACGGCGGTCATCCTGCCGGCGCAAGGCGTGTGCCTGGCGATTCCGATCAACACGGCAAAGTTCGTGGCGGTGCGGTTGATCGCCTACGGCAAGGTGAAGCGGAGTTTCATCGGGGTGGCCGGGCAGAATGTGAAGCTGCATCGGCGCGTGAATCGCGTTCATGGTCTGGAGAATCAGAGCGGCGTGCTCGTCATGGGTGTCGAGCCTGGCAGTCCTGGCGAGAAGGCCGAGCTGTACGAAGGCGATGTGATCGTGGAATTTGAGGATCAGAAGGTCGAAGGCATCGACGATCTTCACCGCGTGCTGACCGAGGAGCGAGTTGGCAAGAAGTCAACCTTGAGGGTCTTGCGCGGCGAAGAGATGCGGGTGCTGGAGATTACGCCGCGCGAGCCGGCTCCGGTTGAAGCGAAGTAGGCGGCGCGAAGAAACGCCCAGGCATGGCTATGCCTGGGCGTTGTTTTCACGCGATGTTGCTTTGCGCTTATCGGCCGACGGGGTGCTTGATCTTGGGCTCGGTGTGTGGTGGGCGGGGTCCGCGCTTGGCCGGCGATCGGCCGCCTCCGCCGACGCTCGAGACTGAATCGGTCTTGATGCGCATGGAGTAGAAGCTGCGCCAGACAAACGTGAGCGAAACGGCCAGGAACAGAGCAGCCAGCCAGACGGTGGTTGCGCGAGGCAGCGTGATCGCCAACTCAACGGCGAGCAAACCAAAGAGGGTGGTGAACTTGATGATGGGGTTCATCGCGACCGAGCTGGTGTCTTTGAATGGATCGCCAACGGTGTCGCCGACGACGGTGGCGGCGTGGAGGGGCGTGCCCTTCTCTTTCAGCTCGACTTCAACGAGTTTCTTGGCGTTGTCCCACGCGCCGCCGGCGTTGGCCATGAAAATGGCCTGGAAGAGGCCAAAAAGCGCGATGCCGATGAGGTAGCCGATGAAGAAGTACGGTTCGACGCAGGCATAGGCGAGCGTGCCGAAGAAGACGGCCAGGAAGATATTCCACATGCCCTTTTGGGCGTACTGGGTGCAGATTTCGACGACGCGCTTGGAGTCTTTTGTCGATGCCTTGTCGCCGCCTTCGAGCTTGATGTTGGCCTTGATGTATTCGACGGCCCGGTAGGCGCCGGTGACGACGGCCTGCGTGGAGGCGCCGGTGAACCAGTAAATCATCGCGCCGCCGACAATCAAGCCCAGCAGGAACGGCGCGTGAAGAAGGGAAAGGAACTGGAGTTTCTCGGGACTGAGCTGGATCACTCCATTGACCTTCTCACCCACCAGCAGCACGATGATCGCGAAGATCATGGTCGTGGCGCCGACGACGGCGGTGCCGATGAGCACGGGCTTGGCGGTGGCCTTGAAGGTGTTGCCCGCGCCGTCGTTCTCCTCGAGGAAGTGCTTGGCTTTCTCGAAGTTGACCTCAACGCCGCCAAGCTCTTTCTTGAGTTGATCCTTGGGCACGTTCTCGATGAGCGAGAGTTCGTAGACGGATTGAGCGTTGTCGGTGACCGGGCCATAGCTGTCGACGGCGATCGTGACCGGGCCCATGCCCAGAAATCCGAAGGCAACCAGGCCGAACGCGAAGACAGCGGGGGCGACCATGAAGCCAGTTGATGGGAACTGCGTGCTCACGCCGTATGCGATTCCCATGAGGGCGACGATCGTGAGACCCATCCAGAACGCGCTGAAGTTGCCTGCAACCAGTCCGGAAAGAATGTTGAGAGAGGCCCCGCCTTCGCGCGACGATGTGAGCACTTCGCGCACGTGCTTGGAGTGCATGGACGTGAAGATTTTCACCAACTCAGGAATGATTGCGCCCGCGAGCGTGCCGCAGCTGATGATCATCGAGAGCTTCCACCAGAGTGTTTTGTCGCCAGCCAGATCAGGGATCAGCAGCGCCGAGAACAGAAACGTCAAGGCGACCGAAACGAATGAGGTGAGCCAGACCAGAATCGTAAGCGGGTGCTCGAAGTTCATCTTGTCGGCGTTGCCCCATCGACTCTTGGCGAAGGCGGCGTTGATCAGGTAAGACCCCCCCGAGGCGAGCACCATCATGATGCGCATGGCGAAGATCCAGACCAGTAGACTGACCTGGATCGCTTCTGAAGGCACGGCGAGGAGAATGAAGCTGATCAGCGCGACGCCGGTGACGCCGTAGGTTTCGAAGCCGTCGGCGGTGGGGCCGACCGAGTCGCCGGCGTTGTCGCCGGTGCAGTCGGCGATGACGCCGGGGTTGCGGGCATCGTCTTCCTTGATGCCCAGGACGATCTTCATGAGGTCGGAGCCGATGTCGGCGATCTTGGTGAAGATGCCGCCGGCGATACGCAGGGCCGAGGCGCCGAGCGATTCGCCAATGGCGAAGCCGATGAAGCAGGGGCCGGCATAGTCGCCTGGGATAAACAGGAGAATCGCAAGCATCACCAGCAGCTCGACGCTGATGAGCACCATGCCGATCGACATGCCGGCGCGGAGCGGAATGTCGTAGCAGGGGAAGGGCTTGCCTCCAAGGGCCGCGAAGGCGGTGCGGGAGTTGGCGAAGGTGTTGATGCGGATGCCGAACCAGGCCACGCCATAGGACCCGGCGATGCCGACGATGCTGCAGAGCAGGATGATGGCTACTTTTCCGAACGACATGCCTTTGTGAATGTCGCCCGTGACCGGATCGGTGTGAGGCGTAAGCCAGCCGAAATACCAGACCATCACCGTGGCAATGAGCGCCCAAAGAATCAAGAGGAACTTGCCTTGGGTGATGAGATAGGTCTTGCACGTTTCGTAGATGAGATCGGAGATCTCCAGCATGCGCTTGTGCACGGGCAGGTTCTTGAGCTGGGTGAAGATGACCAGGCCGAAGACCAGACCGAGGGCGCAGACGACCAAGCCCAGCGCCAGAAGCGTCCAGCCCGACATCCCCAGGAACGTTTGTGAGGCGAGGTCGGGAACTTTCAGGTCGGCTTCGCCGGCGTACGCGCCGGGAACCAGGGCGAGCGTCAACAGTGCCGCGAGGCCGGCCACCATCCACTCTCCAATTCGCGAGCCACCGACCGCGGTCAGGGGCTTGGCAACGATTCCGTTCACGAGATTCGTGTTCATAAAGGTCCTTCACATCCAAGGCAGATCAGTTTTGGCCATCAACTCTTGACGGTTGGCGGCGGCAGGTTCAGCTATGACTTCGTTTCACCCCGCCAACAGGAAGTCGGCAGTATGACAATCCTCTGCGATCGCTTCAAGTTCAACACCTTGGCCGACCGCAGGGCAGAATAATAACCAGCGATCCCAGCTGTGCATAGTGGCCAAAATAAAGCGTTTGGGAAGGTCAGGCCGGCTGTCTTGTGAGTTGAGGCTCGCTCCGCGCACGAGCGAGCCGCGCCGTTTCACCATGCGGCGCTCTTATCAATTTCGCACGATGCGACGCCGACCTTCGAGCGCTGTGGCATGGATCAGTTGGACATAGGTTGCGATTCGGGATTTCCGGCGAAGGTCGCGCAGCGCGCTTCCAATCGACTCGGCGAGCCATATGGTGAATCTCACCGGGTGGGCCATCGACATCGGCCTACCGCGATGAATTCACAGGAGTTACGAACAATGCCACGAGGCGACAAATCGAGCTACACAGGCAAGCAGAGGCGACGGGCCGATCATATTGAGGAAGGCTACAGGAGACGCGGCGTTTCCGGATATGAGGCGGAAAGACGGGCGTGGGCGACGGTGAACAACATTTCCGGCGGCGGCAAGAAGTCGGGCTCCGGACGCGGGCGGGCACGCGATGAATCGCCATCGCGCAAAGGCGGGCGCCTTGGCGGCAGGACATCGGCGCGCTCCCGGCGCGCGGGATCGAGTGCAGCAAGCCGAACACGAACACGAGCCGGCACGCGCTCGCGGACGCGCTCACGAGCCGGCATGCGGTCGCGGACACGCACGCGTTCGCGCTCGATGTCGCGCTCCCGTTCGATGTCGCGCTAGGTTGATATCGCGCTCGCGCCGGAATCGAAGCCCACGTTCACTGAACGTGGGCTTCATGCTTCGGACTGATTCTCGGCCTGCTCGCGCGGCTCGGCGATCGGCTCCAGCGGCAAGCGACGCGCCATGTTCATGAATCCTTCGTAGTTGGCCTGGACTTGGTGCATGGAATCGCCGGCGAACTTCTCAAGGAAGGCGCGAGCGACTTCGAACGCCACGACGTTTTCCATGACGACGCTGGCGGCCGGCAACGCGCAGACATCGGAGCGCTCGTAGGCGCTGTGCTGGGGCTTCTTGGTGTTGAGATCGACGCTGGGCATGCCGCGCAGAAGGGTGCTGATCGGCTTCATGGTACCTCGGACGACGATGGGCATGCCGTTGGTCATGCCGCCTTCGAGCCCGCCGGCGTTGTTGGTAGGGCGGACGAATCCCAGATTGGGTTCGCCGGCGCGCGTGTCGTCGTACAAGATCGGGTCATGCACTTGCGATCCGGTGCGGAAGGCGGAGTCCTTTCCCAGACCGATTTCGACGGCTTTGAAGGCTTGAATTCCCATCACCGCGCCGGCCAGGCGCGCATCGAGGCGCTGATCCCAGTTCGCGCACGAGCCCATTCCGGGGGGGCAACCGAAGACGTGAACTTCGGCCAGGCCGCCGACCGTGTCCTTGTCGATCTTGGCCTGGCGGATGTGTGCGATGATGCGTTCGCTGACCTTTGGATCGGGGCAATAGACCTCAGATTCATCCCGAGCACGAATGAGCGCATCAAGTCGATCTTCTTCAATGGCGATGTTGGTGACGGCGTCGAGCATGCCGCGGACGAAGCTGAAGCTCTCGATTTCGAACTCGCGGAGAAGGCAGCGAGCGACGGCGCCGGCGGCTGTGCGGGCGGCGGTTTCGCGGGCGCTGGCGCGCTCGAGCGTTTCGCGGCAGTCGGTCGTAAGCCACTTGATGGAGCCGGCGAGATCGGCGTGGCCGGGACGAGGTCGATAGACTGGAGGGGTCTTCGCGGGGTCGTCGAGCCGATTGTCTTTGTTGAGGATTTGGATTACTAGTGGTGAGCCGATGGTGCGTGTGACGCTTCCGACGCGGCGTACCCCCGAAAGAAAAGTCGCCTTATCCTGTTCGATCTTCTGCCGCGCTCCACGGCCGTAGCCGCCCTGACGGCGTGCCAACTCGGCGTTGATGAAATCGACATCGAGCTCGAGGCCGGCGGGTAGGCCGTTGATCAGCGTGGTGAGCGCGGGGCCGTGCGATTCGCCTGCGGTGTGGTAGGTGAGTGATGACATTGCCGGTCATCGTACATGAGTCAGCCATTGGTTCGCTTGACAACGGCCCGCCAGATGTCATCAATGCTCAGGGTGGCGGCCCATCGCTCGATGTATTCCCGATCAAGCTGATCGCCCATGGTCTTGATGATGCCGGCAACGTCACGAAGGTGCTTATCAGAGCCGCCCTCACGATGCGCTTCCAGTTTCTTCACAATCACGTCTTCGGGTGATGCAAACCAATAGGTGCGATCAGCAGCGGCGGGGCGAACTCGCCGCGCCCGGGCAAATCGCTGGGCGTTGAGGGCGGTTGGGGCGGGAACGATGATGTCTGCCTTGTATCCCGTTGTGGAATCGATGATGTTGAACTGACCGTGCAGGCCTATCGCTTCCCGCACCGCATCCTCGCTGATGTAAAGCCGGTCAGCGGGGAAAGCAGCGCACAGCCTCACCACATGGCGGTCCTCGACTTGGGCGACAATATCAACGTCGGCGGTCTGGCGGCCTTCGCCGAAGACGATCGATGCCACCGATCCGGTGATGAAATAGGGAATCTCGAGATCATTCAGCACCTCTGTGACGGTCCGGATCAGTTCAGAGGGCGCCACGAGACATTCTCCGGATCCTCTCACGGCGAACCTGTTGGTCGGACCAATCTGGATGAAGTTCGCGCACCCCGGCTTCCGTCAGCGACTCGGCAAGCTGCCAGAGATCGTCAAGCATCGCCAACTTCTCCTGGGGAGTTTTGTGGCGCATGATCGCGGCGACCTGATCGTCCATCACTTCGATACGACGAGGGTCCAGCGGCATGGAGGAATGATATATCAGGCGCGCCGGAACCGAAACCGCAATGTCGTGTCATACAACAGCGGCTTTGGACGACTCAATTGCTGAGAATGAACGTGATCTTCATCCGCACGCGGTACTCGGTGATCTTGCCCTTGGCGATGACGAGCTCGTAGCCCTTGATCCAGGCGCCGGTGACGTTCTCCAGCGTCTTGTTGGCGCGGGCGACGCCTTGCTCCATGGCGTCCTGGAAGCTCTTGTTGGAAGCGGCGGTGATCTCAGTGACGCGGGCAATCGACATGACAAAGCTCCTTGGAACGACATCGGTCGGTCAATTCCATGTATCCTCCGCATCGATGAGCGTCACGACATTGGGATTTCGCCGAGCTTTGGTGGTGGGCGATATGCTTGTTGATCGATGAAGAACCTCACGCCTCGTCAGATCGTCGGCGAACTCGACCGTCACATCATTGGCCAAGACAGCGCCAAACGCGCGGTGGCGGTCGCGGTGCGCAACCGCTGGCGGCGGCAGCAGTTGGACAAGGACTTCGCCAAAGAGGTCACGCCCAAGAACATCATCATGATCGGGCCCACCGGCGTGGGGAAAACGGAGATCGCGCGGCGGTTGGCTAAGCTCGTCAATGCGCCGTTCATCAAGGTTGAGGCCAGCAAGTACACCGAAGTTGGGTATCACGGGCGCGATGTCGAATCGATGGTGCGCGATCTGCTGGAACTGGCGATCAACATGGTTCGCGGCGAGCAGGCCCAGATCGTGCGCGAGCGCGCTGAAGCGGCGGTGGAGCACCGTTTGGTATCCCTCCTGCTGGGTGAAACGGAAACGCGCGGCGATGCCCAGGGATTGCAGGCCTTTCGAGACAGCGAAGATCAATCGCAACATTCCGTCGGCGAGTCCGATTCGTCGGCGGGGGTTCAGACAACTGATTCGGGCGGCGGAACCGCCGTTGACACCCATCAGCGCGTTCGTGAGCGCATGGCCCAAAAGCTCCGCGATGGCCTGTTCGAAGAGCGCGAGATCGAGATCAACATCACCGAAAAGCAGTCGGTGCCGATCATCGGAATGATGGGGCCCGACCAGTTCGACCCGGCCGTCAGCTCCATGCTGGAAAACCTGATTCCCGACAAGACGCGCCGCCGGCGAGTCACCGTCGCGCGCGCTCGCGCAATCCTCATGGAGGAGGAAACCAACAAACTCATCGATCGCGAGAAGCTGATCGAGACGGCGATCGAGCGAACCGAGCAAAGCGGCATCATCTTCCTGGATGAGATCGACAAAATCGCTTCTCCGCCGGAAGCGACCAAAGGCGGGGCAGATGTGAGTCGGCAGGGCGTGCAGCGCGATTTGCTGCCGATCGTCGAGGGTTCGACGGTGGTGACGCGCTACGGCATGGTGAATACGGATCAAATTCTGTTCATCGCCGCCGGGGCGTTTCATTCATCGAAGGTGAGCGACCTGATGCCGGAGCTCCAGGGGCGCTTTCCGATTCGCGTGGAGTTGGAGCCTCTGACTGCCGCCGATTTCAAGCGCATCTTGAAGGAGCCCGACGCGGCGTTGACCAAGCAACAGGCGGCGCTGCTGGCCACGGAAGGGTTGGAGGTGCGCTTCGAACCTGATGCGATTGACGCCATGGCCGAGCTTGCCGCGGAAGCCAATGCGTGCATGGAGAACATCGGCGCTCGACGCTTGATGACGGTGATCGAATGCGTGTTCGAGCAAATCAGCTTCGATGCGCCGGAGATGGCAGCGCGGAACGAGAAGAAGGTGGCTATCACCGGCCAATTTGTGCGCGAGCGACTCCGCGCGATTCTGAAGGATGAAGATCTGAGCCGGTTTGTGCTGTGATTCCGGGGTGCCATGCTTCGTCCCGATAGGGCGAAGCATGGAGACGCGGCCAGCTTCAAGTAACCCTGTCAATGGGAACAAGCACACTTTCATAGCCCGCATGGGCACGTGCTGACGACCAAGGCCAATCCATTGGATTCGCCACCAACCCGCGCTCAACTGGATTGTTGTGGATGTATTCGAGTTTCTCGAGTCTCTCCGGTTCGGTGTAGATGTTCCGGTCGTAGCCGCCGCCGCGCTGCCAGAAGCGATACGTGCCAGCCCAATCCACAAGGCGGGTCAACACTCTCGCGTTGAGTTCGTGCCACCGTTCAATTGTACTTTGGGCAAATGGCCGCTTGATCGCTCCAAGGATTCGTGGCATCGTCCATTCTGGCAGATTGGGAATGACCAGAATATGAAAATGCTCCGGCATGATGACCCACCCAAGAAGTCTGAACGCGTTGCGCTGGCGAACGGTCCCAAGTTGATCCGCGAATGCATCGCGAATCGATGGATTTCCGAATAGAGGCAACCGTTGCCAGCATGAACATGTAATGAAACGCGCCTGGCCGGGTGCCTCGAAGCGCTTGAGTGCTTTGCGTCGGCGTGGCTCTTGCATGACTCTGCGCCTCACCATGCTTCGCCCTACCGGGACGAAGCATGGCACCCATTATCACTGAACATTGAGCGACTGTCGAAGGATTTCCATCGGCGCGGGCTTGCCGGTCCACTTCTCAAATTGCATCGCCGCTTGGCGGATGAACATGTCCACTCCGGTGATGACCTTCGCACCGCGCGCGGCGGCTTCCTGAATCAGCGGCGAGCGCCCCCCCACTCGACCAGCCGGCGCGTACACCGTATCGAAGACGGTAACCCGATCATCAAGGGGCACATCATCCGGCAGCGGCGATTCATCGGGCGCGGGTCCGCCTGCCATGCCGATGCTCGTGCAATTGATAAAGACATCGAAGCAGCCGCACGCGAGCGAATCGGACTTGCCAACCACAACCTTGGCTGGCGCTCCGATCGAAGTCCATCGCTGGTTGAAGTCTGCTGCCAGGCGTTCAGCGCGCTCAGCGGTGCGATTGAAGACGACGACGGTCGCGCCCAGGTCGCTGAGCCCGGCGACAACCGCCCGCGCCACGCCGCCGGCGCCGATGACGGCAATTCGCTTGCCCGGAAGCTGCTTATTATCGATGCTCATTCCATGAAGGAGGGAGGCGACTGCGGCAGCAGAATCCGTGTTCAGGCACTCCAACGCGCCGGCACTGCCGACCACCAGCGTGTTGGCGGCCCCGATTCGCTCCACCAGCGGATCGATGCGCCCGCCGCGCTCGCGCACAAATCGCAGCAGATTCTCTTTGTGTGGAATCGTCACACTGGCGCCGCGGAGATTCAGGCGCGGATGATCGATCATCGCCCCCACCGTAGCCTTGAAATGCTCGTACTCGGTAGGCCCGCCGGGCACAGGCATGGGCAGATAGGCCCCATCGTGTCCCACGGCTTCAAAGCCCGCGTTGTGAATCGCCGGGCTCTTTGAATGTTCCACGGGCCAGCCGATCACGCCATAAACGCGCGTGCTTGGGCTGATCCGATCGAAGCGATAAAGCCCTCGCAGGTCTTCGATCGTCGGCTGGCCGGGCGCGGTGACTTCCGTTGGATGATCGGTCGCAAATGTCAGCAACCCGCCGAACTTCGGCGCCAGCACACGGCTCATCAAGCCGAAGGGCCCCATGCAAAGGGCAATCATCGGTTTGCGCCGCTCAGCCAGAAGATCAAATGCCTCGAGATTGTCGCGGAGCGAGCGAGCCGTCCAAGCGATCTTCACCACAGCGCAAGCGGGCTCGTTGGTCATAGCCTCAACGCGGCGAATCAGATCGGCCGGGCGTCCCTGAAAGTCGTGCGAGGACAAAATCAAACTGGTATCGAGGTCGCGCGGCTGCGCGGGATGCTTCACCGCAAGTTGCACCTTCTGGCGCATGTTCATGCTGCGCTGATATGCGGCAAGCTCAACATCGACATAGCGCGGACGATCGTCGCCGGCACAGAGCCCTTCGAGCAGGCTCATGCGCTTCTGTTCGTCGCCGGTGTATTCGCCGCCCTCCCAAACCGGCCGGCTCGTCACGATGCAGGGGGCGGGGCTGCGGCGCACAAGCTGGCTCGCTGCGGCCAGCGCATCGTCTTCTTCGGCAAGCCCGTCGATGCGCCACTCGACGAGCTTGGCGCCCCCGCGCACAGCCGCGGCTGCGCGCTCAATCGCGCCACCGATTTCGTCGGCGCCGTGCACAGCAATTGAAACGGCAATGAGCGACATTCGACGGGATGGTAGCGGTATGGCGCCCAGCGCGTCGCCGGCTCCGGCGGCCGCGATTTTCTCCTACGATGCTCGAATGAGCGATGCGGTCATTCATGACGCATGGACATTTCTGCGATCCCACACACGCGGCGATCTGCGCTTTGATGAGCATCTGCGGCCGCTCAAGTATGTGATCGCGCCTGATGGGCAGATCGCCGCGCCGGTGATGGTTGCCATGTTGCAATCGGTCGACACCGTGCTGTTTGTGCCTGAGTTCGCCGAGGGAGCGATGGAGCTGCAAGTAACGCTGCAACCATTTGAGGAGCGCGGGCCCCTTGCCGCCGTGGCGGACCGATGGCGCATCTATCACGGCGAGCCGGACGATGTGCGCTGGGCGTTTCTGAAGATCGATGCGGCACGATTTAAGGGGATGGTGATTGACGGCGAGGCGCTGATGCGGCCGAACCCGCTCGCGGCCGATGAAGCGCGCCTCTGCCGCACAATGAACACTGACCACCTGGATGATCTTCGCACTCTGTGCGCGAGCTTTGGCAACATGAGAATCGAAAGGCCGCTGATGGTTGGCATCGATCCCCTGGGCATTGATGTGCGAGCGATGTTCGAGGTGGTGCGAGTACCCTCCACTGGACCGATGAACTCCGCTGACCAGGCACAACAGATCCTTGCCCGGATGAGCCACACGGCGTCAGAAAAGCACCCTACGCCTGAACCGCATTGAGCAGCGAACGCCGTTTGGATTAGGTTCACTTTCCCAGGGCGGACGGACTCAACACAGCGAATCATTGCACAACTTGGCGTTGCAGGGCTCACACCGATGACCCCGCGCCTGAGCGAGCATCTGAGGAGTCAACATCATGCTGTATTGGGCGCTTGTATTTTTTATCGTCGCGATCATCGCCGCGATCTTCGGGTTCGGCGGCATTGCTAGCGGCGCTGCCTCCATCGCCAAGATTCTGTTCATCGTTTTCCTCGTGCTGTTCCTGATCTCACTCATTGCCGGGATAGCCAAGCGAGGAACGGTTTAGCCATGACGCGGAATGGGGCCGATGTGAGAATTCGCCATCTCATCAAGGCGCTTCCATGGCTGGTGGTTGGCTCCGCCTCAGACGAGTTGACCCCGCATCCACCCCACACGGATCACGATCCTGATGATGTAGACGTCGAGATTCACGAGTAGGCGAGCACGAGATCCAGCCTTGGACGCGGCACAGAGCCTTCTACCACCTCCGAGCCGCGTCTGATTTTTTGCCGGGCATATACTGACCGCGTTCCGGTGGCCCGCACAGAAAAGGTGTCAGGAACCTTTTCCTGAGGTGTTCTTCGCCTCGCGCGTTGCCTGAGGAAAAGGTTCCTGACACCTTTTTCGCAAACATGGCGCGATCCGCAGGAGCGTTCGTATGCTCTTCCGAATGATCTACGACGACAAGCTGGCGCAGGCCGCGTACCTGATCGGCTGTCAGGGCACGGGGGACGCGATCATCATCGATCCCCAGCGCGATGTGGATCGGTATATCGACGCGGCCAAGGCGAACAAGTTGCGAATCGTGGCCGTGGCCGAGACGCACATTCACGCTGATTTTCTATCCGGCACCCGCCAGCTTGCCGAGGCGACCGGGGCCAAGGTATACGTCTCCGATGAGGGCGATGCCGACTGGAAGTACCAGTGGCTCAACAAGCGATCCGGCGGCGGCAGCTACCCACATCAACTGCTCAAAGACGGCAACACGTTTCGAATTGGATCGATTCAGTTCAAGGTTTTGCACACGCCCGGCCACACTCCCGAGCACATCAGCTTTCTGGTGACCGATCTGGGCGGCGGCGTCAATGAGCCGATGGGGATCATCACCGGCGACTTTGTCTTTGTCGGCGATCTCGGCCGGCCCGACCTGCTGGAGACGGCCGCGGGGGTGGTTGGCGCTAAGACACTAGCCGCGCGCACTCTCTTTCGTTCAGCGCGAGCGTTTCGGCAGCTTCCGGATTACCTGCAAGTCTGGCCGGCGCACGGCGCCGGAAGCGCATGCGGCAAGGCACTCGGTGCGGTTCCGCAATCGACCGTCGGCTACGAAAAACGGTTCAACCCATCCCTGACCGCAGCCGACAATGAAGAGCTTTTCGTGCAGAGCATCCTCGAAGGCCAGCCCGAGCCGCCGCTGTACTTTGCGCGCATGAAGCACGAAAACAAGTATGGCCCGGCGATCCTCGACAAGCTGCCGCAACCGGCTGAACTTGATGCGGCATGGCTGAAGAAGCTCGATGGCAAGAGGGTTGCGATCCTCGACACGCGGCCGTGGGCGAAGTTCAAGGCTGGTCATCTTCCGAGGGCGCTGCACGCGCCGCTCAACAGCTCGTTCCCAACGGTTGCGGGGTCCTTTGTCGAGGCCGGAACTCCGATCGTGCTGGTCATCGAAGGTCGGCGAGTGGAGGAAGCGGCTCGTGATCTGGTTCGCATCGGCCTGGACGAGGTGACCGGGTTTGTCACGCCGCAGACGCTGGAAGCGGCCGCAGCGCAGGGCGTTCCGCTGGCGACGACCGACGAAATCGACATTCCCACGCTCAGGCGGCGAATCAACGACGGCGAATCGTTCGTGCTTGATGTGCGGAAGGCCTCGGAATATCAAGACGGCCATATCGCCGGCGCGCTCAACGTCGCCCACACGCGTTTGCTCGATCACCTTGATGAGTTGCCCAAGGACCGTGCGATTCTGGTGCACTGCCTGGCCGGAGGACGATCAGCATTGGCGACGGCTCTGCTTCAGCGGCATGGTTTTGACGCCACCAACATCGCCGGCGGCTTCGGGGCGTGGCAAGCCGCCGGCGGCGAAGTGGTGCGCGATGCTGATGCGGTTCAAGCTCGGTGATGATCCGCACCCGGAACGACGATGCCCGCGGGCTACTCGAAAACTCCACTGATCCAAAAGCTCGGCATCAAGGCTGGGCACCGCGCTCGGTTCATCAACGCGCCGCCGCACTACGCACAGCTCCTTGGCTCGTTGCCCAACGGAATCACGATCGCCAAGTCCGCGCGAGGGCCGCTCGATTTCATTCATTTTTTCGCGGCCAAAGGGGCCACGCTGCGCAAGGAGTTTCCCAGACTCAAGAAGGCGTTGGCGTTCGATGGCATCCTTTGGGTCTCCTGGCCCAAGGGCGGCTCATCGATTCCAACCGATCTGAAGGAGGCCGATGTGCGAGACGCTGGGCTTGCAGCGGGCCTGGTTGATGTGAAGATCTGTGCCGTGGATGACGATTGGTCGGGCCTGAAATTCGTTTACCGCCTGAAAAATCGTCGATAGTTGACAGGTGGCAAGCGTTCGGTCAATGGTGGTCGCCGTGCGTTAAGCATGCACGCCGCCAGCATTGAATTTTGGAGAACCTCGACCGCGCCGGCTCCATACAATCGTTGCCTTCGCGGAGTCCTGCGTGAGCGTCGCACTGCCCATACTCGGTCTGCATACGAATCAGCGCGCTGCGGCGACCGCTCCACCGGCGGCGCCATCACAAGCTTCGCTCCCCGGCCGATTGATCGACTCGCACCGCCGGACCATCCGCGATCTGCGCCTCTCAGTCACCGATCGCTGCAACTTCCGCTGCATCTATTGCATGGATCCCGATTTCCGATACATGCCCAAGCAGCAGCTTTTGTCGCTGGAAGAGTATCTGACCGTCGTTCGCGTCTGTCTGAGCCTGGGCATCGAAAAAGTGCGCATCACCGGCGGTGAGCCCACGCTCTATCCGCAACTGGATGAGTTGATCGCCGCGCTGGGGCGGATGGGCGTGCGCGACATGGCGCTCACGACCAACGGCTCGCTGCTTCGCAACCTGCCGCTGGATCAATGGCGGCGCGACGGGTTGCACCGCATCACGCTCAGTCTCGACAGTCTGCGGCCGCAGCGCGTCCAAGCCATCACGCGGACCAACTCGACAGCCCAATCGGTCATCGACGCGATCAAGGTCGCACAGCAGGCGGGTTTTGTCCCAATCAAGGTGAACGCCGTAATCATGCGCGGCATCAACGATGATGAAGTCTCCGATTTCGCTGATTTCGCCATCGAGCACAACATCGATATGCGGCTGATCGAATTCATGCCGCTGGATTCCAGTCGGGCATGGAGTCGCAATAATGTGGTCGGCGCTGATGAGATGCTCGAGCGCATTCGCGCCCGGCATGAGTTGATTCCCGTTGAGGACGACGACCCATCGAGCACGTCAATGAATTTTCGCTTCGCAGCATGCATGACTGAGCCGCAACGCCCAGGCATGGCCATGCCTGGGCGTTTGCGCGCGGACAGGGCCGAGCCGCGAATCGGCATCATCGCTCCCGTCACCCGCCCGTTCTGCGGCGCCTGCAGCCGTCTGCGCATTACCGCCGACGGCAAGATCCGCCCCTGCCTGTTCAGCCTGAGCGAATGGGACCTGCGGCCGCTGCTGCGCGATGGCGCCTCCGACGATGATGTGCGCGCCTTCATCATCGACGCCGTCTGGACCAAGCAAGCCGGCCACGGCATCGGCTCCAAGACGTTCATCCAACCGCAGCGCACGATGTCGGCGATCGGCGGGTAGCGGCGCGCTGGGGTGCTCCCACTTCAGAAGGGCGATGATGCATTGTGGAGATCGACGAGTTCTATTCTTGGCTGTAGGGGAGATCGCGCTGCCGCGTAGGCTCAAAGAGTGATTTGTCGAAACCATCTTCCAGCTTGATGGGCTGCACCCCTGACGCTCCCGAGTCACGCAGCGCCAAGGCGAGTTTGTACAACGATTGCGAGTCGTCGGTAATGATCCACGCCGCGTCCTTGACGATCGCCTGCGCCATGATTTTGACATCATCCTTTAGAGCGTCCCGCTGCCCATCAGTTCGCTCCTGTTTGGAGAAATCAATCCGCGCTGCCTTGACCGCATCGTCCCAGTTGAAAGGCAAGACAACGCACGCGCGCAAGACATCCGGCGGAATCTCCTGTTTGATATAGAACTCTGAGACGACAATCGTGGGCAGAAAGAGCGGTATCGCATTCTCCGTGAAATGTCGCCAATATTGCCGTGCAGACTTGTGGTGTTGCCGTTTCGGATCTGCCAGAGTGATGAGAAAACTCGTATCCGCCACCACACCGGCCGCCATTACGATCCTCCCCGCAACTCCCGGACCCATTTACCGGCATCTGGGACATCGGCCCAGGCTTTCCGACCTTCCTGCGCAAATCGATCCAATGCCGCCTCGTCGTAGCGCGGCTCGTAATCCTCAAACGAAAGGAGCCGCAATTTGCGCAGCTGTCCTGTCTTGAAATGCTGCTCAGCCTCAACGCGCACCAGCACCTTGTGATACAGCCGATTCTCTTCCTGATCCTTCAAGTAATCCTGATTCGTGCCGACGACGACAATCTGACCAGTGTCCTCCAAGCGAATGTGAACGTTGGCTTTGTTCACGCCGCCCATGTCCGTCACCATACCGAATAGGTACTTTTCCACCTTGACCCAAGGCACGACATCGCCAACGCGGTAATCCGTCTCGACATTCAACTCGATTGGATTGACATCCATGCCTTGCGGGCGAATCTCAAAGGCTACGTCGGGGTCTCCTTTGCTACGCGCCTGCCATTTTGAAATCACTTCAGCACGTTTCGGATCAATCTCTCCTAATGAATCCTGATGCTGTAGCGCCTTCAGATCACCCTCGAGTGCCGTAGCGATTGCGATCGGCAACACCGCCTTGAGCACGTATGAGCCCTCCTTGATAGCCACATGAACGTCATCCGTCCTGAGGCGCTCAGAACCGGCAATGAAATCCTCGGCCTGTTTGTTGAACTCGTTGAAGCGTGAGAGGCCGATGGTTTGCGGCGTGATATCTACGCCGTCCAGTCGATCGCGCATCACAAACTCAAGTGCTCGCATCTTGCGGGTCATTCAGTTGGAATACTACGCCCTAGCGGAACAGACAGGTGCCCAACTCTGAAGTCTCATAACCTCATGGCGAGGTCTTTCCTTGCAGTAACGGCGAGGAGCGACTATTACCCAATCGCTGCCTGCGCCGCCGCCAGGCGCGCGATCGGCACGCGGAACGGCGAGCAGCTCACATAGTCCATGCCCAGCTTGTGGCAGAACTTGACGCTCTCGGACTCCCCGCCATGCTCGCCGCAGATTCCGATCTTCAGGTTCTTGCGCGTCGCGCGACCCTTCTCGATCGCCCACCTCATGAGCAGCCCAACGCCCTCCTGATCAAGCGATTGGAACGGATCGTCCTTGAAGATCCCGGATTTTGCCTTGTCCACATACTCGGGCAGAAAGCGCCCGGCATCATCGCGCGACAACCCCATCGCCATTTGCGTCAGGTCATTGGTCCCAAATGAGAAGAACTCGGCAACCTCGGCAATCTGATCGGCCAGCAGCGCTGCCCGTGGCGTCTCGATCATCGTTCCAACCAAGTAATCAACCTTTACGCCGGCCTCAGCCAGCACTTGGTCAGCCACCCGTCGCGTGGCATCGGTCAGAATCTGCAACTCCTTCTCGTCGATCGTCAGCGGAATCATGATCTCAGGCGCGACTTTGGTTTTGGCTTTCTTCACCGCGACCGCCGCCTCCATGATCGCGCGCACCTGCATTTCCAGGATTTCCGGATATGTAATGCACAGCCGGCATCCGCGATGCCCAAGCATCGGGTTCGCCTCGTGCAATTGCTCGACGCGCTGTTTGATCCTCTCGAACGCAACGCCGATGCGCTTGCCCAGCTCGCGCTGCTTCTCTTCCTCGTGCGGCACGAACTCGTGCAGCGGCGGGTCGATCAGCCGAATGGTCACCGGCCGACCGTCCATCGCCTCGAAAATCCCGATGAAATCCTCGCGTTGATAGGGCAGCAGCATGTCGAGCGCCGCCCGCCGCTCGGCTTCCGTGTCGGCCAGAATCATCCGCTGCATCGCGATCCGACGCTCTTCGGTGTCGAAGAACATGTGCTCGGTTCGCGTTAACCCAATCCCTTCGGCCCCCATCAACACCCCGTTGCGCGCATCGTACGGCGTGTCGGCGTTGGTCCGCACCCGCATGGTCCGCCGCTGATCCACCCATTGCATGAGCGTGGTGTACTCGCGGGGCAATTGTGGCTTCACCAGGGGCAGCTCGCCGTCGTACACGATTCCCTCCGACCCGTCGAGCGTGATGAACTCTCCCTGTTTGCGCGAGGTGCCATTCACGCTCAGCGTCTTGCGGTCATAGTCGATGTTCAGCGCGTTGCAGCCGACGATGCAGCACTTGCCCCAGCCGCGCGCCACCACCGCAGCGTGGGAAGTCTTGCCGCCGGTCGCCGTCAGAATCCCAACGGCCGCGTGCATCCCGCCCACATCTTCAGGCGAGGTCTCCTTGCGAACCAGCACAGCGCGCCGGCCCTCCTTGGCGAACCGCTCGGCTTCGGCCGCCGTGAACACGATCTGCCCGCACGCCGCTCCCGGAACCGCATTAATTCCTCGCGCCAGCTTCCGCGCGTTCAGCTCTTCTTTCTTGGTCGCCGGATCGATGATTGGATAGAACAGCCGCTCGATGTCGGCCGGCGTGATTCGCTTCACCGCATCGTCCTTGGTGATCACCGGCTTGGCTGCCGCCGCCGCATACCGCTTGGGCAAATGCCTCTTGGCCACAAGCTTCGCCACTTGAGCCTTGCTCAACAGCGGCTTGGTCGCCTGCTCAACGGCAATGCGAAACGCCGCCATCGGCGTCCGCTTTCCCGCCCGGCATTGCAGCATGTACAGCTTGCCGCGCTCGATGGTGAACTCCATGTCCTGCATGTCTTTGAAATGGGTTTCGAGAATGACGCGAACGCCGTTCAAGTGCTCCCACGCATCGGGCATCTTCACCGCCAACTCGCTCAGGTGAATGGGGGTGCGAATGCCCGCGACCACATCTTCGCCCTGCGCGTTGATCAGCAGATCGCCGTAGAGCGCGTTCTCGCCCGTCGATGGATCGCGCGTGAAGCAGACGCCGGTTCCGCTGTCATCGCCCATGTTGCCATACACCATTTGCTGCACCGTGACCGCGGTGCCTGCGAGCCCTTCGATCTTTTCAACTCGCCGATACGTGAGCGCCTTGTCGGCCATCCACGAACCGAACACCGCGTTGATCGCACCGAACAGTTGCTTCCATGGATCCTGCGGAAACTCTTCGCGCGTTTGCTGCTTGAAGAACGTCTTGAAATCCGTGCACAATTCGCGCAGCATCTCGGCCGGTATCTCAGTATCCGACGCCACGCCCAACTGATGCTTCAACGCGTGCAGGTTCTCTTCCAGCACATCCTTGCTCAACCCCACCACCACCGTGCTGTACATCTGAATGAACCGGCGATAGCAATCCCAGGCGAAGCGCGAATTGCCCGTCGCCTTGGCCAGCCCCTCGACGCTTCGATCGTTCAAGCCGAGATTCAGGATCGTTTCCATCATCCCCGGCATCGATCGCGCCGCGCCCGACCTCACCGAAACCAGCAGCGGATCGTTTGGCGCGCCAAGCTTCTTTCGCAGGGTCTTCTCCAAGCGCGTCAACTGCTCGCGCACTTGCTTCTCCAACCCCGCCGGCCATTTCTTTCCACTCGCGTAGTACTCGGCGCACGCTTGCGTGGAGATGGTGAAGCCTGCCGGCACCGGCAGGCCAATCTTGGTCATCTCGGCCAGGCCCGCGCCCTTGCCGCCCAACAGCTCCTTCATCGAGCCGTCGCCATCGGCCTTGCCCTTGCCGAAGAAGTACACCATCTTGGCAAGACGCCCCTTGACGCCGCTGGCAGTCGGTGCGCTGGGCTTGGCGCGACGCGGCACTGCATGCGTCGGCGTCAGCTTCGCGCTGCTCCGCGGCCGGGAGCGGAGGTGCGGACTGTGGGCACTCCGGACGTTTCGGGCATTCCGGGTATTCCGGGGGCGAGCAGGTGGAGCTATAGCAACGCTGGCCATGTTCAAATCGTCCTTGATCAAAGTTGTCATGGAAACAGAATCGGCAGTTTAGCACGCCACGTTGACATTCGCCTGCGCTCCGGCTGGAAACTCGCGCCCGCGCTTCGCCAACACTATCATTTCTCTCAATGCCCAATCGCTCTGATCGCGAGTGGATGCACCGGCTCGGCCGCTTGACGCCGCTGGATGTCGCCGCAGCCTGGCCGATAGGTCGCTCGCTGATCATGCTTCATTCGGGCCGGTCGCACGCACAATGGGCTCGCTGGTCGATCCTCGCCAGCCCATCAGCGACCTACCGCTTTCAGACCGGGTCCGAGTGGGTTGAAGGCTTGCCGGCGGTCGCGCCGTTGAGCGACATCCGATTCTCGCACGATCCGCTTACCGATCTTGACGCGAT
>JAKEEP010000327.1 GCA_022616475.1 Phycisphaerales bacterium | reverse complement strand
GGCCGAGGACGACGAGTGGTACACGTATGGTGTGCGATTCGGGCCCCAGCGCGATGATGTCTCGCCGGAACTTTTGTTCTTTCGCACGAATCGCCATCAGAACGTTTTGCATCTGGTGGCAGCCGACGTCGAAACCGGCCAAACGCGCATCGTCTTGACTGAGACGCAAGACACCTGGCAGGACAATTCGCCTGAGATGAAGTTCCTGGACGATGGCCGCCGGTTCATCTGGGCAACGGAGAAGACCGGCTGGAAGCAGTATGAGCTGTGGGACTTGGATGAGGGTCTGATCGGCACGCTGACGCGCGGTGAGTACCCGGTTGGTGAAATCGAAACCGTCGACGAGAAGGCGGGCGTTCTTTTCTACAGCGCCTACAGCGATGCTCATCCGCTGAACCTGCAATTGCACCGGGTTGGGCTAGACGGCCGTGGACAAATGCGATTAACGCAGGAACCATTCAATCATTCGTCGATCGAGGTTTCACCCGACTTCAAGTGGTTTGTCGCGCAGTACGAGACCATTGACACGCCGCCGACGAGCGCTCTGTATGACACGAACGGCAATCGGATTGCCACGCTTGCCGAAAGCGACGCAAGCCGATTTGGCGAACTGGGTTTGGAGAAGCCTGAGTTATTCAGCTTCAAGGCGGATGACGGTCAAACGGATCTGTATGGCGTGCTGTTCAAGCCGTCGAACTTCGGCGCGGACAAGAAGTATCCGTTGCTCATTGATGTGTATGGCGGACCAACATCGCAGGCGGTGCGAAATCGATTCGTGGGTGCGTACGCCGAGTGCGAATACGGGTTCCTGATCGCGAGGATCGACAACCGGGGCACGGGAAACCGTGGCAAGGCGTTTGAGTCGGCGGTCTATCTGCGGCTGGGCGATGTTGACCTGAAGGATCAGGTTGACGGGGTGCGACATCTGCTCGAGCGCCCGTACGTGGATAAGGCACGGGTTGGGATTTACGGGCATTCGTACGGCGGGTTCATGGCGGCGCTGGCGCTGCTGAAGTATCCGGAGGTCTTTCATGCGGCGGCGGCGGGCGGAACCGTGAGCGATTGGCGGAATTACGACACGATTTACACCGAACGGTACATGCGCACGCCGCAGGAGAATGCCAAGGGATACGACGCCGGCTCGTGCAAGACGTACGCCAAGCAGCTCAAGGGAGATCTGCTGCTGCTGCACGGCATGGTTGATGACAATGTTCACTCGAACAACGCCTGGCAGCTTATCGAGCTGTTGCAAGAGGAAGGCAAGCGCTTTGAGATGGTGTTCTTCCCCAACGCCGGACACGGACTGGGCGCGCGATCAGGCGCCGCGCGATGGAGGTTCTTGCGCGAGCATTTGCTCAACTAGTGAGGCGATCGTTGAAGCACACTGCATGCGAGTGTCATTCAAGAGCATCGAGGATGAGCCGGAGCCGGCCATACTGTTGAGCGATCAGCGATTGAGCCGTCTGCAGGTCCACATCCAATCGTTGCATGACGATGGCGGCTTTGAGGTTTCCGGCGGCGCGGTCGAGGAGGCGCGCGGCGTCGTCGCGAGAGAGCTCCGGGCACAGCTCGATGAGTACGCGAATCGCCCGGTCGGCAAGCTTCGTATTCGTGGCGCGAAGATCGACCATCAAGTTGCTGTAGACCTTACCAAGTTGAACGAAGAGGCAAGTCGAGATGATGTTGAGCGCGAGCTTGGTGGCCGAGCCGGCCTTGAGGCGGGTGGAACCGGTGAGAATTTCGGGTCCGGTTTCCAGGACGATCAGATGATCGCAGCGAGGCGGAGGCTCAGCCGGCTCGGCGCAGGTGATCAGTGCTGTTCCCGCCCCTGCGGCCTTGGCGATGATCAACGCGCCGAGAACGTAGGGCGTTGTTCCGCCGGCGGCGATTCCCAGCAGCATGTCATGCTCAGTGAGCGAAAGCGATTCAAGGTCTTGAGCAGCACCATTGGGGTCATCCTCTCTGCTTTCGGATGAGCGGCGGAGCGAAGCGTCGCCGCCGGCAATGATGCCGACGACCTGTTTGGGATCGGATTGAAATGTTGGGGGGCATTCAGCGGCATCGAGGACTCCGAGTCGGCCCGAAGTGCCTGCGCCGATGTAGATGACCCGCCCGCCGCGCCCCATTCTTGCGGAGATTTGATCAATCAAGGTCGCCAGGGCCGGCACAGCGGCCGCCACCGCGTCGGGCACGGCGCGGTGATCCTCGACGATCAGTCGGACGGCTGATGCGGTGTCCAGGGCGTCGAGGCTCAACGAAGCAGGATTGCGATGCTCGGTAGTGACGCGGCTGCGGTCGGGCGGCAGCGTGGGCGAAGCGCTCATCCCTGTAGCGTACCGTGAAAACAAAGAACGCTCGACCGCGATCGAGCGTTCGCCTTGGGAACTTGGACCAGGATCAACCCTTACCAGCGCCACCTTGGACGATGGCAGGCGAGTTCCGATTTGCCGCGCTGAAACCCTTCGTCATAGGCGCGGCCAAATCCGTCGCTGAACCCGTCCTTGAAGAATCGCGAGTAACGTGTGTACCCGCAGAGGTCGGCTTGATTATTGAAGCAGCGGCCCGTAAGCGCGTCGCTATACCCTGCATCGAACCCGGCCGTGCGGCCATACTTGAATCCGCGGTCGTACTCGATTTGCCAGAAGCTGCGCGTCGGAGCGCAGACCGGGCGGCTGGGCGCGCATGGGATTCGTCCGAACGAGACGTCGCTACAACCGGCACCGAGGTTGACGCTGAAACTGGACTTCCAACTTGATGCGTGCGCCGGCACGACGGCAACACCGCAAAGCACGATGGCGATGAGGGGGATCAAGAACTTCTTGCTCATTGTGAATTCTCTCCTTACTTGATCTGAGTGTTTGAGGGCGTCATGTGTGCCGGCACGGATCAAGAGGACACAGCGGGCTGAGCAATATTCCAGCGCTTGGGTTTGCGATGCACTGCGCGAGGAACAAACCATGCTTTCACTCCCCCGGAACAAGGGATGAAGCATGGCACCCAGAGATTCCTCAAACCAAGAAAAGACAGCCGCCGAATCCAAGAAGGATTTCGGCGGCTACGTTTGTCGAAGACCACGGGCCTTTGGATTCCGCGAAAGCGGAGAGGACCCATCGTGTGAAACGATCACACCATGGTCTTGAGGCCTTTGAGCGCGAGGACCTTGACCACGTTGCGAGCCGGCTTGGCCTTGAAGGTCATCGGCTGGCCGGTGAACGGGTTAATGCCTTCGCGGGCCTTGGTGGCTGGCTTGTGCACGCGCTTGATCTTCATGAGTCCGGGGACCGTGAAGATGCCGGGTCCGCGCTGGCTCAAATCTCGCTTGATCAGCCCGCCCATTGCTTCGAAGACGCCGGCGACCTGCTTGCGGGACAGGTTCGTTGATTCGGCGATCTCACTGTAAATCTGGCTCTTGGTACGTGGTTTCATATCGCTTGTCCTCGCAACTTTCGTCATGGTGGCCATCGAAGAATCCTTTCGTTTGATGCGGATGGCCTCTGATTGGGCCATTATCCGCGTGAATGTACGTTGATCGGCCCAAGCGAACAAGTGACTTGAGCCTAGAAAACAAGGGATTTGGAAAGATTTCTTGGAATGACCCGCATGACCGGCTGAAACCTACATCGCGTGTTCCAAGGATCGGAGGGTCCAACTGAGCAACCGATCAGGCGATTCACCGGCCCCAAGTTGACGCACATGGCCCCCCTGGGGATGATTTGAGTCTTGTTCTAGGACAGGTGGCCGAGTGGCTGAAGGCGCCGGTTTGCTAAACCGGTATAGGGGGTAACCTCTATCTCGGGTTCGAATCCCGACCTGTCCGCTAGCCCGCCGATTCGGTGTTTTTTGCTGAATTATCGGGCATTTTTGACGATCGCCCCCCAGAGCGACATTAACGGACTCAAGCGGTTTGCGGGGTGTTCTGCGCGCCAGGAGCGTGCGGCTGCGCACGCCGGTCGGGTGCAACTTTTCGCATTCCTAGTGGCAGAACACCAATAGGTGCGCATCACATTGTTGAACGAAACGGAGAAGCACTTGGCCGAGGGTGACCAGCCAACCGGGCAGCGCTCAACTGCCGCCGCGGCGATGCACGGCGACCGCCGCGCCCTGACGTCGCTCTGGCAGGAGCATCGCCGGTGGATTGCGGCGGTGATCCTGGCCTACAAGCCCCGTTCGGCTGATCTCGAGGATTTGCTGCAGGAAGTCGCCATGACGCTGGTTTCGAAAATCAATACGCTGCGAGATGAATCGAACCTGAAGGCGTGGCTGCGCGTTGTTGCCGTGAACGTGGCTCGTGCCGCGGGGCGATCGCAGAAACTTCAGCCGGTGAGCGCCAACGGCGAGTTGATTCCTGGTCAGACCGGCGCTGCCGATGAGCATGCGGAACTGAACGATCACTCGCGGTTGGTGATGAGCCTGGCGACCCAGCTTCCCGAGGCATATCGAGAACCGCTCATGCTCAAAGCGCTGCAAGGGATGCGGACGCGACAGATCGCCGAGATTCTCGACATTCCGGAGGCGACCGTTGACACGCGCATTTCTCGAGCGCGGCGGATGCTGCGCGACATGGTCGAATCCGGCCCTAGGGCCACCGATGGCCAAGGCCCGCGACTGGGTCGGTTGGCGCGAAGCGAGAATCGTCCAGGGGTCATCGACAACCCAATTCCGGCGGAGGTCCATCATGAATGAGACACACAAACAGATTCTGATTTCAAGAA
This sequence comes from Phycisphaerales bacterium, assembly GCA_022616475.1. Classification (GTDB taxonomy): domain Bacteria; phylum Planctomycetota; class Phycisphaerae; order Phycisphaerales; family SM1A02; genus JAKEEP01. Next base: position 5,487 of record JAKEEP010000327.1, on the reverse strand, counting down.
TCATTGACGGCGATGGGGGAGACGCCGAGTGGTGCGAGCTCGAGGCGCTGGCGGAAAACGACCCGCGAGTGTGGCGCGATGTGGCGCAGGCGCAGCGCGATCAGGCCTGCTTGGGCAACGCGATCATGCATGCGTCGAGCGTGGCCGATTCGATCCCAATGAGATTCGAACGCCCGACCGTGCGGCCAACGATTCAGATCAGCGCGTGGAGCGGGTGGGCAGTGGCGGCGCTGGTGGCGATCATCGCGTCAGTGCGCTGGTCGCAGCCTGACACCTTTTCACCTACGCCTTTCCAGCCGCAGACGACAGGTCTGAACGCGCAATCGGCGGCCGATGCGTTCCAGGAGTATCTGGATCAGGGGCGCAAGAGCGGCGAAGTCGTGGGAGAAGTGCCGGCGAAGGTTCTTCTTGAATCGAGGCCGGCCCAGGATGGCCAGGGATATGAGTTGGTGTACTTGCGACAAGTTTTGGAACGAATGATTGTGCCCGAGATGTACAGGGTCGATGGGCAAGATGAGCGAGGTCAGCCGACGCTGATTCGGTATCAGCAACCGGTTCGGCGCTCAATGTGAAGCATTCGCGCGACAACGCGCGTGCAGGAAAACTCTCTAGCTAAAGGACAACGAGGTAATCCAATGAAGACGTGCAAGACCATTCTTCGGAACGTAACGGTTGGCTGCGGGGCAGCCGCCGTGCTGGCCGGGTTGACTGCCGCAGGATCGCAAGCGGCAAAGCCGGGCGAACTGAAAATCGTTGTGGTCGAAGAGATCAACGATGATCGCGATGGCGTTTCCGGCGGGACCATCGAGGTTCGAATCGAAGACGGCAAGGTGAGCGCCAAGCGCAACGGCAAAGAAATACCCCTTGATCAAATCCATCTGAAAGACGGCAAAATCACGATCGTGGACGAGCAAGGCCAACCCTTGGATGTGATGATTGGCGATGGTGGGAAGTTCAACTTCGGTTGGGATGTTGATGACGGCAGCGGCCTGCGGCGGTTTTTCACTGGCGTTGGCGCTGAAGAGGGCCCCGCGCCCAAAGTGATGCTGGGGGTTCACATGAGCGAACCCGGACCGGCGCTGAACAGGCATCTGGGTCTTGAAGAAGGCAAGACGACGATGATCAGCGGCGTGTACGAAGGGCTGCCGGCGCATGATGCGGGACTCGAGGAATACGACATCATCACGGAGATCGACGGCAAGGCCCCGGCCGACAACGCCACGATCCGAAAGGCGTTGGCTGAGAAGGATGCGGGTGAGAGCGTCACGTTCACGGTCATTCATGAAGGCCGCACCAAAGACGTCAAGGTGAAGCTCCAAGAATACGACGCGGAGAAGATGTCGCAGGCGAAGTTGTTGGGCAGTGGACCGCAGGCCGACGTTTGGACGCACCTTGGCGGCGATCTCAAGAAATTTGCGGTGCCTCAGTGGCAGAAGGACCACGTGTTCGTCGTCCCGCCTGGCCAAAACTGGGAAAAGTACTGGGAGAAGGCCGGACCGCAGATTCAAGACATGATCAAAAAGTATGGCCATGGCCAGTCTTGGACTGAAGCATCCACACCCAAGGGCGTGGAGGAACGGCTTGAGCGATTGGATAAGCGGCTGGCTGATCTGGAGAAGATGTTGGAAAAACTGGCCGAGCAGCGCGGCACGCGCTAAGTAGCCGCGGTGTCGACCTCGGTTGGCGCACCGATTTTGGCGATGTAACCCGAACGCGACCCCCGCAAGTATGCGGGGGTCTTTCTTTTTGGAGATAGGATCGCAGTCGAGGAGTCTGATGATTCGATTCGCGATCGTGATCGTTGTCGTTTCGGGTTGGATGATGGCGGCTTTGGGGCAGACGCCGGAGCAACCCCAAGTCACCGACCGCGTGCTCGTCTTCGCGAAGACGATGGACGTTCGCCGTGACTCGATACCCGCTGGGATCAAGGCGATCAAGAGAATCGGTGATGAGCAGGGATTCGTCGTCGATGCCACTGACGACGCTGGTACGTTCACGCCGCAAGGACTGGCCCAATATGCAGCCGTGGTTTTCCTGAACACCACCGGCGACGTGCTCAACGACGAGCAGCAAGCGGCATTCGAATCGTACATTCGCGGGGGGCATGGATTTGTCGGAATTCACTCAGCGGCCGATACGGAGCGCGACTGGGCCTGGTACGACGAGCTGGTCGGCGTCCGGTTTACCGAAGGGAGCTCAGTCCACAAGGCGACCATCGAAGTTCGAAATGCCGGACATCCCAGCACGCGGTTCGTGCCGGCTCAATGGCAGCAAGACGATGAGTGGCGCGATCTCGAGGCGCGGCCACCCGGTGGTGTTGCGTCGACTGTCACCGTGCTGACGGTCTTTCGCGCTCAGCGAGCCGACGGATCTACGGGACCCGATCGGCCGTTCTCGTGGTGCCAGCAGTTTGATGGTGGGCGGTCATGGTGTATCAGTGGAGGGCACACCGTCGAGAGCTTTGCTCAGGGTCCATTCCTGCAGCATCTCCTCGGAGGGATCCAATGGGCTGCCGGCATGCAACCCATCCATCGGGCCAGAGCGCAGACGCAACCCGCGGCGGCGCGGTCGCTTGGCACACTGACGTACTCGGGTCCGTCGAGGTGGCAAGGCATGATCCACGTGGCGGGCGACAACGCTACGTACGAGAACGGGACCTTCACCGCACAGGTGGCGGGCATCCCACAGGGCATCACGTTTTCTGGAAACCGTCGCGGCGTGCAGTTCAGAAATCTGACGTTCTCGGGAGTTGGCGATGGCTTGAGCCTGGAAAACGACCAATCGGCTGAAGAGATCGTGCTTGACTCATGCCAGTTCATCGATTGTCGCTCGCCTGACACCACCTCGAATGATCCGCTGCTGGGCCACCGGGGTTATGGCATGTTCGTGTCCAAGGGCAAGAACTGGACGATTCGCAATTGCACGTTCAAAACGAAGGCGAAGGACCCAGCGAATGCTGAGCAGCGCGACTGGTCGACGCAGTACGCGATGCGGTTGGGCGCCTTGCATGGGCTGAAGGTGAGCGATTCGCGCTTCGAGAATTGGGCCGGCAAATCGTGCGTATGGCTCATGTTCGTGCACGACGCGCTCTTCGAGCGAGTGGAATTCTCCGGCGGGCCCCTGCGCATCGGCGCGCGGCCTAACGAGATGCCGGGCGTGGCTCTGGGTGACTGCCGAAACATCACGTTTCGTGACTGCCAGTTCACGTTCGGGGATTTCTACAACTGGCCGGCGTCGATCCTGGTCTTTCCGGGCACGGAGAATGTCCGGTTTGAGAATTGCAGGTTCACAACGGTGGAAGGGTGCGGCTGGTGGATCGACATCGATGGGCGCAACACGCGCAAGATTGGATGGAGCAAATGCACGTGGAACGGGCGGCCAATCGAGGGGTATGTCGGCGTGCGAACGGATATGACCGAAGATCAAATGAGGGAAAGCGAAATTGGGCCAGCGATCGTGGCGCCGACAGACTGATAGCCGAGTGTTTCAGCGAGTGCGTTTCGGAGTAAACGCGACGCGACTCGTTGAGTCGCGGCGACTATGCCGGAAGATCGCGATACAAATCGATGTAGAAGTCCAGAAGTTTGCGGCCGCCGATCTCGCGGGTGCGCGCGTGCTTGAAGCCGAACTTGTGAAACAGAGCGATCGCGGGTCCACGCTCGATGCGAACGTCGAGGACCACCTTCAGGTACCCCTGGTGGCGGCAGAAACTCAGCGCTCGTTCCATCAGGAGCGTGCCCACGCCTCGCCGTCGATAGAGGCCGCGCACGCGCAAGCGGCGCACTTCGGCGGCATTCTCGCCGACTTTCTGCACACCGATCATGCCGATGACCAGTTCGGTCAGGCACGCCACCCAGAACCCGCTCTGGCCGCCGTCTTCGAAGTAGCCTTCGCGAAGGTTGTCGATATCCGCGCCGGTGTCGTTGTCGCCGACCAGGCCCTCGATGACGCTTTCCTGGAAGAGCTCGCACAGGAACGAATGATCATCATCGCGGGCCAATCGAATCAGAACGTGGTCGAGGCAAAAATCAGCGGGAAGCGCCTGATGCAGCTCCTTGGATTTCACCGGATCTGGCGCGCTTTGGCTCATGTCATCCCCGTCAGGTTCTGGGAAGCTCGATGATCTGGAGAACATCGGCAACCGGATCGAGCACGGCTGCAGTATAACGGGGAGCGCGGCAAAGCGCGCCGGGATTTATAACGCGAGTGGGGCCGATTCGCTGGTCGCGAACCTCGTGTGAGTGGCCGTGCAGCAGGTAGTCCACTCCCTGCGCGAGAGCCTGATTCACGAGGGCGTGTAGGTGGCCATGCGTGAAGGCCACTCGCCGGCCGTCGACCTCGATCATTCCGAGCGGGTGATCGACGAGTATTCCAAGGAAACTGGCGTAGCGGGTCAAGGCCGGAAGGTCGTCATCGCAGTTGCCGAACACGAGGCGTGCAGGGTAGCCGGTGAGCTCGTCGATGACCCGTTCGCCGCCGATGTCTCCCAGGTGTACCAGTAATTCAGCACCATTGTTCCGCAGCGCGGCCACGGCTCGACGAGTGGTATCGGCCCGGCCGTGGGAATCTGCGAGAAGCCCAATGCGCATTGGAGCGATGATATCGGGTCGGGCCGCGCGCCCTGTTGTCGCGGGCCTCAGCGCCGTCGGATGAGATCTTTGATGTAATCACGGTATTCCGATTCGAACTCAATCAGGTCGCGGTTGAAATACTCCTGCGCGACAGCCGTGCCGATGCGGTTCACGATGTTCGAGTCGAGGCGGCGACTACTAGCACGGCGCGAGTTCATCATCCGGCCAACGAGGTTGCCATGCGCGGCATCCTGCAGGACTTGGGCAAGGGCGGGGCGATAGCGACCGTCTTGACCCTCGGCCAGGAAGCGCGTGAGCGCCCAGACCTGCGCGTAGTAAACCAGCAACATGTCCTTGCTATCAGCCAGGAACGATTGCGGCGAGCGCGTGAGCAGATCTTCAAGCGGGATCAGCCGCTCGCCTCGGGCCGCCTCGTAGAGAGTCTGAAGCCGTTCGTAGTTCTCCCCGGGCTCAAAGTTGGGAAGTCCATCGCGATCGCGGTAACCTTCCATGTACGTCGCGACGCCCTCTTCCAGCCAGATGGGGAGTTGGTGCTTGAACGTCTGCTGGGTGTACTGATGCCAGCCCTCATGCGCGGCAATGGCGAAAGTGTCGCGCGTTCGGCCGCGTCGATCGATGTAGTACAGGACCGATGTGCCCTTGGTTGTAAAGCCGCCGCGCCCCAGGTTGCCGAACATTCGGGCTTGATCCGGAAGCATCTGCTCGGTTTTGCTCTGCCACTGGTTGCGGCTCTGGAAGAGGTATGTTTCCAGGCGGGCCGGCGGCATGGGCAGGGGAGTGATCGCCGTGGTGTAGTGTTCGAGCGCACGCTGACAAAACGTTGGCAGACGATCGAGGATGCTCTCGTTCTGGATGGTTGTGTAGATGCGATAGTGCGCTGTGATAATGAGTTGGC
>JAKEEP010000326.1 GCA_022616475.1 Phycisphaerales bacterium | reverse complement strand
CCCTTCGCGGTTTTACACCGATCCGGAATCGTTCGCCCTCTGCCGCGAGCGCATCTTCACACGTTCCTGGCAACTCATCGCCGACACCGATTCCCTGAAAGTCCCCGGCCAGATTCACCCAGTCACGCTCCTCGACGGTCTGCTCAACGAACCGCTCCTCCTCACTCGCGACTACAACGACACGCTGCACTGCCTCTCCAACGTCTGCACCCACCGCGGCAACCTCCTCTGCCCCGCCCCCGGCCAAGAAAAACACATCACCTGCCGCTACCACGGCCGGCGCTTCGAGCTCGATGGCACCTTCCGCCACATGCCTGAATTCGCTCAAACCAAGAACTTCCCATCCGCTGCCGACAACCTGCCCAACATCCCCTTCGGCCTCTTCGGCAAGTTCATCTTCGCATCCATCGACCCCGCCGAATCGCTCGATCAACTCGTCGATGGCGTCAAATCGCGCGTCGGCTGGTTGCCCTTGAACGAGTTCCGATTCGACCCAGCGCGCAGCCGCGATTACCTCGTTCACGCCAACTGGGCCCTCTACTGCGACAACTACCTTGAAGGCTTCCACATCCCGTTCGTTCACGCCGGGCTGAACCAAACCATCGACTACGGCAGCTACAACACGCAACTGTACCGCTGCTCAAACGTCCAGATGGGCATCGCAAAAACCGGCGAAGTAGTCTTCGACCTTCCCGCCTCGTCCCCCGATCACGGCCAACGCATCGCCGCCTACTACTTCTGGCTCTTCCCCAACACCATGCTCAATTTCTATCCCTGGGGACTCTCGATCAACATCGTCCAGCCTCTGGCCATCGACCGCACGCGCGTTTCATTCCTCAGCTATGTCTGGAAGCCCGAAAAGCTTGAGCGCGGCGCCGGCGCCGTCGCCGGCCTCGACCGCGTCGAGCGCGAAGATGAAGCCATCGTCGAATCTGTCCAGCGCGCTATGCGCTCCCGCTTCTATTCGCGCGGCCGCTACTCCCCCACTCGCGAACAAGGCGTCCACCACTTCCACCGCCTCATCGCCGAAGCGCTGAGTTGAAACCACAGAGAACACAGAGAGCACAGAGGGAGATTTGGGTGAGAGACATCGAAACGTGGCGCACATCGTTACCATCTCTATTGATTGACAAGATGCGGCGGACTTCACGACCTTGTTCTCCCCTTTACTTTCTCCCCGTGAATCTCTCCCAGCCCTAACCCCAATTCCTCCTCTGTGTTCTCTGTGTCCTCTGTGGTTCAATTCTGATGCGTCCTGACCTTCCTCGAACCATCGGCTTCTGGGCCGCCTCCGCCATCATGGTCGGCATCGTCATCGGCAGCGGAATCTTCGCCACGCCAACCGATATCGCCCGCGAAACCGGCAGCCCCGCACTCATCCTCACCCTCTGGATCGCCGGCGGAATCCTCTCACTCTTCGGCGCACTCACCTACGCCGAGCTCGCCGTCATGTACCCGCACTCCGGCGGCGTTTACCTCTTCATCCGCGAAGGCCTTGGCCGCGGCGTCGCATTCGTCTTCGGCTGGACCTACATGCTCATCTCCAAGCCCCTCGCCGCCGCCGGCATCGCCGTCATCTTCGCGCAACATTTCAATCCCCTGGTCGGAATCAACGCCGACGATTCCCTCGCCCGCAACGTCACCACCTGCACGGTCCTCGTCATCCTCACCGCCATCAACGTCCGCGGCCTTCGCCTCGGCGGCGGCGTCGCCGGCCTGCTCACCAGCATCAAAGTCTTCGCACTCCTCGCCATCGTCGTCCTTGCCCTCATCCTTATGAACGGCTCGACCGAGAACTTCCGCACCATTCCACCGCCAACCGACAAATCCTGGTGGCTCGCCCTCGCCCCCATCATGGCCGGCATCCTCTGGACCTACGACGGCTGGTCCGATGCCGGTTCCATCGCCGGCGAAATCCGCGATCCCCACCGCCAACTCCCGCGCATCTACGTCGTCGGTACGATCATGCTCATCGCGCTGTACCTGGCCGTCAACGCCGTCTACATCTGGATGATCCCCCTGCCGGAAATGGCAGCCACAACCACCATCGCGCCCCTCGTCGCCGATCGCCTCCTCGGCCACGCCGGCCAAACCGCCGTCTCCATCATCGTCGTCATCTCAACCCTCGGCGCCACCCACGGCGCCATCATTACCGGCGCTCGCATCAACTTCGCCCAGGCATGCGACGGCTTGCTCTTTAGCCACCTCTCGCGCATCCACTCGCGCTACCAGACCCCCGCCGTCGCCCTCTGGGTGCAATGCGCCCTCTCCTGCATCGCGGTCTGGCTCTACCAATTCCAACAACTCGCCGGCGGCTTCGTCTTCACCATGTGGATCTTCTATGGCCTCGCCGCCGCAACCATCTTCACCCTTCGCCGCCGGCACCCCGATGCCCCGCGCGCCTATCGCTGCTGGGGCTACCCCATCGTGCCCGCCTTATTCATCGTCGCCGCCGCCGCAATGACCGCGCTCGCCATCGCCGAAAGCCCCCGCACCACGCTCCCCTGGCTCGCAATCCTCCTGGCCGGAATCCCCGTCTACCTCCTCTGGCGAAGGTTCTGCGAGCGCCCGCACCCCTCACCCGGCGGTTGACCCGCGCACCCAATTCTCATATCCTCACCCCTCTACTTTTCGCAGCAACCCACCAGCCCCGAGCCCGGAAAGCCGCCATGAAAGACAAGATCCACCCCAAATACTTTCCCAATGCCAAGGTCTACTACCGTGGCGAGGTGGTGATGGAAGTCGGCGCGACGGTGCCGGAGCTGCATGTGGAGATCTGGTCGGGGTCGCATCCGTTCTTCACCGGCCAGAAGACGTTCGTCGACACCGCCGGCCGCGTCGAGAAATTCCAGCGCAAGTTCCAGGGCGCCTACTTCCAGCAAAAGGGCAAGACCCCCGCCCCCGCAAAAGCCCCCGCCTCCGCAAAAGCCCCCGCCCCGGCAAAGGCCCCCAAGGAAGCCGACCAAGAACCCGGCAAGAAGTAGCTACGCTCAATGACGTTGACCACAGTGGCACAGGCGTCTCGCCTGCGCCCCAACTTTGGCCACGGTTGTTTCGTGCGCTTTTGTTCTTTCTATCTGACATCTGACTTCTGACATCTGGTCTGGAATGCCCGCAACAGTCTCCGACAACCTCATTCGCAAGCTCGATGAACTCGACGCCCAGTACACCGCGCTCTCCCATCAGCTCATCGATCCCAACATCCTGGTCGATCATCGCCAGGTCCGCGCGCTCTCGATCAAGAAGGCGGCCATCGAGGCCCTCGTCAGCGATTACCGTGCGTACCGCGAGGCGCACCGCGAGATTGACAGCCTGCGCGCCGTGATCGATGAGGGCAAGGATGACGATTTGATTGAACTGGCGCGGGAAGAACTGCCCGGGCTCGAGGAGCGCGCGGCCGAGCTGATCAGCGCGATCCAAAAACGCCTCGTCACCGCCGACGACCAATCCGTCGGCTCGATCATTCTGGAGGTTCGCGCGGGGGTGGGTGGCGATGAGGCAGGGATTTGGGCGGGGGACGTGGTGAATATGTATAAAAAGTTTGCGGCATTGCGCGGCTGGCAGGTCGAGGATTTGCAGTTCTCCCCCGCCGAGCATGGCGGCTTCAAGAACGCCGTCATGTCCATCAGCGGCGAAGGCGTCTGGTCGCAGCTTGGCTACGAAGGCGGAACCCACCAGGTCAAGCGCGTCCCCGCCACCGAAGCCCAAGGCCGCGTCCACACTTCCACCGCTACCGTCGCCGTCCTCGCCGAGCCCGAGGAAATCGAAGTCAAGATCGCCCCCGAAGACGTCAGAGAGATCATGACCACCTCCCAGGGCCCCGGCGGCCAGAACGTCAACAAAGTCGCCACCGCCTGCCACCTCATCCACCTCCCCACCGGCCTGGAAGTGAAGATGCAGGAAACCAAATCGCAAGCCCAGAATCGCCAGAAAGCCTGGCAGCTCCTGCGCGCCCGCCTCTATGAGCGCCAAAGAGCCGAAGCGCACGCCCAGCGCGCCGCCGAGCGCCGCACCATGATCGGCTCAGGCGACCGCGCCGAAAAAATCCGCACCTACCGCTGGAAGGAAAATGTCGTCGTCGACCACCGCATCAACGAATCCTTCAACCTCCGCGATGTCATGGACGGCCGCTTGCAACCCGTCATCGACAAACTCGTCGAACAAGACGTCGCCCAACGCCTGGCAACGATCTGATTCCCCCTTCAAGGCCCAGGCATAGCCATGGGTTGCGGCACAGGGAGATGGCCCATTACTCCCACTTGATCGCGTAGCTCCGATGTTCATTCCGGTGCAGGCGGACGGCCTGGCCATTGCTCATTCCGCGTGAACGGATTAGTGTTAGTGGCATGGGGAAGACGGGCAGCCGAACAACAAGGGTCATGTGGGGAAGTGCAAAAGAGAAGACGACACCCGTTGTCTTCGAAGTACGTGCTGGCGAGGTCATCGTCCGTCGCTCTTCTCGCGGGCGCGCGATCATCAGAAGGCTTTCAAATGGGTCGGTGCACGCACTGCCATTTCTGCGATGGGCCGGTGGCAAGCAATGGATTGCTCGCCTCTCCCAACATTTGCTGCCTCCGAACTTCACCGGCAAATATTTCGAACCGTTCCTCGGAGCGGCGAACCTATTTCTCGCGCTGAAACCCACGCGCGCCGTTTTGTCAGACATCAACCAAGACCTCATTTGTACGTACCGTGCAATCGCGAATGACGTGGAGGGGGTCATAGCGACACTGCAACAGTACGCGTTCAACAAGCGGTTCTTCTTGGCGATGCGCAAGAAGCGTCCTCGCCATCCAATTCGAGTCGCCGCCCGATTTATTTACCTGAACAAGACGGCTTGGAACGGCCTTTACCGGGTCAATCCGCTTGGCCAGTTCAATGTTCCGTATGGCGGCCATCGCAACCTACGCATATGCCCTAACGATAGGTTGAGGGGGGCGTCGAGTCTCTTTCATGGCGCTACACTTTTGGAAGGCGATTTCGAACGCTCGGTATCTGATGCTGCTTCAGGCGATTTCGTGTACCTGGACCCGCCTTACATCACGGGTCATACAAACAACGGATTTTTGAGCTACAACGCAAGGCTGTTCTCGTGGGATGATCAGGTGCGGCTAAGCGTCGTTGCTAAGCGACTGGCTGGCAAAGGTGTTCGTGTCTTAGTTAGCAATGCCAATCATCCTGCTGTTTCGCAGCTGTACGACGGCTTCTTTCACTACGTCGTCGAGCGCAACAGCCTCATCGGTGGTTGGGAGGGGACACGGGGGCGCGTTTCAGAGAGTTTGATTTCAAGCTTCCCACTCATCGGCGTTCAGTCAGAGGTGCTTTGATGGCTGCAAGCGAAGCCAAGCTAGCGCTGATTCCGCCAGACAAGATTCGAGCCAATCCCGACAATCCGCGGCTCATCTTCCGCGAAGCAGAGATGGCGGCACTGCTGGAGTCTATTAGCACCGTTGGAATTCAGGTTCCACTGACGGTTTACGCTTCGCATAATCACTATGTGTTGTTGGATGGGGAGCGCCGGTGGCGATGTGCGAGAAAGCTCAATCTGGCAGAAGTTCCGGCCATCGTTCAGCCCAAGCCTTCCCGGCTTGAGAACATCCTGAACATGTTCAACATTCACAACGTGCGCGTCGATTGGGATCCATTGCCAATGGCGTTGAAGTTAGCCGAAGTGAAAAAGATGCTCGAGGCGGACGGTCGTTCATCCACGCCAAAAGACTTGGCTGGCATTACAGGTGTTTCGTTGAACGCGGTGAAGAGGGCCTTTGAGATTCTTGCCCTGCCTGCGAAGTACAGAAAGTTGCTGATGAGAGAGGCGGAGAAGCCAAGAGATCAACAGGCTGTAACTGCCGATTTGTTCCTCGAGATAAACAAGGTCAGGCAGACTATCAAGAAATATGTTCCACAAGTCTTTGATGAAGTGTCGGAACCGCAGTTTGTTGATTCCCTAGTGAACAAATACAAGACAGGTGTGATTCGCAACGTTGTTGGGGTACGCGACATCAGCAAGATTGCGCGCGCTGAGCGCGCTGGAAAGCGCGGTGATGATGTTCGACCTGTACTCGTAAAGCTTTCCAAGGATCGGTACTACAGCATAAGCCAGGCGTACAAGGACACGGTAGAGGGTGCTTATCAAGCGAGAGACCTCGGCAGTCGCGCTCAATCCCTCCTGGAGCGGCTACGCGAGTTGCCAAAGGGCTATCGGCTTAACGAGAGATTCAAAGATTCGTTGGTCGAACTGCGGGCGGAGATAGATCGTCTGTTGGGGGATTAAGGCATGAAGTTTGATTTCACGCCAGAGGAGGCCCAGACCGTCGCTGGCGCGATACAAAAGTGGCTCGCGAGAAACCGATACAAGGTGTCAATTGAAACACATGTACGGCCGGACGCACCATACCGTACGACTCTTGTGGGCGCGAGGTCAGCAGCGTGGGTATTGGTCGAGGCCCAAGGTAAGTGTAACTATGACCGAACGCTGGAAGCATTCGCGAGGTGGCTCGCCGCCCGAAGGACCTATGCTGAGTTGTATTTGGCTACGTCAGAGGCCAGCGACGTGCCAGCGAGGGTGCTCCGAGCTATCCGCGACGATGGAGTAGGCCTCTTGCTAGTGGACGACACATTGGCGGTCCGGTGCGTGCAACAGGCTCGCAATTTTGCACTCGTGGTAACGCCAGATCCGACGCTCGCCCTTGGTAAGCACAAGAAGCGGGTGGGAGACTTGGTAGAGAAGTTCAATGGAGGGGGCCGAAAAGATGCTTTGCGAGATATGTGTGAGTTAGTCGAAGGCGAGACGGATAAGCTGATTCGGTTAGCAGTGCGAAAGGGATGGGTGAACGTCACAACGACACAGGTGGACAACATGGATTGGAGCGCGCAGATCAATGCACTTGCATCAGCCAATCAATGCGCAGCGGGAAAGTCATTGATAATCTCTCATACGGACAAGGACGATTTCCATTCTTTCCGAAATGCTCGGAATCTTCTGGACCACAAAGTACGCAACAAACGTGAAGAAAAGAGGCGGGAACAACAATTCGCGGAGCGGATGATGCAAGGGCCACGACTCACCGCGATATTGCTGGCCATGCAGCGTCGTGTTCGCTGACTCATCTCCAACATGAGGAAGAATTGTGTTTGAAAGAGCGGGAGTGGCGACGATTGGCCGCAAGCTAGAGGTGGTCGCGGGGGTTTCCAGGGGATTCAATCCCCTGGCTTCGTGGGGCGGATGCGAAAGTTGGTGGCGGGAACCGCGGGCTGCCGCCCGCGGCTATTGGTGGGATGCGAAGGCGCCCGCCACGGCGGATCTTCGACGGCGAGGCTTCGACGACGATTGCGCGGGTGCATCATGCGAGCATGCGCGGGCGTCTTGGCCACGGGTTTCAATCCCCGGAAATGGCTTCGTGGGTCGGTGAGCTGTTGGTGAGCGGAACCGCGGGCTTCCGGCTGCGGCTATTGGTGGGATGCGACGTGGTCGTGCGCGATCCGGGTCTTCCTCGCCCCAGGGCAGGGCTCGTCAGACCCGGCGTTACGGGGGTGGTGGGGCT
>JAKEEP010000325.1 GCA_022616475.1 Phycisphaerales bacterium | reverse complement strand
GATCAATCGCCAAAACCAGAGCTTCATGAACGGAAATCGCATCGGCTCGACAATCCTTGCACTAAAGCACCGAACAGATACGGCTCAACGACGGCCAAACACAGCCAAAGTATAGGTGGTGAACGCCGCCGTCCCACGGCGCTCAAACAAAGTTCAGCGGCCCGGAGCAGGTGCCGATACACCGCAGCACCGCAGCAAGCGAAGCTATCCCAAAACCTCGAAAACCCAATTTCACCGCAGAGAATATGCACAGAGCGCGGAGGCAAGTTTTCAGGGTGTATTTCCTCTGCGGCCTCCGCGTCTCTACGATGAGTAATGGGTTTCGGGATAGGGTCCAGTGCTTCTTCAAAAAAGAAAAAACCCCCAGCCAAAGGAGCCGGGGGGTGGTGAGCCAAAGGACTCGCGATCAGGGTTGCATCAATCCCACTGCGTGACGTGCACGTTAATGTCGGTTCCGGTCGCCGGATCCAGAACCATGTTGCTCACGTTGTTGTCGCCCGCGCCCTTGTCGATGATCACCAGGTAGGCGTCGGTCCCCAGCGCGCTGTCAACCGAGGAGCCCAGATTGTTGGCGAAGATATTGTCGGGCAGGAACTCGTCCTGGTCCTGGTAGTTGACGTTCTCGGGCAAGAAGGTCTTGATGTAGCTGACGTGATTGTCGTTGTAGCAGATGTTGCCGTCCCATTCCTTCTGGCTGCCGTGGATTCGCAGCGTCATCGACTTGGTGTAGGACAAGGGGCCGGCGTCGGTGACGGTGCCTTCGCGCACGCCGCGGTTGCCGATGATGGGCCACGCTGAGTTGGAGGTGTCTTTCCACTCGCGCACCTTGCGCTTTTGGGCCACCGGCATGCTGGCGTACGAGAAATTCGCGCCCGCGCCGCCCTGCAGGTCGCCCCGCAGGTTCTCATCCCAATACACGTCGTTGGGAACGTTGTACTTCTCGTAGTTATAGCCGTCCATCACGAAGACCTTACCGTTGGGCTCGGTCGGCCCGACGATCACTTCCGCCGTGTAATAGTTGTTCATGATGCACGCCGAGTGAATGCGGCAGGTGTCGTTCTTCTGGACGTCCTCGGGTCCGCGGCCGGGAACCTGGGTGCCGTTGAACGCCTTGCGGTTGATCAGTCCGGGCGTGGGGAAGACACCCGCAAACTCGTGCGAGAAGGTGATCCACGCCGTGTGGATGTTCTTGACCTGCGTGGCGTCCTTGGTCAGCCGGGCCGTGGCGCGGGCCTTGTTGAGGGCCGGCAAGAGCAGGCCCACGAGCAATGCGATGATGGCCATGACCACCAGCAGCTCAATGAGGGTAAACCCATGTTTGCGATTCATTGTGATTGCACTCCGGTAAGTGTTGCGAGCAGGAAGGTGTTGCGAGCGGGAAACAGTGTTGAAACGTTCAACGTACGCTGAAGTCGCGCCGCGCCCGTTGGGGCGCGGAGCGGAAAGGAATCACGGATTGAGCGTATCGAACGCGGGCGTGGCTTGATTGCCGGTGCTGTCGGCCGCGGTGAACATGGCCATCCAGGCGTCGTTCGAGGCGCGCGGCCCGCCGCCCGGATACGTCGGGTTCGGATAGTCGTTGAACTCCGCCGCATAGATGTGGTCCTTGAACGCCAGCGTGTTGTTCTGCGGCGTATACGCCACCAGGTGGTGGTAGAAGTTGCCGATCAAGGTGTCGGCGTGGTTATCGTTGAAGCACACGTGGCCGTCCCACTGCTGGTTGGGCAGGTGCAACTGCAGCGTCGGCGATTTGGTGAATTGGTCGACTCCGGTGTCAACGCCGCCCCAGGCGAAAGCGCCGCTGGTCGCCCCGGTGCCGCGGGTGCCGAAGGCCGGGGTCGCCGAATCCTGGTTGCTGGTCCAGCGGTTCTTTTTGCGGGCGCCGCACAGCGCCAGGTGCGCGTACGAGGCGTTGCACGTGCCGGCCGAGGGGCTGATCGATGGATCGGCCTTGAAGAAGGCGTTGGTGAACGTCGTATCGTTTGCCGTATCGCCGTACCAATAAATGTCCTGCGCCGGTTGATAGGCGTTGTAGTCGTAATCCTTCATTTCCTGGATCACTGGATTGACTTCGGTCACGCCGATGATGATGTCGGGCTTGAAGTAGTCGCGGGCGATCATCGCCGAATACAGGTGCGCGGTGTGGTTCTTCTGCACATTCTCGGGGCCGACGCCGTTCTTCTGGCCCAGGCCCGGTGGAACCGGGATGTCGGCCTTGCGGTTGATCAAGCCCGGCGTCGGCAACCGGTTCTTGTTGTCGGCCGCGAAGACCAGGCACGCCTTGTGCACCTGCTGAATCTGCGTCTTGTCCTTCAGCGACCTGGCGTTGGCCCTGGCCTTGGACAGCGCCGGCAGCAGCAAGCCGATGAGCAGCGCGATGATCGCGATGACCACCAGCAGCTCAACCAATGTAAAGCCTCTTTTCTTGCGTTTCATAGTGTGATCTCCGAACGAAAAATGATGAATAAAAAAAAGAATGAAAACGGAAACACGCACAACCAATCGATCTCGAACCTTTCAAACTGTGCGAACACGCTCGTAGCGTTGTCCGCACAGGCTCAGAAACGTCACGGTCAGGCGTTGAGCGCACAACTGGGTCAATGGCGCCAAACGCGGAACCCGAAGGAATCTGCTGGTCTTGAATGGTGTTGGCCCTCAAAGCCAGCCGCAGCCTTGAGCCCGTCCGACGATCCCAAAGATTGATCACCCGGAACCTGATCCAATCCGCGATCGCTGTGTTGGCATGTGAACATCACCGTGCCGCGAACAAACGACCCTGGGACGCCGCCGATCATCACGATCAACGGGCTTTCGTCCAGGATGTCGACCTTTGCGGCTCGGAATGATGTGGTCGCCGTGGCGACCGAATGAGGGCATGATCAGTTGGTATATTTGCCGCAACCGGTCATTGGCAGTTCAACCTGCCACTTCACAAGATACTCCGAAGCAGGCCGCCGTCAAGTTGCGGGCTGGTGCAAAAAAATGAAAAAAATATCAAACCACTCTCGAACCGAACGAATCGCGAACGGACTGGCCGCCCCATGAGCCGCGGTCGAATCGAATCGCGCCTGGCCCAATTGGGCATCCAGCTCCCTCCCGCGCCCAAGCCCGTGGCCGCCTATGTGCCCGCTGTCCGATCTGGCAACCTCATCTTCGTCAGCGGACAGATCCCCATGTCGGCCGGATCGCTCATGTGCAAGGGGCCGGTTCCCTCGGCGGTGACACTCGATCAGGCAAGGGCTGCCGCGCGGCAATGCGTCCTCAACGCCTTGGCTGTCGTCCGCGATGTGGCCGGCATCGATCTGGATGACCTCAGCCGAATCGTGCGCCTCGGAGTCTTCGTGTGCAGCGACAAGGACTTTTTCGATCAACCCAAAGTCGCCAACGGCGCCAGCGAATTGCTGCAGGAGATCTTCGGTGAAAACGGCCGCCACGCCCGCGCCGCCGTCGGATCGATCGCCCTTCCGCTGGGCGCGACCGTTGAGGTTGAAATGGTTGTCGAAGTCAGCGCCTGAGCTCTGCCGCGCTGCAAGGAATCAGAACGACAAATCAAAACGTGCTGGTGACGGCCGATTGATCCCTTTCGCTCGGCGCGTTCTTGGTCACCGCTGCCGGCGCCCGGTCTTGTTGGTTGCCTTCATCCTTGCCCATGCGCTTGGCCGCCAGCACACGGATCGTCAAGCGCTTGGCCGTGTTCTCCGGATGAACCGCCTCAAACAGCAGCACGCCGCCCAGCAGGTTGTACGGCGGATTCGGCGGGCCGACCACAACCCGGCAATCGAAAACCTTCTGACCCGCGATCGACACCGGGAACTGCGCTTCCTGCCGTGGAATCAGCGCTGCTTCAAGCGACCAGGGCGACTTGACCATCTCGCTCTCAACGATGTGGGCCTGCAAATGGACCTGAAGCCCGGCCAACAGCACGCTGAGCACCGATGGCTTCTTGAAGATGTCGTGATCGCGCACCGAGGCGCGAATCGGGAACAGCGCCCGTGCGGTGCCCAGCGTCTGCAGCGTCGCCATCAGGCTCGCGATGCTCTGGCGGTTCACCTGGGGCTGACCCTCGACCGTCGTTGATTCCTGAAAATCGCTGCGCGTGCAGCTGTCGAGAATGCTGGCATTGGGGAAACCAAGCGGAACCAGCCGCACCGACGAGCGAAGCAGCGTCCCCTGCTGGTCGTAAATTTCCACCAGCACTCGCCCGACCGGCGAGGTAAAGCTCATCCCCGGCGACAGTGGGCCGATTCCAAAAGGCAACTTGAACTTCCGAACGCTTACCCCCTGGCGACTCTTGGAATCTTCAAGCGTGCTCAACCGCACGAACCACACCTCGTCGTCGGCATCGTTCGCAACAACTTTGACGCCAAGCAACATCCACGCGTCGGGTTCCCACACGACGTTCGACTGCGGCTCATCGAACCCCTTCATGATGTCGAGGCCGCTTCTGAACGACGGATCGATTTCCGGCCCTTGATCCAGACGCGCGAAGGTGCCCCTGAGCGCCCCGGAAGGTGGAACGTTGCACGAGCCAAATAGAAGGCTCAAACAGATGAGAACCCGGCAGTATTTTGAAGACATCAGCCAAGAATACCACCGTATTTTGATGAGGGTTCCCCAACTTCAAGAAAATGCAGAATCCACCAGGTGGACTTGTGAAATTGGGAACAATCAGGCCGCTGCGATGCGTGACTCAACTCGACATCTCGTTGCGACGACGGCGCGCGCGGGCGCCAATCAGCCAGACCGCGATGGGAACAGCCGTGGCCGGCGTCGGCACGCCGAACGAGAAGGTGAACGTCGAAAGGTCGCCCCCGATTGAATTGGAGGCAAAGACCTCAAGTGTGTATTGGCCAGCAGCCAATGCTCCCGATTCGGCCCAGACAGCCGACTCGAACTCGGAGATCGTGATGTTGACGATGTCGCCGGCCGAGCCGCTGAGCCGAGCGGCCGCCGATCCGAATAGCCCTGTCGCCAGGCTGCCGCTGAAGAGAAAGTCCGTTGCCGACTCGACCTCGAAGACATAGCTGAAGAACGATGTGGCGCTGTTGATCGAGAACTTCGGATCAGGTCCTACCGCGCCCGACCCGAAGACCACATCGCCAAAAATGGAAGACTCCTGCATCGCCGCGCCCAGGTTGGCGCTGAATGGACCGAAATCCGGCGCCGGCAGGAGCAGGAACTCTTCACCCATCGACTGAAACACGTATCGATCCTGGCTCACGGGCACGAAGACCGAGGCTTGGGCGCACGTGCATCCAACCATGACCGCTGCAAGTATCGGCGCGAGCGTATGCAGTTTCATTGTGACCTCTCTCCAAGCCTCCAGGCAGGCGATGCAACGCGACCAACCAAGGCTACATCCCGCCCCGGGTGGATGGAAGTGGATTTTGGCGAGTTTTTTTGCCCGATTCGCAGGGCGTGAGTGGGTGAACAGGTGAGCAGGTGGGCGGGTGAGCGGGTGAGCAGGTGGGCGGGTGAGCAGGTGAGCGGGTGATCGGGTGAGGGGGTGAGCGGGTGAGCGGGTGAGGGGGAAGCGACGAAGGGACGGAGGGACGGGGAGAATGGTTGGGTCGGAATAAAGGGAACAGCGCGCAAGATTCTCCAGAAGGGGATTAGTTTTTGCGCGCGCGTTTGCCATGGAAGGATTAGTTTTTGCGAAGGACCATCGTTTTTGGCTCGCGGGAAGGGGCAGGGGTGGAAGATGGGAAAACATGCAGGGGGAGAGTCCAAGAGGGAGTTGTT
>JAKEEP010000324.1 GCA_022616475.1 Phycisphaerales bacterium | reverse complement strand
GGGGACCCAGTGACCGGTTTGGCCTTCGCCGCCAGAGACCAGGAGCAGGCGGCAGCCCAGGGGCGAGTCTCAGGTTGGGTGCGCGAGCCGTTCCCGCATCTAGAACCGGGCTCCTGGAACAAAGTCCTGGCCATAGAGACCTGGGCGATCAATGACGAAGTCTGGTTGGAGCTCGAGTCGGTCTCCCGGCAGGAGTTGGCCAATCGCAATATCGGCGCGCTCAAGGAGGTCTGCGCGCAGTTGGGCCAGACCGTCGGCAGCGCCGCGGTGTCGCGACACGTGAAGGACGCGGAAGAATTCGGCGTTGCCGCCCCATAGCAGATCGATCTACGACTACCGAATAAACCGCAGCCGCCCGAAATCCGGAATCACCGCATTGCCGCCTTTCCGAAGGGGGAACGGCGCCGGGAAGTAGACCACCCACGCCTTGCCCAGCAGCAGCTTGCGATTGACCACGAAGGGCGAAGGATCGATCTGTTCCTTCACCAGCGGATGCGGGTTGCCCCATAAGCGCGAGTCGAGCGACGCCTGGCTGTTGTCGCCGCACATCATGAACTGATCCTCATCCAGCCAGCCGTTCTCCAAGGTTCCTTCCTGCTCCGGCACTCGCAACTTCTCGAAGGGATTGGTTCCAAACGCAGGTCCGAGGATGGATGGCGGGTTCTTCTGCTGCTGCTGCGAATCCATCAGCGCATCGCGCCGGTAGAAAAGATCGCGATCGACCCGCACCCGGTGCAGCGTGACCGGCGAGCCTTCGAAGCGCCACCGCACCTGGGCCGGCGACACCGGATCGCTTTTGAGCAACCGCACCAAGTCGTCGCCGCGAGCCCCGAGCATTCCGGTCGCGTTGCGCAATCGCTCATCGGCCGGCCAGTCGTAGTTCAGCGGCTCGACCACCTCCTCGCCATCGATGAACAACCGCATCGACTGATCGACGTGCCAAAACTCGACATTGAAAACCTTGCCCGGCTGGGGCAGGTGCACATCCGATGATTCGACCTCGACCCACGCCAGCTGGTCGTTGAGCGGACGCATGCGCAGCATCGCCTTTCCATCGGCCACGATGAACTGGAACAGGTGGCTCCGCGCTTCGATCTCCAGCGTCGTTCGCAAGCCTGCCTGCCTGGCCACCAGGCCGGCCGAGATGCGCACATCGCTCACCAGATTGAGCGAGTACCGGGAACGAGACATCATGTTGTAGGGTGTCCAGTCGGTGAGCGGACGGCGCGAGCTGTCCCAGGTCAACACCGCAGGGTCGGCGGTCGTGCATTCGTACTGCCGCAGGCGATCGAAATTCCAATGTTCGGAATCCCCCATCCATGGCAGCCCTTCGTAGCGGCGCCCGGTCTGCTCGATCAGCCGATCCGGATTGATCGGCACATAGTCGCTGTGGTGCACCATCTGCCAAACGGCGCGCTGCACGTGCTCGGGCTTTCGCTGGATGTGAAATTCGTCCTCGCCCTCGGGACGCGCAAAGACGTCGCCGTCGGCCAGCCAGATCTGCTCGTTGGGCAGGCCGATCAGCCGCTTGATGTAATTGGCCGCCTCCCCCACCGGATCGGTCGGGTTCTTGAAAACAACGACATCGAATCGCTTGGGCATCGCAAATGGGTACAGGCACTTGAGCACCAGGATTCGATCGCCCATGCGGCGATTCAGGGGAATATTGGAGCCCGCCGAGCCGAAGGACTGTGGGCCCACCATCGGATCGGTGATGAGGTTGGCGACATTCCTGCCCGGCGAGGTGGCGGACTGGTCCAGACCCACGGGAAAGGTGATGCCGGTCTGCTCCGAATGGACCAGCTGATGCTGGCCCAGAAGCGTCGGAGCCATCGAGCCGGTGGGAATGACAAATCCCTCGGTGACAAACCCGCGGAAGGTCATCGCCAGCACAAACGCGACGATGAGCGACTGAAACGTTTCGATGATGCTGCTTTCGGGGTGCGGTTGAGTCGTGCCATCGCTCATGATGGGATCGTAGGGCAAATCGCCATGGTGCGCGCGCGGGAGTTCGCCTGGCTCTGCTCAAGTTCACGGGCGCCACTGGCCGGGGGGATAGCCCAGACCAGTGCAGAGTGAACGTGCGTGCAATTTATCCGCTGCCGCTGTCGCCGCCACCGGAACTCGGCGGCCCGCTGCCGCCAGGATCGGGTCCGCCGCCCGCGCCCGAGTCAGGTCCGCCGCCGCCAGCGCCGCGACGACGGCGGCGACGCCTGCGACGCCGTGACTTGGGCTGCTGCGTGCCATCGGCCTGACCCGGCGTTCCGCTCGGCGCTGCTTCCGCCGGCGGAGGGGCCGCTGAACCCGAGTCGGGTTGCGTCTGATGGTCGGGCTCCAGTTCTTGTGAGCGGCGTCGATACCCCTCCTGCCGCTGCTGGGGTGAGCGCCGACCCCGGCCTCGCCGGTCATCCTTTCCAGATGAGCGACGACCTTGATCGGCGCGATCCTCCAGTTCTTCCTCCGACAGACCGCGCAGCGGGTCGGATTCAAAACTCGGATGCCCGCCCTCGTGACTCGATCCATCGCGCGGCCGCGGGCACTTGTCCGGGTCCATCAACTCCTCCACCGGCACTGCGATTTCCTTGGAGTTGTGCTCCAGCCGCACTAGGACCAGCTGAACCAGAATCTTGGAATCCACCACTACGCCCGGCCCTTCGCTGGTTCCCACTCGCTTGTTTCGCGATGGCAAGTTCGCCTTCAACTCCTTGTAGGTCTGATCTTCGTAGCGCAGACAACACATGAGACGCCCGCATCGCCCCGAGATCTTCAATGGATCGAGCGTCGCCTTCTGCACTTTCGCCGACCGCATCGACACCGGCTTGAGCACCTTCAGGAAATTCTTGCAGCAGCAATGCTGACCGCACCGCTCGTAATCGGCCACCAGCCGCGCTTCATCCCGCGCTCCAACCTGGCGCATCTCGATGCGAGTCTGGAACTGACTCGCCAGGCGCTGGACCAAATCGCGGAAGTCGATTCGCTCTTCCGACATGTAATAGAACGTGATCTGCTCGCCGCCAAGGATCGGCTCGGCCTCGACCAGCTTCATCTTCAATCCCAATTCGAGGATGTGAGCCTTGGCCGCCTTCACGCACTCCTTCTTCACCGCCTCCAGACCCGATTGCTTGTTGAGGTCTTCGATGGTGGCCACCCGCAGAATCCGGCCCTTTTGATGAAACGGATAATCCCGCCCGCCGGAGTTCTCGATGTAGTCGAGCATTTCCCGCCGGCTGATCGACTTGCCGCAACCGGAGTTCGAGCAGGTGGTCGTCAGCATCTCGACGATTTCGGTGCCGCGCGTGGTTCGCGCCACCAGCTTGCTCCCGCAGCCGGGTTTGGCCGTGCCCTCGTGGGGGAACTCGCCAACCCACTTGAGGTAGCCGAACTTGACCACGATGGTCTTGGGTGGCTCCAGCCGGGCGTACACCTCGTCATCGCTCATGGCTGAGCGGTGATGCGGGTCGGCATCGGCTTCAAATACCGGAAGAGTGAATATCGACATGCAGAAAGATCATCGCGCGGCTGCGTTCAAGGGGCGCTCCAGACCGGCTTGAAGCCCGTCTGCCGGTTGAACGGAATGTCATCAGGAGTGTTTTTACGACCGGCAACCGCCTGACCCAATCGCCGGCTCCAAACGCGATGAAGCGGGCAGTATACCAGATATCGGGGTTCAGTCTTCTGAATCTGAATCGAATGATTCGTCGGCTACTTCTGCAGGGTGCTTGTCACTTTCATTGCTGCGCTCCCGCCGTCCGCGGCCGCGATGCTTGAGCTCTTCGAGCGTCATGCGCTGGCGCTTCTTGAAGATCAGTTGGATTGGAACCTCCGAATACGGCAGCACTTCGCGCAGTTCATTGAGGAGGTATCGCTCGTACTGCCCCTTAAACAGCCTCGGATCGTTTACCACCAGCACGATCGTCGGTGGATTGGTGGCGACTTGGCTGATGTAGTAGACCTTGGCGCGGGTGCCCAG
>JAKEEP010000323.1 GCA_022616475.1 Phycisphaerales bacterium | reverse complement strand
GCGCCCGGCGATTGCGTGTGCAGGCCGGCGCTGAGGCGAGTCTCTCGGTCCTGCAGCATCGTGGCGACCATGAAATAGAACAGCAGAAGAAAGCTCACGTCGATCATCGCGGCCAGATTCACAGTGATGCGGTCAAGACGCCGTCGCGCTGGCGGGACGCGGATTCGCATTAGATGGGAACCTCCGTGGCAATTCGAATGGTCCCAACGCCCAGCTCGCGCAGCATGGATACGACCCGGTTCAGGTCTTGGGTGTTGGCGTTGCGGTCGGCGCGCACCATGAGCTTGAGCGCGGCGGGGTTGTCTTGCGCGAGCTTGGCCACCTGGGCTTGAGCCAGCTCCCGAAGGTCTTGCAGATTGATGGTCTTGCCCGACACGACGATGTCGCCCGCCTGGGTGATGTTGATGACCAGGCCGGCCTCGTCGGGCTGAGGCTGCGTCTCGCCGGCCTCCTGGGGAAGGGCCAATCGCGAGTGTGTTTCCCGCTGAAAATGCGCAGTCATCATGAAGAACATGATGAGCAGGAAGTTGATGTCGAGCATCGAGGTGACGACAACTCCAAAGTCGTTGCGCTGCATTTGTCGGCGGTTGAAGCGCATTGGTCAGGCGTTCTTGGGCGCGGCGACAGGCTGTGGAATCGGAGCCGGGCGAGGAACAAAAGTCGGGCGCGCCGGCTCTGAAACCGGGCGCGCAGGCTGCGTTGATTCAAGGTGCAGCAGCAGTCGCTCGAGCTCGGCGCCGGTCTCGCCGGCCAGCGCGTCGATCCTGTTGCGAAAATACGTGAACAGCGCCATGCAAGGGATCGCCAGAATCAGGCCCAACAGCGTCGCTACCAGCGCGAGACTGATGTTGGCCGCCAGCGCCTTGTGATCGGGGGCAACGCCGACCGAGAGGGTCTCGAACGCGCCGACGATTCCAAGGACCGTACCGGTCAATCCCAAGAGCGGAGCGATCGAGCCGATCACGCCCAGTACATCCGTCGATCGATACAGCTTGGCCGTCTGCTCTTCGCCTGCCTCTTCGACCGCGTTCTTGATTTCGAACGCACCGAACGCCGAACGCTGATAGCGCGTAAGGCCGGCGGCGAGAATTCGGGTCAGGTAGGAATCGTGCTCGGGGTTCATGCAATACTCGAGTGCCGCAACCACATCGCCTTGGGCAAGCAAGGAGTCAAGCACATCGAGCTGTGCCGGCGGCGCCAGCACACGTTTGCGAATCTGAACCACGTGCATGATGACCATCGTCAGCGCCAGAATGCTCAAGGCGATGAGCACATAGCCGACGAGGCCCGCCGACTGAATCATCTTGAGGACCGATGTGGACTGGCCGGCGGCCGGCTCGGTCACCAACGTCGCGAACAACAAGTCGAATTCGATCATGAGGATTCCTTGCTGGAAGCAGGTCGCTTTAGTTCAATTGTTCCGCGCGCGACCGAGGGATGATTGGGGAATCGTGTGGCAAGCTCGGCTCGCAGAGATTCGGCCGCGGCCGACTGGCCGTTTGCATCGCACGTGCGAATCAGCTGGTCGAGCGCCAGCGCGGCCAGGTATGGCTGGTCGGCGACATAATTGGCCGGCAAATACGCGAGGTTGACCAGTCCATTCTCGCGCCGATCGGGATCGGACTCGCTCAGCAGAGAAAGGCCGACGAAATAGCGGCCCCACGCTGCCGACCAATTGGGCATGGACCCAACATCCCGGCGTAATGATTGACGGGCAGCTTCCCGCCCCGCGCCATCGGCCGATACGAGATTGACCAGCCGGCGCAGCAACGCAGCGCCCGGATGATCAGGTGACGGCGCCTTGCCGCTGACCGATGACTTCATTCCAAGCGCAAACCGCGCAGCCTGACGATAGAGCGATGCCTGCTCGGCGATGACTGAATCGCCTTGGGCATCGTACGTTTCCAGGTCGCGTTCCAGGCTGACCAAGGCTGAAGCATCAAGCCATGCCGGGGGAAGGTCGGGGCATAACAGAGTCGTTTCGTCAAGAATCGCCGGCTGAGCGGAATAGCTCGCGGTCGTGATGTCGGCTCGTCGGAGCCGCGCGACCTCCAAGGCCGGAATGATCGCCCATTCATTGGCCTGGCGAGCAAGGCGGCATCGCAGCAATCCCTCGGCAACGACTAAGGCGGTCTCGTGCTTCCGCCCTCGGTACTTCTCAAACAGCCGCTCAAACAGCGGTTCCGCCAGCGCAAAATCCAGCCGCTCGACCCGCGTCCGAGCCCGCCAGAGATTCATCGCATCGGCTTTGTATTTGTCCAAATCCGGATCGCGAGGCGCCATCTCAACCCCGCGCACGCGATCCCATGCGATCGCGTGCCGAACCCCCGTTGCGGTCACCAACTCAACGCCTCCATCATCGATTCTCACAACGCGGCCCTGAAGCGGATCGCCGCCCCGATGATCGACAACGTCCGCCCCGACTGGCGGTTGACACAACATGATCGCGAGCGCGGCTGTGCGAAGAGTCATCTCCATCATTGAATTCCCCCCGTTGGGACAAAGCGGTAGACCCCGCCCGAATCCTGAGCGATCTTCCTGAGCACCTCCTGACCGTTGGGATCGCCGAATTGAATCGTGTTGATGATGACCTTCTTGCCGCGGGAATTGAGCGCGGCGATCTCCTCGGCGCTGATGTCCTGAAACTGACCATCGGTCAGGAAGAAGATGATTTCCGGTCGAGATTCGAGGGAGAACACGTGCATGAACGAGGATCGCGGCTGCGTGCCGCCGCCCGGCTCAACCTGCCGCAGCCACGTCGTGAACTGCTTCACCACTGAGCGGCGTGCTTTCGTCCAGCCTTTCTGCATGGGGGGTTTCACCGCATCATACGAAAAGAGCAGGATGTAGAACTGCGAGTAGTCGGGAATCTCCTCGATCGACCGGCACAGCTCTCCAATCGCAATGCGGAGCTTGAGGTTCTCGCCCATCGAGCCGGAGATATCGACGATGTACGCGAATCGGCTGCCCTTGGCGCCAATGCCGAAGAACGAGGTGTTCCCGCCACCGCCGCCGCCGAGCCCCAGCCCGCCGAGCCCCCCGCCGCCGTCGCCGACACCTGCTCCCCCGCCGGCGCCTTGACCGGTGGCGCCGAGCGTGGGCATCGCGGTTGGCGCGGCGCTGGCCGCACCGATCGCAGGCGAAGAGACATCAAGCTCGAGCGCCGTCGCCGAAGGTTGGTCGGGCTCAGCCGGCTCGGCCGCCAGCTCGTCGAATCCGGTAAGCTCCAACTCCTCCGTCAGGTCCTGTTCGTTGAGGATGGCCAAATGAAAACTCGCTGCGACCGAGCCGCCGCCCGAGCCCGGTCCGGCCCGATGGACCATGCTGAAATAGGCCATGAGGGCCAGGTGGCAGAGCAGCGAGAGCGAGCAGCCGATGATGAGCAGCCGCCGGTTACGCCTGGTGATGTGGTAGGCGCGCTGCGCCTCCATGCGGCGAACCGTCGCCTGGAGCTTGGCGATGGCGGCCCTGAATTCGGCGTTCTGCTGCGGCTGGCGGGCTTGATCGATCATCTTTTGACCATACGGAGTGGCGAGGGCCGGGTTGCCGGCCAGATCGCCGGAATGCAGCCTGAACATGATAGGAGCGATGGATTATCGGCCGATGTTCTCTATGCGCTTGACCGGCTCGCCATGCGCCGATCCAATGAAAAAAGTCAGTGCGACATCACTGGCATGTCGGACGCCGCTTTCTCGCGCCAGCTTCGTGAATGAACCATGACCGCTGCCTCATCGCCTCACTACCGACGGGTCATTTTGAAAATCAGCGGCGAGAGCTTCGCCAAGCCGGGCCAGTTCGGCATTGACCCGGCGGAACTGGCGGTGATCGCGCGCGAAATCGTGGAAGCAGCCAAGGGCGGCACCCAGGTGGCCGTCGTAGTGGGCGGTGGCAACATCGTCCGCGGCGCGGTTTTGACCAAGCAACGCCAGGTCGATCAATCGACCGCTGACTACATGGGCATGCTGGGCACGGTGATCAATGGCATGGCGCTCAAAGTGGCGGTGGAGTCGATGGGTCAGGCGGCGCGGCTCATGAGCGCCATCGACATACCTGCTGTGGCCGAGCGGTTCGTCCGGGCGCGGGCGCTGCGCCACTTTGAGAAAGGGCGCGTCTTGATCCTCGCCGCCGGCACCGGCAATCCGTTCTTCACCACCGACACCTGCGCCGCGTTGCGCGGCGCCGAGCTTAACGCCGATATTCTTTTGAAAGCGACCAAAGTCGACGGCGTGTACACCGGCGATCCCAAGACCGACTCAACGGCCACTCGCTTCGACACGCTGAGTTTTTCGCAAGCCATCGAACGCAATCTGCGCGTCATGGACATGACGGCGCTGGCCATGTGCATGGAGAACAAGCTGCCGGTCATCGTCTTCGACTTCAAGAAGCCCGGCAATATCAAGCGAGTGATTGAAGGCGAGACGTTGGGAACGCTCGTCACCAACTAGATGTCAAGATGAAAACGTCAATGGGACCGACATCGATGGCTGAATCGCCCACATGGCCCTGGCCATTTTGACATTTTGACGTTTTGATATTTTGACGTTTACACTCTCCCGTTTGGAGTGATCGCCATGCCCATGACACTCGAACAAATCGTGAGCGGTTGCAGGACCAAGATGGACAAGTCGATCGAGCACTACGAGAAAGAGCTGCGCGGCCTGAGGACCGGGCGCGCGACGACCGCCCTGATCGACTACGTGAAAGTCGACTATTACGGAAATCCGACCGATCTGAAGGCCATCGCGTCCGTGAGCGTTCCCGAGCCCAATCAACTGCTGGTCAAGCCCTTCGATCCGAGCATCAAGACCGACATCATCAAGGCGATCGAGAAAGCTGACCTAGGCTTGAATCCAATGTCCGAAGGCGCGCAAATCCGCATCAGCGTTCCGGCGCCTTCAGCCGAGCGGCGGCAACAGCTCGTCGGGCAGGTCAAGAAAATGGCAGAGGACACCAAAGTGGCGGTGCGAAATGAGCGTCGCGATGCGATCAAGCACGTCGAGACGCTGGTGAAGGACAAGAGCGCGCGGCTCTCGGAGGATCAGGGCAAGCAGGCAAAGGCCCAGATCGAAGAGATGACCAAGAAGCATATTGAGCGTATCGATGCGATGTCGAGCAAGAAGTCGGCCGAGGTTGTCGCGGTGTGAATCGATTTACAATTTGTGATTCACGATTTACGATTACAATGCAGCGAGCCGGGCCGTCCTCGGCCCCGTCAAGAGGCTGACGGTCATGCAATGGTTGTTCGCAATTCTCCTCGGGCAAGCCCCGCCGACGATCACGGTCGATCGCGACAACATCGAGATTACCGAAAGCTGCGCGATCCAAGTCGGC
>JAKEEP010000050.1 GCA_022616475.1 Phycisphaerales bacterium | reverse complement strand
GCGATCGATCAACAGGGATTCACCTGCCGCACCGGCTTCTGGTTCTCGCCCACGCGCTACGAGGTCCGCTTCGCCGAAGTCAACTCCCTTCGCTACGTCTCAGATGTCCAGCGCGGCTCCAGAGGCAATCAACGCAAGTACAAGTTCATCCTCCAGATGAAATCCGGCGGCGCTCGGAACATTGTCGTCGGCGACCTGATGCGCCACGCAGTGCCCGCGATCCTGCAAGCCGCGACCCAAGCCGGCGTCGATGCGCGGGATGAAACGTGAGCGAAACGCCGATACCGCGCGAGTCAGGCGCGGTGTATTCTCATCGACTCCGGTCCTACAACAACGATCGCGCCGGCTGCCGTATCCAGTTTTCCTGACAACAGCAAACTCCGGGCAAGCCGAACATAGCCGGCACGATTCTCTCGCGGCAGTCGGAACAAGATAATTCCCGCATGATCGCCGGCAGGATGCAGTTTTGCATTGGCTACACCCTTGTCGGCGGTAACCAGGCAACGGCTTTCGCTTTGAACGATCTTCCACAATTGCTCGTCTTTGGCGCCACCGAGTTTCTGCTCAACCACGGTTCGGGCATCGTGACCTGCACCGCGCAGAATCTCCGCTACTTCAAGCGGTAGGTCCTCATCCACCTTGAAGTCCATCGCCTTATCCTGTTTGTCTTGGTGTCGGCACGATGTCGAAGCGGTTAACCGCCTCAGCGGCGAATTGCAGTGCCGCTTGAATGTCTTCGCGCTTCAGTTGGGGATAGCTTCGCAAGATCTGTTCAAATGAATCGCCATCCGCGACACTGCCGACAATCAAGCTTACAGGAACTCTCGTTCCCGCGATGCATGGATCGCCGTGGTGGATTTCAGCATCCACGACGATTCGCTTTCGCCAACCATTCCCGCCAGCCATTGCAAGACTCCAAAGCACTATGGTAGCAGGTGCAGCGTTGAAGCGCTCGACTCGCGATAGCCCGATTTTCTGATGCTGCGTTCAACCGCGGGTCGATCTCTGCGAAGCATGTTCACATTCGCCGCTGGCGGGGAACTCAGTACTGACACGATCATTGGCATGTGCGTTGTGGCAGCACTCATCACGGCGGCGATGGTCTGTTCGTGCATCGACTTTGTGCGGCACATGCGGGAAATCCGCACCAATCGCCTTTCGCCAGAGGGTTACCCCCTGTGCAGCAAGGGTGGATACGACCTTCACGCTCTGATGCATCCGCGGTGCCCTGAGTGCGGCACGCTGAAAGAGACATCGCGTGAGAAAAGAATAACCCCGGGCATGCCCGGGGCTATGTGAGAGTTTCGATTGTTCGCGCCTATTCGTGGTCGCGCCGGTCTCGTCCGCCGCCGTGATCGCCTTGGTCGCCGCCGCGATCTCGTCCGCGACCGCGGCCCTTGCCGCCGTGGCCGCGTCCGCCTCCGTGTCCGCGATCACCGCCGTGGCCGCGCCCGCCGCCGTGGCCTCGGTCGCCGCCGCCGTGCCCATGCCCGCCTCCAGTTGCGGGGGCGCCGGCTCCAACAGGCTCACCGCCGCTTGCCGGCACAACCCCGTCGCCGGTTTCCTTCATGAGCGCCTTGCGCGACAGCTTGATCCGCCCGTTGTCATCAACGTTGATCACCTTCACCTTGATCACATCGCCGATCTTCACCACGTCGGCAACATTCTTCACATATCCATCGGCCAACTCGGAGATGTGCACCATGCCATCGGTTCCGGGGGCGATTTCCACAAACGCACCGAAGTCCTTGGTCGAAACCACTTTGCCCTCGTACACGTTGCCGACCTTGATCTCGGCAGCGAGCGCCTCGACCTCGGCCTTGGCCTGCATGCCGGCCGTGCCGTCCACCGCGGCGATGTAGACCGTGCCGTCGTTTTCGACATCGATCGTCGCGCCGGTGCGCTCCTGGATCGAGCGAATGGTTTTGCCGCCGGGGCCGATCAGCTTGCCGATCTTCTCCGGATCGATCATCACCGTGATGATGCGCGGCGCGTACTTCGACAAATCCGCTCGCGGCGCCGGGATGACTGCTTCCATCTTCTGGATGATCTCCAACCGACCTTGTCGGGCCTGTGCGAAAATCTGCCCGATCTCCTCGAACCACAAGCCGCGCGCCTTCAGATCGAGCTGAATCCCCGTAATGCCGTCGCGCGTGCCCGAGACCTTGAAATCCATCTCGCCGAAGAAATCCTCTTCGCCGATGATGTCGGTGACGTGAATCACCTTGCCGCCTTCATCAGTGAACCTGCCGACCGAAATGCCCGCGCACGTGTTCTTGATGGGCACGCCCGCATCCATCATCGAAAGGCACCCGCCGCACACCGACGCCATCGAGCTTGACCCGTTGGATTCGGTGATATCGCTCACGACGCGGATGGTGTAAGGGAACTCCTCCACATCGGGGAGAATCGCCAGGAGCGATCGTTCGGCGAGCGCGCCGTGGCCAATCTCGCGCCGACCAGGGCCGCCGATCCGGCTCGCCTCGCCCACGCTGAACGGCGGGAAGTTGTAGTGCAGATAGAACTTTTTCGAGTACTCGGGCAACAAACCATCAACGATTTGCTCGTTCCGAGACGTCCCCAGCGCGCATGTGCAGATCGATTGCGTCTCGCCGCGCTGGAACAAGGCCGACCCGTGCGTCCGCGCAAACATTCCAACTTCAATGTCGATCGGCCGAATTTCGGTCAGCCCACGCCCATCAGCGCGAATCCCATACTGAGCGACCAGCTTGTGCGTGATCTTCTTTTCCAGCAGGCTGAACGCTTCCTTGGCTTCATTCCGCCACTTCTCGGCCTTCAGATGCTCGGAATAGGGCAACCCCTCGGGCACAGCAAAATGCTGATCGAGAATCTGCTTGCGGAATTCATCAATCGCGTTCCCACGCTCTTGCTTTCCCTTGATCTTGCGAAGCTCCGTCAGTCGCGACTCGGCCGCGCGCCGAACCGTTTCCATCACTTCCTCAGACGGCAGCCCCGCAGGCTCGAATCGAACCGGCGGCCGCCCTGCCTTCTCAACCAACTCGTGCTGCATCTCCAGCAACGGCTTGATCCCTTCCTCATATCCAAACTTGATCGCCGCCAGGATGTCTTCGTCAGCCACTTCCGCCGCGCCCACTTCGATCATGTTGACCCCGTCAGCGTGACCAGAGAGCACCATGTCGAGATCCGAGAACTCCAGCTGCGCGGTCGTGGGGTTGAGCACGAACTGCTCGCCGTCGTCGGTGATGATTCGGCCGATGCGCACGGTCGCCACCGGTCCCTCGAAGGGAGCATCACTCAGCATCAACGCAGCCGAGGCCCCCGTGCAGGCCCAGACGTCGGTATCGTTCTGCCCATCGTGGCTGAGGGGAAATGCTTGGATCTGCACCTCATCGATGAACCCATCGGGAAAGAGCGGCCGGATTGGCCGGTCCATCATCCGCATGGTGAGAGTTTCCTTCTCGTTGGGCGCGCCTTCGCGCTTGCGGAATCCACCAGGG
The DNA here is from genome assembly GCA_022616475.1 of Phycisphaerales bacterium. Classification (GTDB taxonomy): domain Bacteria; phylum Planctomycetota; class Phycisphaerae; order Phycisphaerales; family SM1A02; genus JAKEEP01. The sequence continues at coordinate 27,529 of JAKEEP010000050.1, read as the reverse complement.
AATTTACCGCCCGCGCCCATTCGCTCGCGGTAATCGCAGGTCAGGGGAAAGAAATCGATCCCCGGACGCGGCTCGGCCCGCACCACCGCCGTGAGAACCGACGATTCGGCATAGTGAATCACAACCGACGCCGTCGCCAGTCGCCCAATCTTTCCTGTTTCAAACCGTACCAGCCGCCCGCCCACTTCCCGCTCAACAATCACATGTGCCATAACTTCTACCTTTGATGGATGCACCGCGCATCATCCGCGCGAGTGCGGAGTCATTCAGCCGGCAACGTTAAGAGGCAGAAGGCGAGAAACAGAAAAAGTTGTCAGTTGTCGGTTGACAGTTGTCCGTCGTCAGCATGTGGCTGCGAGATTTGTCGAACCATGCTGGCAACTGACAACTGACAACTGATAACTCATTTCTGTCCCTTGCCCACTGCCGCCGTGGTTGGCCGGCTGCGGAGAAAAGAGCGCCCCTCGTTGGGGCGCTCGTCAATTACTTGCGAAGTCCAAGCCGCTTGATCGTCTCGTGATAGCCGTCGCGGTCGGTCCTGGCCAGATAGCGCAGCAGCCGGTTCCGCTTGCCGACCATCATCACCAGCCCGCGCCGTCCGGCGTGGTCCTTGACGTGGCCGCGCAAATGCTCGGTCAGTTCGCCGATCCTTGCGGTAAGAATCGCAATCTGGACCTCCGGCGAGCCCTTGTCGTTCTCGTGCCGGCGGTACTCGGTGATCAATTTCGTCCTGTCTTCAGCGGCGATCGTCATTTTCGTCGCGCAATCCTTTCAAATCATCATCTCAATCTGTTTGTGAATCGTTCAGTGTAGAGCCTCCTCCCGATTCGTTCAAGTTGAGGGCCCGGGGGGACTATCGTGGGTGGCGTGGTACTCGCTGCCCTGGCGAGAACCACGCCGGAAGCTGAGGACGCCACGATAGTCACCGACTCGTCCAACCCCCTCATTCCATTCGACAAACACCCGGCAACGTCCGAAAATCGCCCTCCTCCCATGAACGCCAAGATCCTCATCGCCGACAAGCTCGCCCCCGAAGGCGCCGATTACCTCCGCCGCCAGGGCGGAGTTGACGTTACGACGAAGACCGGTCTCGCCGGCGATGATCTCATCGCCGCCCTCGCTGGCCACGACGGTGTGGTCGTGCGTTCCGAAACCCAGGTCACCGAGCCGGTCATCAAGCAGACGATGACTCGCGCCGGCGCGCGCCTGAAGGCCGTCGCCCGCGCCGGCGTCGGCGTTGACAATATCGACCTCGACGCTGCCACACGCTACGGCATCGCGGTGATGAACTCCGCCTCCGCCAGCACCATCACCACCGCCGAGCACGCCTTCGCGCTGATGATCACCTTGGCCCGCAATATCGCCCCCGCGCATATGACGATGGCTGCCGGCGGCTGGGATCGCAACAAGTTCATCGGATCGCAGCTTCATGGCAAGACTCTCGGCATCGTCGGCTTCGGCCGCATCGGCCAAACCCTCGCCCGACGCGCGCTGGCGTTCGGCATGAAAGTCATCGCCTACGACCCGCTGATCAATGCCGAGTCCGCACTCGACGGCGCAGTCCGCCTCCTCCGCTCGTTCGATGAACTCCTTCCTCTTTCGGATGTCATCAGCTTCCACGTACCCAAGACCGAGCAAACCACCAACATGCTCAACCGCGAGCGCCTCGCGCGCCTCAAGAAGGGCACGCTGATCGTCAATGCGGCGCGCGGCGGCATCATCGACGAGGCCGCGCTCATCCAGGCCATCGATTCCGGCCAGTGCGGCGGCGCGGCCCTCGACGTCTTCGATCCCGAACCCCTCGCCAAAGATAGCCCGCTTCGAAAACACCCCAAGATTCTGCTCACCCCTCACCTCGGCGCTTCAACCGTCGAAGCCCAGGAAGCCGTCGCCGTCGATGCCTGCAAGGCTCTGCTCATGTACCTGCGTGGCGAAGGCCTTGACGGTGCAGTCAACGCCGGCGGCCTGCGCATGGACCTCACCGATCGCCAGAAATCCTTCGTCGATCTCGCCCAGCGCATGATCGCCCTGGTCTGTGCTTCCGCCGACGAGCTCGACCTTCAAGCCGTGCGCTTCACCATGCGCGGCGAATCCCTCGCCGGCCGCGCTGACACGATTGCTCGCTACGCGCTCGCCGAACTCCTTCGCTGCAATCTCGATGAGCCCGTCACCCTCATCAACGCCGCCATGATCGCCCAGCAGCGCCACATCGATGTCGCGACCACGATCGCCGCTGACAAAGGCGAGGACCGCATTGCCGTCGAACTCACCACCAAGCGCGGCGCCCATCGCGTCGAAGGCGCGATCTACGCCGATGGCTTGCCCCGCATCACCCATCTCGATGGCTACGGCATGGACATGGTGCCCGCCGGCCACATGGTCCTGCTCACCAACAACGATCGCCCCGGGCGAATTGGTCTGGTCGGCAAGCTCTTCGGCGATGCCAACGTCAACATCGCCGAAATGGTGATCGGCCGAAAACCATCGCCCGACAGAGCAGGCCAGATCGCAATGATGATTCTAAAGCTCGACGCTACTCCGCCACCCGACCTTCTGGCGAAACTCCGCCGCGCTGAGGGAATCGTTAGTGTCTCAGCCGTCACGTTGCCTCACTCGTCGTAGGCCAAAACTCCCTCTCCCCTGGGAGAGGGCGGGAGTGAGGGCGGGCAGCGTCTCTTGATAGGTTCTAGTATTCCTGCAACGAGTATGCTTTGAGAGGAACTCCCATGCTCAGCCGTCTCACTGTTTTCGCCCTCGCGTTCCTCGCAATCGCCTCGATCGCGCTTCTTGCCTTCAATGAAACTGACAAGGAGAACACAGTGCCACCCGTCCTCAACTTCACCATGAACAGCCTCGATGGCAAACCCGTCAAGCTCTCCAAGTACCAGGGCAAGGTCGTGATGATGGTCAACACCGCCAGCAAGTGCGGCTACACGCCCCAGTACAAATCCCTCCAGGCGCTGCACGAAAAGTACGCCGACAAAGGGCTCGCCATCCTCGGCTTCCCGGCCAACGAGTTCGGCCAGCAGGAACCCGGCACCAACGAACAGATCGCCGATTTCTGCAAGAAAAACTACGGCGTCGAATTCGAAATGTTCTCCAAGATCGTCGTCAAGGGTCCCGACCAGCACCCGCTCTACAAGCACCTGACTTCAACCGACACCGACCCCAACTTCGCCGGCGAAGTGAAATGGAACTTCGAGAAGTTCCTCATCGACCGCCAGGGCAACATCATCAACCGCTGGCGATCCAAGACCGCGCCCGACTCAGAAGAGATGATCACCGCCATCGAAGCCGCGCTCGCTGGCAAGGCCCCCAAGCCGTCGCAGCCCGCCACGCAGCCCGCGGCTCGCTGACCAAAAAGGTTCCAGGAACCTTTTTCTGGAAAGAGGTCGCTGCCGCTCAACAGGTTTTTCCGAAAAAGGCGCCTGGCACCTTTTCACTGCAACCGCTTCAGCCACTCGCTCATCCGCGCGCACCCTTCCACAATGTTCTCGTTCGAGCACGCAAAACTCAATCGCACGTGATTCCGCGCACACTCGCCAAAATCCTCGCCCGGCACCACCGCCACCTTCGCATCCTCCAGCAACGCCTCGGCGAAACTCAGCGCCGACTCCACTTTCTTCCCGCCCGGCGAAACTTTCCCGAAATGCGCGCTCACATCCGGAAACACATAGAACGCCCCCGTCGGCTTGGGGCACTTCAGTCCTGGCATCGCCTTGATCTTGCCATAGATTAACTCCGCGCGCTCCGCAAACTTCACGCGCATCTTCTCCACCGATGTGTAGCACTGCGTCAGCGCCTGCACAATCGCCGGGTAGACAAAGCTCGTGATGTTGCTGGTCATCTGCCCTTGCAACTTCGCCATCGCCTTGATCAAGTCTGACCCAATTCCGGGGGTTCCGGGGGCGCCCGGGCAACACGCATACCCAATCCGCCAGCCCGTCATCGCGTACGCCTTGCTCATGCCGTTGATCGTCACCACACGCTGCGCAATCGCGGGAATCGACCCCAGCGAAAAGTGCTTCACATCGCTGTAAATCAACTTCTCATAAATCTCATCAGTGAGAATCGTGATGTCTGAATGCTTCTCCAGCACCGCCGCCAACGCCTTCAACTCCTCCGGCGAATACATCGTCCCGCACGGATTCGATGGCGAGTTGATGATCATCGCGCTGGTGCGCGCCGTGATCGCTTTTTCCAACTGCTTCGGCGTGATCTTGAAATCGTTCCCAATCGCTCCCGCCACTTCCACCACCCTTCCACCCGCCAGCTCAACCATCGGCCGATAGCTCACCCACGCCGGCGTTGGCAGAATCACCTCTTGTCCCTTTCCCACATCCAAGAGGCACTGCAGCGCCAGATAGATCGAGTGCTTGGCCCCAACATTAATGATGATGTCGGCCCCGCTCGGATCGCACTCAATCCCGTTGTCGCGTTTCAGCTTCGCCGCAATCGCCGCGCGGGCCGCGGGATCGCCTTCGGTCGCGGCGTACTTGGTCTTGCCCGCCTTCAGCGCCTCGATCGCCGCCTGCTTGATCGGTTCGGGCGTGTCAAAGTCCGGCTCGCCCGCGCCAAAGCCGATCACATCCACCCCTTGGGCCCGCATCGCCTTCACGCGTGCATCCACCGCCAGCGTGGCCGACGGCTTGATTGAGTTCGCTCGATCGGAAATTCGCATGATCGTGGAAGGATAGTCGACCGCGCACCGCCGTGGAGACTGGGGATAACTTGACGGTTTCCAGTTGAGCCCGAATCGCCGCTCAGTCCGCTCAAGTCCCAATTCGGCACGCCTCCGACTGGCAAAACTCCATCGCCCAATGCATCATCATGGCGCCTGATCGATCTGACCAACCGAATTGAGCCAACCTTGTCGAAAGGGACTGCCTATGACAGACGGTAATCGAATCAACCTCGCCGACCTCGGCCTGCTGCTGATGCGCCTCATGCTCGCAGTGGTGTTTCTTTTCCACGGCTCGCAGAAACTCTTTGGAATCTTTGGCGGCGATGGAATCATGAAGTTTGCTGAGAACCTGAGCAACCTCGGTATTCCTCTCCCAACCATTGCCGCTTGGGCCGCAGCTCTGGCTGAATTCGGCGCAGGAGTGTTCCTGCTGGTCGGCAACGGCATGCGCATCGCCGTTATTCCTGCCATCTTCGTCATGCTCGTCGCTGTGATAAGGGTCCATCCCGATAGCTTCTCTGGCCCAAAGGGCATGGAATACCCCCTCACCCTCGCCGTCATGCTCGCCGGCCTCGCCCTCATCGGCCCCGGCCGCTTCACCTTCCGCGGCATCGCCGGCAAATCACCCTGACCTCGAACTCCCGAAACCCCACTCAGCACTCAGCACTCAGCACTCAGAACTCAGAACTCAGAACTCAGAACCCAGAACTCAAATCATGGCCAAACTCCCCGACCCGCTCCAACATCGCAAGGCCGACCACCCCATCGAGACGCTGTTTCTCCAGCGCTGGTCGCCGCGCGCGATGACAGGCCAGCCGATAGCAGACAGCGATCTGAATCGCTTGTTGGAGGCGGCCCGCTGGGCGCCGTCGACCAACAACGAACAGGAGTGGCGCTACCTCTACGCCAAACGCACCGGCCCGCACTGGCAGACTTTCTTCGATCTACTGGCTCCGGGCAACCAGGTCTGGTGCAAGAACGCTGCGGTCCTGGTGGTCATTCTCTCCAAGAAGACGTTCACCAGGAACGGCAAGCCGAACCCCGTCCACACCTTCGACAGCGGCGCATCGTTCGAAAACCTCGCGCTTCAAGGCGCGGCCATCGGCATCGTCGTCCACGGCATGGCCGGCTTCGATCGCAATAAGGCCCGCCAATCCCTCAGCGTCCCCGACGATTACGATGTCGAAGCCATGGTCGCCATCGGCCAACCCGGCGACCCCGACACCCTCCCACCCGAACTCCGCGAACGCGAAATCCCCTCCGGCCGAAAAAAAATCTCCGACTTCACCCGCGAAGGCCACTTCTCGTTCTGAACTGCTCTACCGAAAAGGTTCCAGGAACCATTTCCTGCGTCCAACACCGTGTGCGTCAAGACGTCTGCCAGAAATGGTTCCTGGAACCTTCTTCGGCGGCGGCTGCTCAGCGCGCACAAAAGTGACGGAACACAAAACACAAAATCCCCAAAATCGCAAATCATTTTCCCCTTCATTTCCAGCCCCGCGCAAAAACACGACCTCCGGCGCGCGCGCCAAACGCGCCCTCGGCCCAAGGGTAGAGGGCTCGTTCGCGCCCTCCTTGCGCTCTTACGTGGTCAGCATTCAGAACTCAGAACTCGGAACTCGGAACCTGAAACTTGTCCTCACTCCCGTGGAATCATCCCCATTTGGGTCAAATACACTCGCATCCTTCCCCCCGAGACTCCAAACGTGCACTCTTGCGCGCGCCAACTAATCCCTCTCCCGCAAATCCGCGCGCAAACCTCCCTCTCACCCCCTACCGCTGCACCGCCTCACCGTCTCACCGCTGCCACCCGTTCACCCGTTGGCCTAACACCTGGTCTCCCACTCTCGCGCGCGAAATACTCGCGCTCACATCGCTGTTGTTTCTCCATGATCAACATCCGCAAATCAACCGACCGCGGCCATTTCAACCATGGCTGGCTCGATACCTATCACACCTTCTCCTTCGGCAACTACAACGACCCCAACCACATGGGCTTCAGCGCCCTGCGCGTTATCAACGAGGACCGCGTCGCGCCCGGCCAGGGCTTCGGCATGCATCCCCACCGCGATATGGAGATCGTCACCTACGTCCTCGAGGGCGCGCTTCAGCACCGCGATTCCATGGGCCACAGCGAGGTCCTGCGCCCAGGCGAAGTCCAGCGCATGACCGCCGGCACGGGAATCCTCCACAGCGAGTTCAACCCGTCGAAAACCGACCCGGTCCATCTGTATCAGATCTGGCTGCTGCCCCGCCAGCGCGGCGCCACGCCCAGCTACGAGCAGAAGGCGTTCCCCGTCAGCGTCCGAGCGAACCAGATGCGTCTGGTCGCTTCACCTGACGGCCGCGATGGCTCGACCACCATCGGCCAGGACGCCGAGATCTACGCGACCAATCTTGCCCGCAACCAATCGGTCCTCCACGAGCTCAAGCCCGGCCGCAACGCCTGGGTCCAAGTCGTCCGCGGCGACCTCTCGGTCAACGGCAAACCTCTGGCACGAGGCGATGCCGCCGCCCTGAGCGGCGAATCGCGGATCGAGCTGAACACAACCAGCGATGCCGAGGCCCTCGTTTTCGATTTGCCCTAACTCATCGCGATCGGTCCGTCGCTTCGTCGAAGCGACGGCCGATCGCCTTCCTGTATATGATTCGCCTCATGCATTACGACGCACACCAACCCATCATCGATGATCTCGAGGCGCGGATCTTAACCATCCGCGACTCTCTTTGACTACGACAACAAGACCCTCAAGCGCGATGCCCTTCAAGAACGTATGAACGCGCCCGACTTCTGGTCAAACCAGAAGGCCGCCCAGCAAACCATCGAAGAGTTCAAGCTCATCAAGACGCAGATCGAGGCGCTTGGTGTTGTGATTGCCGACTTCGAAGACGCCAAGGTCGGCTACGAGCTGGCGCGCGAAGGCAACGATCGCGAGCTGCTCGAAGAAATCGACAACCAGCTCTTTCACCTTTCCGGCCGCATGGACAAGGTCGAGTTGCTCTCGCTGCTCAACGGCAAGCACGATCATCGAAGCTGCTTTGTCACGATCCAAGCCGGCGCCGGGGGCACCGAGGCCAACGACTGGGCCCAAATGCTCGAGCGCATGTACCTGCACTACTGGGAGCGCTTGGAGTGGAAGGTCGAAGAGATCAACCGCAACCCCGGCACCGAAGTTGGATTGGGCGAGGCCGTCTACCGCGTCAAGGGGCACATGGCCTACGGCTACATGTCCGCCGAGCGCGGCACGCACCGGCTGGCCCGCGTCAGCCCCTTCAACGCTCAGAAGAAGCGGCAGACCAGCTTCGCCACCGTGGATGTCATTCCGGAGTTCGAAGAGACCGATCTGGTGATTCCCGCCACCGAACTCGAAATCACGCCGTTCGTGCGCGCCAGCGGCCCCGGCGGCCAGAACGTCAACAAGGTCGCTTCGGCTGTTCGCGTGGTGCACATCCCCACCGGCATCATGGTCGTTTCCAGCACCTATCGCGACCAGGGCCAGAACCGCAAGCAGGCCCTCAGCATCATCCAGGCCAAGCTCGAGCAGATCGAGGAAGAAAAGCGCCAAGCCGAGCTCGACGCCGCCACCGGCGGCAAGGTCGAGCGCGACTGGGGCGCGCAGATTCGAAGTTACGTTTTCTACGACAATCGCGTCAAAGACCACCGAACCAACTTTGAGGTGATGAATCCCCAACACGTGCTTGATGGCAACATCGAAGGCTTCATCGACGCCGAGCTCAAGCGCCGGCGTTCGGAGCGCGACAAAGTACCGGTGAAGACCTAGCCTAGCTCGGATCGAGGTGGATAACGGTCCATATCAGGCTGCTTTTCGCGTGGAATTGCAGCCCGAATAACGTCGGCAACGGAGAGGCGCCTGGCACTCTCCACGAGCCACGGACTGATGCCATGCTCGCGGCCGCGCGCATGAACAATGAACGACCTCACATGCCCGGAACGACCAAAAGGCCTCTTGGCCTTGAGAATCGCGTATGTCACTTCCTCGACCTCTGACAATGGGATGTACTCCCCCCCGAACACGTAGCGGAACTCGATTGCATGGTCATCGATGCGCACGCGGTGCTTGCGCACCAGGGCTATCAGGTACAGCGAAAACACCACGGAAATGGCGACCACAACGATCGTGAGAGCCACGATGAGCGGCGCATGACGCGGTGAGCCGCCAGCCGGTTTGAACAACCATGGACAAAGCGATAGGAATGCCCCGAAACCACTCAGAGTCAGTCCAGCGATCCACATTCGGTCCGGGTATTGCAGGACGTACTCGTTCATGCCAGTTCCATGAGGTTGGCCTTCACTTCACATCAGCCGCAGGCGCGGCACCACCCTGAAATGCTCATCGCGCGTAAGCAGAACCAAATCGTGTTGGATGACCAGAGCGGCGATCCAGAGATCGTTGGTGGGAATCGGCGTACCGCGCTGACGAAGCGCGGTATGTAGCTCTGCGTACACGTGCGTTGTAGCCTCATCAGCGAGGAGAACCGCCACGCCTTGCTCTTTCAGGAACGTTTGAAGCAATCGCTCATTCTGGTCCTGGCGCGTCCCCCGCCGGAAGCCGACACGCAGCTCGGCGAGCACCACAAAAGGCATCCAGACTTCATGAGCACTCTCGAAGGCTTCAACAACCGGCTCGACGCCTCGGGCCAGATCGCTGTATCGATTGACATCGAACGCGATCCTCAACGCCACATTTCAGGCTCCACCTGGTCCTGCTCCGCGATCGCCTTGTCAAACCCGGGATCTTCGACCCACGTGCCAATCAAATAATCGAGATCGCGAACCTTCTGTTTGGCGCCGTTGACTCCCGCACCGCGGGCCAGAGCTTCCAATGCCACATCGTTCAAGCTGCGCCTCTGCCTGCTGGCCTGCTCGCGCAGGGCACGATCGACCTCCGCTGGGACTGCCCGGAGCGTGTATTGCCGCGATCTGCAAGGTTTCTTGGGTCGCCGCTTCATGCATGCACTATACGATTGCCGTGCCTGCACGTCAAGCATGCACTCTCACGGCGCTCCGCGCTGCTTCCTTGCCCTCTCCATCATCTCCCGCAACTTCCCCTCCTTCGCCTCCTCCAACTTGGCAAAGTCCCCCCGCTGCTCCGGCACCAAATACAGAAACAGCAACCCCATCTCCTCCGTCGGCCGATACCCGTCTCTCACCGGTCGTGGCGGATGGTTCGGGTTCCTCGGATTTTCGGCCGAGTTGTCGTACTCAAACTCCATCTCCATCCGCGTGCCTTCCGGGAGGCACACCGGCGCCGCAAAGCGAAACTCCTGCAGCCAATTGAAATCCCAATCGTCGATCCGCAGCAGCAGCTTCGTTTCCCCATCGGGCAAGATCGCGCGCACCATCATCTTCTTGCACACATAGTGCGCCCGCGGCGCAACACCCAACAGCTGCGAATCCACCGGCGCGACAAAAGAATCACGAACCATGTACGACTTCTCTCCCACGGGAATGTCGATCGCGAACGAGCCAAGCGTGATCGCCGTGGGAAACCTCGTGATCTGCTCGTTCTTCAAGTACACGCCAATCTCCAGATCAAGCCGCTCGACCTTGCCCGTCGGCTTGAAGTGCACTTCGGCAACCAAATCAGAATCGACCAGAAACGGCCGAGCAACGCCCGCCGGAAGCAACGCCTGCTCGCGCTTCACGCCCGCATTCGACCCAACACTCCAAATCCCATGACTCGCCGCCAGGTTCAACCCGATGTCGCCCATGGTCGGGTATCCCGGCCGCGGATCACCCTTATCGAGCATCCGAGCACGCCCGGTTTGATCCACCGAGAACGAGGCGTGATGGATCGCCTGAGGATTGCTGCACCGCACATCGACCGCTCCGATGAACGCATCCTGCATCGTGTCGTTGCGGAACAAGAACGTGTGCACCACATCCAGCCCCTCGGCCTGCAATTCGAACGGCTGATCCAGCTTCAGAATCAAGTCCGGCTCGCCGAGCGGCCACTTCGTGTCTTCATTTGGCGGGGGCGCTTCCGGCGCGGGCGCTTCCGGGGGCGCCGCTACGGCGGTGCGATCGCCCTCGGAAGCGCCTGCCTTCACCCACGCGCCAATCGACTCGATCTGCTGGTTGCTCAACCCACGCTTGCCGACCAGCTCCGGCAAGTCATCGCCATGCATCGGCAGCCACGGCGGCATATATCGCGACTTCGTCACCGCCGTGATCTGCCCCCCGCGCTTCTTCACATCCTCAAACGTCAGCAGCGAAAACGGCCCAACTCCCCCCGGCCGATGACATTCGCCGCAATGCGCAGCGATGATCGGCTCAACGTCGTTCCATTGCGGTTCTGATAAGAGCGCCCGCTTGGGGGACTCTCCCGTCTGCATCCACACCAGCGCTGTCAAGAAGGCGATCGGGCCCATGTCACTTCACGCGCGCGATCGGGCAGCCGATCGCCTTCGTGCGCGCCTCCCTCACAGGCTCGCCTCCCAGAACTGCTTCGATCGCCTGGCGCAAATCGCGCTGCGACGGCATGGCCCGCTTCTTGCCGTAATCGGTGTACGAATCATCGATTCGCCCCCGATATGCAAGCTCACCTCGGCCGTCGAACACCGCCGCCTCCGGCGTCACGCTGGCGCCAACCCTCCGCACCAGCGCTTGCTCCGGATCGAGCAGCACCGGACATTCGAACCCGAACTGTGATGCATGCGCTCGCACATCGTCGGGCTGCGTCTTCGGATCGGCATAGACCAAAAAGAACGCCGCGCCGGAGTAAGCGCCGACGATTCGGTTGATCTCAGGCGCGTAGCCGTTTGCGATCGGGCAGTCTTTGGCGATGAAGACAATCACCGTCGCTTGCTGCCCATTTGGCCCTAGCGGCTGGTGCATTCGACCATGCGCATCGGAAAGCGACAGCGACCCCGCAAGATCAACGTCAGTGGACCGGCACCCTGCGCATGCCGCAATCATTGCCAGAATTGACGCAACCAACCTCATTCGATTGAGTGTACATCACGCCGGAACTGCTCCTGCGGAAAAAGGTGCCAGGCACCATTTTCTATCCAGACAGCCTGCACCTTGCTCGTAGGAAAAATGGTGCCTGGCACCTTTTTCGGGTAGCTGTTTCGGTCTTCATTCCTTTGAAAACGTGCTGCCTTCATTCCCAACAATCCCACATGAACCTCAAACGCCGCCTCCTCTCCCTCTTTCCCGACTGGAAAAGCGATTTCCATCGCCTGGCCCTGGGAGGAGCCTGGCTCTTTGCCCTCGGGAGCCTGTTCCCCTTGCTCTGGCTGGCTCTGGCCGCAAATGGGACAGGATGGGTCTACGGCACATCCGCCGGCGGCGAACACCATTCCATCTGGGGCCTGACCTACTCAGGATTCTTCGGCACAGCGCTGCTCTGGCTGGAGATTCTCGCCTTGGCGGCCGCCAACATCGCAACCCTTCTCCCAGCCCATCGCGCGCGAAGGTACGGCCACGACTTCCTCATGGGCTGGTCCGCCTGGTGGATGCTCGGCGTGATGTACCTTGCCACCATCAACCCCGGCTTCTGGACCGTGCACGCCGCGTTTCTCGCCGCGCTCTTGGGCTGCACCATCTACCGCGCCAGACAAGACTCCTCATCCAAACCCAGCACGCCAAGCTCGCGCGGCGCCGATCGCCTCACCCAGCGCTCGACCATGCCCGACGATTCGGCGCCGCCGCGACCTGCTGACGAGAACGATCATGCTTCTCCCGACTCGGAAATGAATTATTTCTTGACGGCCAACGATGTGCCGCCCTCGCCCACGCTCAAGGAAATCGATCCTCACCAGGGCAGCCGCTCGAGGTCGACGTTGCCGCCGCTCAATACGATGGCTGCACGGCGAATGCCTGGAACGGTCTTGAACTCATCCGACAAAACCGCCGCCACCGCCACCGCCGCGCTGGGCTCAATCACGAGCTTCATTCGCTCGAAAACCAGGCGCATCGCCGCCGCAATCCGATCCTCGCTCACGGTGATCACCCGATCGACGTGATCGCGCACGATCGGCCAGGTCAAATCGCCCATGCTCGTGAGCAAGCCATCGGCCATCGTCTTGGGTGAAGTCTGTTGAAGCAGTTGGCCGCTTGCCTTCGAGCGCGCCGCGTCATCGGCGCCGGCCGGCTCGGCCGCGATCACCTTGATCTTTTTGTTCATCCCGTGTGCGGCAATGCAGATTCCGCTGATCAACCCGCCGCCGCCGATCGGCGCGATGATCGCATCAACGCCCGGCGGCGTGAGCTGTTCGAGCAATTCGAGCGCCACAGTGCCCTGGCCCGCGATGATGTCTGGATGGTTGTACGGCGGGATGAGCGTCCCGCCAGTCTCGTCAACCACCTCGGCTGCCGCGGCCTCTCGCGCGGCTTGAGTTGGATCGCATAGCACCACGCGCCCGCCATAGCCCTCAACGGCGCGGCATTTGATGATCGGCGAGGTATTGGGCATCACGATGTGCGCCTGGATTCCGCGCAGCTTGGCCGCCAGGGCCAGCGCCTGGGCGTGATTTCCAGAGCTGTGCGTCACCACGCCGCGTTTGGCCACATCCGCGGGCAACTTCATCACCGCGTTGCACGCCCCGCGGAACTTGAACGCACCAACCTTCTGGAACGTCTCGCATTTGAAAAACAGGGCCCGGCCAACCAGTGAGTCCATGTACGATGAGCTCACCACCGGAGTCACATGCGCAAAGGGCGCGATGCGCGCCACTGCGTCTCGGACCGCGGAAAGCTCAATCGGCTTGCGGTCGGCTTCGCGGCTTGGCGCGGGTGGCGGAGGCGGGGCCTCAACGACAACCTTTTCGGCGCGCCCGGACCGTTCCGCTCCATTCCGCTCAACCTCGCGGGTGGTTTTCGTCTCTTCCGCTTCCTCGGTCACCACGGCAACGGCGACCACTTCCTCGCGCGGCTTCTCCTTCTCGCGCGGCCGCTCGTTTTCCTTGGGCCGGCGCACGTTCCCGATGAATCGCTCTTCCGATGCACCACACAGCCGGAAGTTCAACTTCGCACGATTGAGGCTGACCTGGTTGGCGCCGGTATTCTGGTCGGGATTCTGCGACTGCTGCCAGTCGTCTTCCCAATAGCAGACAGGGCATAGCTCATATGTCCCAAGCACTGACTTGGACAGTGTCAAATAACCGCAACAGGGACATGCGTAACGCACCTGGGAAAACACCCTCTATCGTTACGATCAATATCGATTACATCACGCCGGTTGCAACGTCAGCGCCTTCAAACGCTGCACAACTTCTTCGACATTTTCGCGGCTGTTAAACGCCGAGATTCGGAAATACCCCTCCCCCTGACTTCCAAAACCGCTGCCGGGGGTGATAACTACGTTCGCCTGCTCCAGCATTCGGTCAAACATTACCCAGCTGGAAAGCCCATCCGGGCAGGCCACCCACACGTAGGGAGCGTTCACCCCGCCGTACACCTCCAGGCCCATGGACTGGCACCCCTCGCGCAGAATCTTCGCGTTGCCCATGTAGTGGTCGATCAGCCCCTTGATCTGCTTTCGCCCCTCGGGCGAGTAGAGGGCCTCCGCCGCCCGCTGCACCGGATAACTGACGCCGTTGGACTTGGTTGACCACCGACGCGTCCACAGGCCGTGCAGGGGCATTTTCTCCCCCCCGCGCGTCGTCCCGTTCAATTCCTTCGGCACCACCGTGTACCCGCACCTCACACCCGTGAATCCACCATCCTTGGAGAAGCTGTGGAACTCCACCGCACACCGCCGCGCGCCATCAAATTCGTAGATCGACCGCGGGAGGTCTTTTCCGGGGTCCTTGATGTACGCCTGGTACGCCACGTCGTAGAGAATGATCGCGTCGTTCGCCAGCGCATACTTCACCCATGCCGTCAACTGATCTCTGTTGATCATCGCTCCCGTCGGATTGTTGGGATAGCACAGGTAAACGACCTCGAGCTTCTCCTTGGGCACAGCCGGCACAAACCCGTTCTCGGCCGTGCATGGCAGATACGTCAACCCTTCATAGGCGCCGGCGTTGTTCACGGGCCCGGTGTGGCCCGCCATCACGTTTGTATCCACGTACACCGGATAGACCGGATCGGTGATGCCGATTCGGTTGCTTCCGGGGGCGCCCAGAATGTCCAGGATCGCGCCGCAATCGCCCTTGGAGCCATCCGACACGAAGATCTCGTCAGCCTCGATCTTCAACCCAAAGTCCGCGAAATCGGTCTTCACGATCGCATTCCGCAGAAACTCATACCCCGTCGGCGGCGGGTAACCCCGAAACGTCTCGCGCCTGCCCAGTTCATCGACCGCCCGGTGCATCGCCGCGATCGCCGCCGCCGGCAACGGTTCGGTCACATCCCCAATGCCGCACCGAATGATCCGCTTGCCAGTGCTCGGATGCGTTTTCGCAAATGCTTCGACACGCCGGCCGATCTCCGGAAACAAATACCCCGCCTGCAGCTTCAGATAGTTCTCATTGATAAACGCCACGCGGCAATTGTAAAGTCCAAATGATCAAATATCCAAAGTCCAAAACATAGCGGCCGAAGCGCGCACCCGATCGGCCTCCCTTACACTTTGGAATTTGGCTATTTGGACTTTCTACCTTGTCAGCCGCACCGCCACCGCTGGCGGAACATTCCCCAGCACCAATTCCCGCTCGCCTTGATGCCGCCGGCTCAGCACTCGATTCACCATGTGAATTTGCTTGAGCTTCCGCCGCCCTTCCTTGTCCACGATCGACCCCTTCATCACCCGCACGCCGGCGTACTCGAAATACGCCAGCTCGCCGCCGCGATTCAGCAGCTCCAGCAAACGCCGGAAGATCGCCCGCACCACCACCGGTGGAAAGTTGTTGAACGGCAAGCCGCAAACGATGTAGTCGAACGTTCCCTCGATCGCCGCCGACTCGATCGGCTCGCAATACAGCTTCACAACGATGCCGGGATGCGCCTTGCGGAACGGACCCAGCAGTTTCTTCTCGAGGTGCCGCGCGAACGCCGGATTGATCTCCACCAGGTGCAGCTCATCGCCGCGCTTGAGTGATTTCAAGATGAAACTCGTAAAGGCGCCCGTGCCCGGCCCAACCTCAAGCAATCGCTTGGACCCCGTATGCTCGCGCAGCGATCGCGTCATTGCCCGCGCCAGCAGCCCCGACGACGGCATCACCGCCCCCGTATGCCGATAGTTCGCAACCACCTGCCCCAAAAACGCCACAACTCCGTTCAGCCGCGTGCCCGTCTTGACTGAGCCAGAAGAAGTCTTGCGTTTGATCATGACGTATTCTTCGGCAGAACCCCGCGCGTTTTCCAGCAAGTTCATTTGCCGAAATTCGCGACCGCTCAGCGTCAGTTCGAAGCGTTCAACGTCCTCACGATGGGGGTGTCACGGGTCGTTTCCGGGGTCCGAAGGACCGACCGGTGCCGATCCGAGCGCGTGAACGCCTAACCCTTCGTTGCCGGGGCGCTTTCCCCCGCCATCTCCACCAACCGGTCAAACGTCTTGGGATCGTCAATCGCGATCTGGCTGAGCATTTTCCGATTCAGCAAAACACCGGCTTGCTGAATCCCGTTGATGAATCGGCTGTAGCGCGTCGAACGCATCCGGCACGCCGCAGTAATGCGCGTGATCCACAGCGCGCGGAAATCGCGCCGCCGCAATCGCCGGTCGATGAACGCCTTGCGCCCCGCGCGCATGACCGCGACCTTCGCCTGCTGCTTATGCCGATGTTTGGTTCCGAAATACCCGCGCGCCTCTCGAAGCAATCTCCTGCGTGATTGTGTGCGAGCAGCGCCTTTTCGTGCACGAGGCATGACAACAACTCCTGCATGGGCCGATACGGGGTGTCGCCCTCTGAGATCAGGCGACCGCTTTAGTCCCGGTCAGCGATTCAATAATACGACAACTCCGACAAGCCCTGCGACTCGTCAGACTTTTGTTTCCGCATTCTCCGCCGGCCGCGCGGGCTTGACCGACCGCCCCAGCAAGTGCCGCACTCGCTTCAACACACCATAGCTTCCCATGTACCGCGCCTGCCGCATCCCGCGCAATCGCTCGGCCCCCTTGCCGCTGCGCAAATGGCTTCCGTTAGCCGTCCGGCACTTGATCTTGCCGGACTTGGTGATCCGGATCCGTTTCAACAATCCCTTGTGTGGCTTGAACTTTCCCATGATGATGCTCACTGCACCGGCAGAGCCCGGCTGTCTGGTTTCTGTGCTGAGTCCGACGAAAAACCCGGCTCTTCAGCTCCGAAGCCGGGGCCAACAGCATAGCAAACCCACCGCCCCAGTCAAAAACGCTGCCCGAACGCGTTCGCGTTGGTCGGCGCCGCCATCACGCCGTCATCAACCGCCACCGGTCCGCCAACTCGCTCAACCGCGCGCGAACCTCCGTCGGCCGCGTCCCGCTGTCCAACTGGATCAGCCGCTCATCCTTCATCGTTGTTCCATTTCCCCAGAGCACGACGTGACACTGCCCCTCCCGCTCCAGAAGCTCCTGAAGGCGGCTCGGAGTCGCTGACTCGGCATCGGCAACCCACACCGAAGCGCTCTGATCCGACTCTCCCATCTCACCCATGGCAACCTCAAAATTCAACGATTGAAAGACCGACGCGATATACGCGCCCATGCGCGTGTCTTGAAGTGACACAAACGCCCTTGGCCGCGCTTCGCCGCGCCGCTCGACAACTTCCGTGCCGCACGCACTCAGCGTCATCGTAAACGTTGCCCCATGTCCCTCTTCGGAGGCCACGTCCAGCGTGCCACCCGACCGTTGCACGATCTCGTGAACCAGCGCCAAGCCCATCCCCGTTGAAATCGCCTTGCCCTTGGTCGAAAAGAACGGCTCCAAGCATCGCTGCTTTACATCCGCCCTCATCCCTGGGCCGTCGTCAGACACACTGAGCTCGACGCACGCGCCTTGATCCGACTCCTTCGCGACCACCCTGACCGTTCCCTGCCGATGACCACGCAGCGCATCCCCGGCATTCTGAACGAGATTGAACACCGCCTGCGTCAACTGGTGCCGCTGAATTCGAACTCGGGGCAATCGATCAGAAATGTCCGCGCTCAAGATGGTCTTGCGCGGCAGTGCGTTCTTCATCAGCAGCGAGACTTCCTCCCACCACTTCGCCAGACCGACCTCATCCTCAGATAGGCTCGACGAGGCTGGATCGATCACCAGGAGTCTCAGGCTGCTCGACAAATTCTGCAGGTAGTCGAGCGACTTTCCAATGCCATCGACGTGCTGTTGCATCTCGGGGTCGACTCCTCGCCTCGACAGAGCCTCCAGTCGCGCCTTGGCCGGCATCAGCAGGTTCCCCATGTCGTGCCCCAGCCCTGCCGAAAGCGTTCCCAGCGCCGCCATCCGATCGATCAAACGCAAATGTTCCTCAGTCGCTCGCGCCGACTCGCGAAGCCGCTTGGTGAGCAGGAGCCCGTACCAGGTGATCCCAAAAATCATGATCACCACCAGCCCGGCAACCATGTACTCCAAGCGCCGCCAATTCAGCGCCGCAGCGGTCTGCTGATCGAACTCCTCGCGCTGTTGCTCGCGCACCAACAAACCAAGCTTTCCAAGCTGCCCGACCAGCTGCACGTACTTGTGGTCCATGGCCGCCATACGTTCGCCGGCGCGATCGGGGTCACCCAGGTCAAGCTGGTGCATGACCTGCTGGGCCTCGCCAACCATCTGGTCCATGGATTTGTCCACGGCATCGAAGAGCTCCAGCAACGGGTTTCGCAGCGCCGGCTCCACATCTTCAACCAATTCCTGCCGCAACGCCTCCACCCGCTGCTCGAATGTCTCGTGACCCACCAGAAGACGCGCCCGCTCTCGGTCGACATTCCGGCTGGCAAACACATCGTTGCCCGGCGCGCTCACATCGCCCGCCAGTTGCATCAGCGCCACATAGTTGTCCATCCGCGCTCCCCAAACCTGGTTGGTCTGAGCCGAATGCACCTGGATATTCGTGATCCGATCGATCAAGTACAGCCCCAGCAGCACCGCCAGCAGGTCGAAGGCAGCCAACGCAAAATAGATCAGGTGCAGGCGAGGTTTTGCTCTCGCACGCGGCACCGCAAAACCAGTTGGCTCACCGGAGTGATTCAAGACGATCAACCCTCTTCGAACTCTCTGACCCCGACTCCTCGCCCGCGTCAGATTGTCCCCTCAAGCACAAGACGTACGCCCCCGAAATGCCGGACGTTCACGCGCCCCTTCTCCCGTGTTCAGATCGCTAGCTTAAGTCTGCTGGCAAGGTTCAACTGCCGGCTCGAACCACTCATTCCAAAAAACGGTAAAAAAAGCCGGCAGCGCCACCGGCTGATCGGCCGCGCAGAGCCGGCACGGCACCGCCGCATACGTCACCCCCCCGCTCTTGATCTCCTGCCGCCGCTTCGGATCAAGGCAATTCGGATCCTCCTGCAGCCCAAAGTGCTCCTTGCGCCACTTCGCGACCGCCGCATGCAATTGCTCCATGATCGCCGGCCGATCGGGATCGAGCGCCACCCGCGCCGTCGCCTTGTCGAAATCAATCGATGCCGCGCAAACCCCTTCCACTTCCTCCAACTCGTGCGCGATCTCTTTGGCGCAGTTGCCGCAGGCCATTCCCTCAACCTTGAACTCAACGGTATTCGGCCCGTTCATCATGCCCGGCGACGCCGACGCGTCGGTCCTCGATGCCGCGCACCCTCCCGCACAAGCCATGCCCAACGCACACGCCAGCAACCCGATGACACCGACCGCATTAACGCGCATGAAAAGCTCCTCGAAAGCTCGAAACATCGCCCTCCACATCGTATCAGCTCATCGGGCGCCAACCAGCGATGGGCAGCACACGCGGCCCCTCGGACGCCTGAACATCATTTCCAGAGGTTTGGACGGTATCGCCGGTACATCTGTTTCGGGCGGTTTGCCGTTATACTACCCCGGTTTACCGCGCCGCCCCCGCCTCTTGCCGGCGCGCAAATTCAGACGCTCAAATCGCTCAAACAATCGCTCGAACTTTTTCATGAAAAGGAGATCAAGATGACCCGCCGTATCGTTCTTCCCCTCATCGCCCTCGCTGCGCTCAGCGCTTCGATCGCCGTCGCTCAAACTCGCGATCCGGTTAAGACCGCGCCGCCGGCGCCCCCGGGCAAAGCCACCACTCCCTCCAAAGATGCGCCTCCAACAGGCGCGATCCCACTCCCTCCAGGCTGGACCGAGGCCGACATGCAAGCTTGCATGCAGGCGTGCGAAGCAGCCGGCAAAGTCGGCGAAAACCACGCCTTCCTCGCGCAATCGGTCGGCACCTGGCAGGGCAAGACCACCATGTGGATGGCCCCCGGCGCCCAACCGAGCAGCGGCACCTGCACCTACATCATCACCCCCATCATGGATGGCCGCTTCATCAAGGGCGAAATGACTGGCGAAATGCCCGGCATGCCCGGCCCCTTCAACGGCTTCGGAATCTACGGCTTCGACAACACGACACAGAAATTCCAGTCCAGTTGGATTTCCAACTGCGGCACCGCGATCATGCAAGGCATCGGCGAGCTCTCATCCGCCGACCAGACACTCAACTGGAAATACGCCTACACCTGTCCTCAAACCAAGAAGCCGCTCACCATGCGCGAGATCGAGCGCTCCACCGGCAAGGATTCCAAGACCCTTGAGATGTTTACGATCGATCCCAAGACCAACAAGGAATTCAAGATGATGGAGATCGCCTTCACCCGCAAGCCCGGCGGCTCCGCCGGCGCCACCGGCTCACGCTCCGGTCACTGATTCCCAAGCACTACTTCGCCGCACTCAACCGCCCTCAGGGGGCGGTTTTTTTGCGCCCACGGTATTGCTCCGTGCCGCTCTATCGCCCGTAGCCAATCTCGTTCTTAGTCAATGAAAGCATCAGCTCCGACCTTGAACCGTATCGAGAGCTTCTTCAAGTGCTCGACTGTGAGCGCTCTCTCGCCCTTCAGGATCTTCGACCCCATGCTTACATGCACATCCAAAACGCGTGCCAGGTCCGAGGCGCTCATTTGGTTTTCGTCCATCAAGTGTTTCAGCGTATCAAGGCCGCTCAGGTCCGACGTATCAATCTCATGATGCGCGGCCTCATACACCTCAACCAGTTGAACCAAGGTCTCCAGGTAGCGCTCTTGGTCTTTGGTCAATCTTCCCGCTGCCATCAGCCGATCGATCACCTCGACCGTTCTCTCATGTTCAATCTCGTCGGCGATCGCCTGTGGCGCCATCATGTGAACTAGATCCTCAAAGCGGCGGGCCAGCTTCGTGGTTTTCTTCAATCGAACTGAAAAGGCTGTCGCCATGTCGGTCACTCCTTCCATCTGCCGTCGTCATATTCGCGATGCGTCAGAACTCGTCGGACATTCACAAGTTGGTAGTCGTACCTGATTCGCACAACGAGCCGATACCTGTTCCCGCATATATTGAACACGGTCAATGTCCCGCTGCCGTGAACCGCAACGCCGTCTGCGTGCGGATAATCCCTTCGAACATCCTGCAGACTCGACCACTCGGCAAGCCTTGCGGTTTTGTACCATTGCCGCAAAGGTCGCTGCGCATCCGGAAAACGCTCCCAGAACTCGCGCAAGAGCCTCAGGCGGATCACCCGCACTTAGACATTTTGTCTAACTATCGGCCCCGAGTCAAGCCGCTGTTTAGACATTTTGTCTAAAACGTCTAAAACCACGCTCAGCCGGGCGCCCCGCACTCCGGACACACCGCCTCCGGTTGCAACCCGAACCGGTCATACCCGCACTTGGCGCATACGGCCAGTCCCAATCCCGCCAACTCCCGGCGAAGCGGCTCCAGCCCCCGCAGCTTTCGCAGTTCCCACCACAGCCCGATCGCATACATCAGCACGACCACCAGAAAGTACCCAACCGTCAACAGTTGCAGCCGGCTCGACTCGAAGAATAGAAGAACGCTCAACGCAACCATCGCCGGGCTCACGAACGGCCTTACCTCATAACCAATCACCGCCCCATGCGACCCGGGGCCTTCAACCACCCGCACCATCACCCGAGACCAGATGCTCAAATCCCACCAACGGAACCGAAGCAGGAACACATCACCCGCCCGCCGCTTCGACGCCAGTTTCAGCCTCTCTTTCCCTCGTCGCTTGCGTGCCGAATCGATGGCCTCCACCACCTCTTGCCGGCTCGCACGTGTTTGCCAGCACTGGCTGTTGAGCGCCGGCCCCGCCCCGTAATACCACTTGACGAACCCGAAATACAAAAAAGTTTCCGCGACAAACGTCGCGAATGAAACCATCGCCAGCAGCAATGCCACCGTCAGCATCAAAACAGATTACCAGCCGACGCATCGGCCGGACGCGTTGACCGCCAGGCGGACACCGCAGCGATTCGATGCCTTGAAGCCGATCGGGCCACCGATTCAGTTCGATCAGTCGGCCGAAGCGCTCGCGATGGCTGTCGGTACACTCGACGGCGCGCCTTGAGAAGCATGGCCGTTGCCGTTATTCGATGACACACCCCTCGCTCGCCGGCCCGAGGCTCGGCTTGCGCCGGGCTTCGTACCCGCGCCGAATGTCTTGGCCGCTTGCGATCGAATGTGCGAAAGCGACCGCTTGCTCTTCTCCAGGATGGCCGTGAACTTCTCAGCGGCTTGATGCTTGATCGTCTCCGCCGAATGGGCCAGGCCAGAGGCCGCAGCGGCAATCACGCCCATCGCGGCTTTCAGATTGAGCTTGCTCGACTTGCTGGCCTTCACTCTCACTTGGCCGTTGCGCCCGGCGTGGCCATTGGAGTGCGCACGGCCGCGACTGGACATTCCCTTCCGCGCGCTACGCCGTGAAACCGAAGCAGGCTTCACCCTTCCGTTGGCGCTGTGGTTGGCTCGACGTCGTGACTTGACCGGCTTGCTCGTTGACGGACTGGGTCGTCTGGTCATCGTGTGGCTCCCGAAAAACGTCTCTCCCGACTGTTCGGGGAGAGCGACCATATATGTACGTCGAACGTTATCGGTGCACACACAAGTCCAAAGTGCCAACCTCGCATCAAGTCGTTTCTTGGCGCGCAAGAAGAAGGCGGCTTTTATCAGCCGCCTTGGTCCAAACAATTTCGCTTCACTCTCAATGCGCCAAGAACACGTCGATCACATCCATTGGTCGCTCCCCGGTCTGCAGCCGATCGGCCCCCTTGGGCAGCCAGATGTTGTCGCCGCCGCTGATCAGCGGCTGCTCCAGCCACATCGTCGCCCCATCGTTGGCCAGCACGTTCTGTCCGCGTCCGGCATGATTGATCGTGATCGACAGCGGTGGAATGAAGTTCCCCGAACGTGCCGCCTCCATCACCGGATTCAGATCGCCCAGCACCACCGTGATGCGAGGCCCGGTTCCCCATCCCGTGCTCGAGCCCGGCACAAACCACCGATAGCTGTAGCTCGGCCCTCCATGGCCGCCTTGCGCAACATGATGCGCGTGACCCGGGCAATCCAAATGCCCCGCCTCGCAGTAATTCCCCTTCACCAGGGGATCGAGGTTCACGATGTTGCTGAACCGATCCCAGCTGAGCGAAGAGCCGGCGATCGCCATCGGCATCGAATCGTTGTTGTCAGCGGCGTAGTTGCTGAACGCGTAGCCCATCAGGCGCAGATTGTTGGCGCAATTGGCGTCAACTGAATGCTGCCGCATGGTGGTGATGATCGGCCACAGCACGCTCACGCCGATGAGCAAGACCGCCGCCACCGTGATGAAGTTCGGCACCGCGATTCGCCGCCCCGCTCGATCGCCGCCCTGGCGGGACAATCTCGCCTCAAACGACAGTCGCTGAGCCGCTTCGTCTTCATGCCGATCGATTCGCGCCAGCGTCGCGTGCACCAGCGTCGGCTCGGCGTCTTCAACCGGATAGTCTTTCAGCAATCCCAGCAGGTTGGCTACCGCATCAACGCGCCGGCGGTCGGCCCGCGCTGAGCCCTCCGCGGTCTTTCGGTCAAAACCTGCGTCCATCAACGCATCCAGCGCTCGCTGATCTTCGCCGCAAAGCTCAAGCTTGAAATCATTGTTCTGGTTGTTCGAGTTCATTTGATCTTCTCATCCGTTACGCCGCCATCCTGATCCTGCATCTCATCATGATCCTGATCGCGGGCGCTTTTCCAGGCACGAGCGAACGCCGCCACCGCCGTGTGCAGCCGGCTCTTGACCGTGCCCAATGGAATCTCCAGGGAATCAGCGATCTGGTTATAGCTCAATCGCTGAAAATAGCTCAATAAAAGAATCTCACGCAGGTGCACCGGCAGCGAATCCACCGCCTTCTTCACCAGCTTGCTTCGCTCGGCGTCCAGCAGCGGCATGTCCGGGTTCGGAATCTCCGCTTGCAGCAAATCCACAAACCGCTCGCCCTCTCCGTCGCTGTCGATCGAAGCCGACAGCGACACCGCGCTCCAGCGGTTGTGCTTGCGGTGATAGTCGCGCGCCTTGTTGGCCGCGATCGTGAACAGCCAGGGCTTGAACCGCCGCTCTGGGTCGAACGTGTCGGCCGAGAGATGAATCTGAAGGAACGTTTCCTGAAAAACATCATCGGCTGCGGCCCGCGAGCCCAGAAACCGCGTCAGAAAATGCAACAGCTCGTTGTTGTACCGCCCCATGAGCCTGGTAAACGCCGCCCGGTCCCCTGCCAGGTAAGCCTCCAACAGTAATTCATCGCTTCGTTGATCCAATTCGCGCTCCGTCAGCAGCCGAACATCAGCCGCATCCTGTCCGGATTGGATCATACGCTTGGCGCTGGCCTCAGGCCGTCGTTTGCCCCGTCTGATCGGGCCAATTGCCCCGAAACCGGCGGGAAAAAAGCTGCCTAGTTGAAGCGGCAAAACAGTCATGCGAGGTTGCTACGAAAGGCACATCCGGCTGGATCGCGCCGCCACCAAAAAAAGACTCCCAATTCGGTTTGGGTTTGACCGTCCGGCCTCAGCAAGACCGGCATTTCTTCGTCAATTGGTGCAAGCATTCGCTAACTGGTGTAAGCTTCCCGCCGATAACTCCAACGCTGGTTGGACCCTTTGGTCGATGCATTGCCGCCGCGCGTGAATGAGTGATACGCGGAGTTTCTCGTAAGCGACACCATGGCTGTACCCATCTCACAAATGTGGACCGTTGCTACCTACGTCGTGGGCCAGCGCCTGCGTCGACGCACGCGCTATCCCCTGGTGTTGATGCTCGAGCCACTCTTCCGCTGCAACCTCGCCTGCGCCGGCTGCGGCAAGATCCAGTATCCGGCCCATATCCTCAAGAAAGACATGCCGCTCCAAACGGCCCTCGCCGCCGTCGATGAATGCGGCGCGCCAATGGTCTCCATTCCTGGCGGCGAACCGCTTCTCTATCCATTCATAAGGGAACTGGTCACTGAGCTCATCAAGCGCCGCAAGTACATCTACCTGTGCACCAACGCAATCCTGCTGAAGGAGAAGCTTGAAGCTGGGTGGTTTAAGCCGAGCAAGTACCTGACCTTCTCGGTGCATATGGACGGCCAGGCCGAGCACCATGACTTCGCCGTATGCCGCGAAGGCACCTACGAAAAGGCTGCCGAAGGCATCCGTCTCGCTGTCCAACTGGGCTTCCGAGTCACCACCAATACCACCCTCTTTGAGGGGGCTGACCCCAACTCCGTTCGGGCCTTCTTCGATGAAATGATGGAGCTTGGCGTCGAAGGCATGATGGTCAGCCCCGGCTACGCCTACGAGAAAGCCCCCGATCAGCAGAGCTTCCTCAAGCGTCGCAAGACCAACCAGCTCTTCGAAATGATCCTTTCCAACAGGAACGATGGAAAGAGGCGCTGGAAGTTCAACCAATCGCCCCTCTTTCTCGAGTTTCTCATGGGGAAACGCGAATACGAGTGCACCCCCTGGGGCAACCCCTGCTTCAACATCTTCGGCTGGCAAAAACCCTGCTATCTCCTGCAGGAAGGCTACTACGACACCTTCGATGAGCTGCTCAACCACACCGATTGGGACAACTACGGCCACTCCTCGGGCAATCCCAAGTGCGCCAACTGCATGGTCCACTGCGGTTACGAGCCTACCGCCGTCAACCACACCTTCAGCACCTTCGGCGGCATGCTCGCCACCATCAAGGCAATGGTCTTCAACTCCTACGCCAACCCGCGCGCACGCCGGCGGCTGATCCGCGAAACCGCCAAGCCCCACGGCCCCCTCGCCCACCTGGTCCAACTCGGATTCGCCGGCGATGTGAAAGCCCGCGGCGCCGCTTAAATAAGCCGATGAAAGTTCGTGATGCGATTAAGCTGATCGAATCCGACGGATGGTTCCCTGTTCGAACCAAGGGCGATCATCGCCAGTTCCATCATTCGAGCAAGCGTGGAACCGTCACCATCGCCGGCAAACCATCCATGGATATTCCGCCCGGCACGATGAACTCAATCTTGAGGCAAGCGGGGCTAAAATGATCGGCGCCATGAAATACCTCGTCATAATCGAAAAGGGTCCAACGAGCTACGGCGCATTTGTGCCGGATCTGCCTGGGTGCGTCGCCGCTGGCCGAACATCGCGCCAGGTCCGACGCCTGATCAAGGAGGCAATCTCACTGCACATTCAAGATATGAAGGACCAAGGGCAAGCTATTCCTCGTCCGACCGCCAAACCTGAGTTCATTCCCATGCCGCGGCCAAAACGCACCAAGGCTGCGTAAGGCGAAGCCGCCAACTCTAATCACCGATGAGGGCCGTGGCTTCTGCGTGAATGTTCATGGTTCTGCGCGATAGCCGATTTTCCTGATGCAGCGCGAATGCGACTTCCATAACAGTCGATCCAACGAATACTTCTGGAAGTACGTCCGCGGAACATCGATTCAGGACCTGATCGACCGAGAGTGGGAATTCGACGATCCGAGCAAAACCGAGAAGCGATTTCAACGGGCTGTCGATCTGCCGTCGAGCCCGGAGGATGAAGCCGCAGTTCTGGAGGTCACTACTCAGCTTGCCCGCGCGCAAGGTTTGCAGCGCAGATTCGAGCAGGCACATGCAACGCTTGATCGTGTTGAGCACGCGCTGGCAGCGCATCACGGTGATGAATCTCTCGTTGCGGCCCGTGTTCGCTGTCTCCTCGAGCGCGGCCGCATCTTCAACTCGTCGCGGGACAAAGGCAATGCCCTGCCTCTCTTTGAGAAAGCCTGGCAAGCCTCGCTCGCCGCCAGCCTCGACACACTCGCCGTCGACGCCGCACACATGATCGCCATCGTTTCGCCGCCCGACCAGGCGATGAGCTGGAACCTCAAGGCTGTCGGCCTCGCCGAGCAATCTTCCGATCCCCGCGCCCGCCAGTGGCTCGCATCACTTCACAACAACATCGGCTGGACCTTCCACGACCAAGGCGATTTCTCAGCCGCTCTCGCCCACTTCCAGAAGGCCCTGGACCTTCGAGCCCAACAAAACAAGCCGCGCGAGAATCGAATCGCCCACTGGTGCGTCGCCCGCGCCCTTCGCTCGCTCGGCCGCGTCGCCGAAGCAATCGCGATTCAGCAATCGCTTGCGGCCGACGCCCAGCGATCGAGCAATTCCGATGGCTACATCGCCGAGGAACTCGGCGAGTGCCTTCTGGCTCTCGATCGACCGGCCGAAGCCGCGCACCATTTCGCGGCCGCTCATCACCTTCTCTCGCAGGACCCCAATCTGAGCGCCAACGAGCCCGGCCGCCTGCAACGCCTCGCTCGCCTTGGCGCTCGCCAAGCTTGAGAGCCCCGAAAGCGATTTGACCCTCGCGTCATGTTCCGCAAGGCGCCGGCAGTTCCACCGCATCGCTGTCGACACAACCAGCCGGCCTCAATCTCACACGCGTGAGTCTGTTTAGGAAGGATGACCTATGCATGATTGCCGAGTGGCGCTCGTACAGTTCGATGCTTCGT